>NZ_JAXAXM020000008.1:594-201308 GCF_047500745.2 Stenotrophomonas sp. FR024
CCCCCCCCCCCCCCGCCCCCCCCCCGCGACGATAATCAAGACGCCGCGGGGCAACGCTTTCGACTTAGAACTCTGCCGCCACCGTCATGAACAACTGCCGCGGTGCGCTCGCATGGATCGCATAACGCGTGCCCTTCGGATCAGTCGGTGCGAACGAACTCAGCTGGCCCGCATAGCGCTTGTTGGTCAGATTGGTCGCGTTCAACGACACCCGCACATTGCGCAGGCCCAGGCCCGGGCCGAAATCGTAGCCCGCACCGGCGTCGAAGGTAGTCACGCCCGGCACCGACTGGTCGTTGGTGTAAGTGTAGTAGCGCTTGCCGGTGTACTTGGCACGCAGGCTGGCGAAGAAGCCATCGCGGTTCCAGCTGATTTCACTGGAGGCCATGCGCTGCGGCGTATCCACGGTGATCTTGCCGGCCACCGGCACTACCGCGCCGCCGGACAGGTAGTCGTCCTCGTAGGTGGTCTTGTTCCAGGACAGCGCGTTGTACCACTGCAGGCCGTCGATCGGCTTGAGGATGAAGGTCAGTTCCGCGCCGTAGCTCTTCACCGAACCGACGTTGATGAAGCGCGTCACGCACTCCGGACGCGTGCCGACTTCGATGCTCGAGCACGGGTTCAGCGACAGCAGGCGGTTGTCGAACTTCACGTTGTAGCCCGCGATCGACGCCTGGTACTTCTCGCCGAAGGTACGGAAGCCGGCTTCCAGGCTCTTGGACTTCTCCGGCTCCAGCCCGGCACTGGCCGCGAACGATTCCGGCGACACCTGCAGCGGGCCGCCGCTGCCACCGCCGACGAAGGCGGCGATGTTTTCGGCATACGAGGCGAACAGCTCGTTGTTGGCGTTGAGCTTGAAGCCCAGGCCCAGCTGCGGCAGCACCGATTCCTTGGCAGTCAGCGTGCCTGAGGCGATGCTGGTTTCCACGCCCGGGTTGGCGGTGGCGCGCATGCGGGTGTTCGGGCTCTTGATGCCCACGTCCACGGTCAGGCGCTGGTCCAGGAAGCGCATGCGGTCCTGCGCGTAGAACTGGCGCGTGCGGATGTCGAAGTCCTGGTTGAACAGCAGGCGGTCCGGGTTCTTCAGGTACAGGTCGTCCAGGAACGGGCCGCTGATGTAGTAGAAGTTGCGCGACACGTTATGGTCGTTCTGCTCGTACCATAGGCCGGCTTCCAGTTCGTGGATGCCCACCGTCCACGACAGCGCGGCGGTCAGGCCATCGCGGTTGATCGTGTAGTTGGTGCTGCGGATCGAGATCGGCAGCATCCTGTCGGTACCCGGGTAGGACGGCTGGCCCGGTGCCCACCAGTGGCCCTGGCCACGGTTGTCGTGGTGATAGGCCAGCAGCTTCAGGCGGCCCTGCTCGCCCAGGCGCAGGTCGGCATCCACCGAATACAGGTTGTCGTCGCGCAGCGCACGGCTCTGGTAGTACGCATCGTCGATGCTGTTGACGCCGCCGCTGAATGCGCAGCGCGCCTTGTTGTAGGTGCCCGGCGCGCAGTACGCGGCGGCGACGGCGCGATCCCAGTCCGGTGCATAGATGTTCCAGTCATAGCCCAGGCCGCGGGCCAGCATGTCCTTGGACAGGTAGGCGTAGTTGGCCTGGCTGGCGCGCGAGGTGGCCACGAACGCACCGAAGCGGTGGTCGCCGACATTCCACACTGCCTTGGCATTGAACTGGCGGGTGGTCTGGTTCTGGTACGGCGCGGCCCACATGTCCTGGTCCTGGTGCACGCCGGACACATAGGCCGAGAAGCCGTTGATGTCGCCGGTATCCACGCGCAGGTAGCCACGGCGCTGGCTGTTGTCGCCGACGGTGACGCTGGCGCGGCCACCGAATTCGGTGGACGGGTCCATCGAGAAGTACTGGATGGTGCCGCCCAGGTTGCTGGTCGAGGCCACGCCCAGCGAACCGATGCCCTGCGACAGCTCGGCACCGGCCAGGTTCTCGGCGATGATCGCGCGGGCGATGCTCAGGCCGTTGTAGTTGCCGTAGCTGTTGTCGCCCAGCGGGATGCCGTCCAGCGTGTAGCCCAGGCGGCTCTTGTCGAAGCCACGCAGGCTGATGGTCTGCGATTCCTCGTTGGCACCGAAGGCGTCGTTGGACTGCACCGACACGCCCGGCAGGCGATCGAGGATCTTCTGGCCGCTGGTGCCCGGCGGCAGCACCTGCTTGTCGACGGTGGTGATGCGCTGCACCTGGCGGGTCTCGCCCTGGCCGATCACGGAGACGGTATCCAGCGTCTGCGCGCTCAGCGCGGCATCGGTGCTGGCGCCGGCATCGGCGGCGGTGGCGGCATGGGCGCTGGCGGCGGCGGAGAGCGCGATCGCCACGGCGATCGTCAGGTGTCGGGTCTGCATGGTGGTCCGTTGCATTGGGGGTGGTCACCGGCACGCGTGCGCGGTGCATGGCCACTATGCGAACGGAACATGAAACCTTCTTTACGGAAAACCAACGAACGGTGCAGGACAGTGGTGTGCGTCCTGCAACCTGTTCGTCATGGTGGTATGCCGGAGAGAATCAGAAGCGCTCACCGGGCCAGCTGAATTTGAGCTGGTCCATGCAGTCACGATCATGTTCGGAGAATGAGAACCCGATCTGGATGCCGTTCAGTACCGTGCCGAACACCGTCGACTCGTCCAGACTATGCCCTGACGGGACGGAAAGGACGTTGAAGTCGGGGTAGCGACGACCCATCTGCTTTCGCGAGATGCAGGCGCCGCCCAGCGACAGCGTAATGCCTTTGATGATTCGCCCCGACGCGTCGGTGTGGATCTGGCCAGAAGGCCCCTTGATCCTTCCGGCGACCACGAATGGCGCCAGATCGATGGTGGCGCTGTCGCCCCGGCCCCTTCCTGCTTCCGAACGCGAGCCGGCCGGAGCCAGTGGTGACAGCTGCGCGACAAGGTCAGAGCGTGCCAGTTGGAAGGACCAGCGCTCCACGAGCCGCCAGGTTGCGTCCGCCTCTTCTGCAGTGGCAGCGGGTGGGGTTGCCGCCAGTGGCGTGGTGGCGACCGCAAGAAGCGCAATCAGTATTGCACGCATGCCAACCTCCTTGATCCGCGATGTCAGCCGTTCGTCCATTGGGCGCGGCAAGCGCTGGCAGGTATAGCACCGGTTCTGCCGATGCATCGGGAAGTGCATCTCAGAAATGCAGAAACAAAAAGGGGCCGGATCCCCCTCGCAAGCGAAGGTTCACCGGCCCCGCGCACTCCGTGGGGGAGGCGGTCCACGCGCTGCGTGGAGACGGGCTCAACCCATGTACAGGCCACCGTTGACCGGATAGTCGGCGCCGGTCACGTACGAGGCTTCATCCGAGGCCAGCCATGAGCACAGGCCGGCCACTTCTTCCGGACGGCCCAGGCGTCGCACCGGCACCGAGGCGGCCAGCCGGTCCAGCACGTCCGGCGGGAAGCTGCTGATCGCCTGGCTGGCGATGTAGCCCGGCGACAGCGTGTTGACGGTGACCCCGCGTGAGGCCACTTCGGCGGCCAGCGCACGGCTGAAACCATGCATCGCGGCCTTGGCGGTGGCGTAGTTCACCTGGCCGATCTGGCCCTTGTGGGCGCTGACCGAACCAATGTTGATGATGCGGCCCCAGCCACGCGTGGCCATGCCATCGACCACCTGCTTGGTGAGGTTGAACAGCGCATTGAGGTTGGAGGCAATCACCGCGTTCCAGTCCTCCACCGTCATCTGCCGGAACAGCAGGTCGCGGCTGCCACCGGAGTTGTTGACCAGCACGTCCACTTCACCGACTTCGGCGCGGACCTTGGCGAACGCCGCGCTGGTCGAGGCCCAGTCGGTCGCGTTGCCTTCGGAGGCGATGAAGTCGAAGCCCTGTTCGCGCTGCTCGCGCAGCCAGTTGGCCTTGCGCGGTGAGTTCGGCGCGCAACCGGCAACCACGGTGTGGCCGCTGCGGGCCAGGCTCTGGCAGATGGCAGTACCGACACTGCCCATGCCGCTGGTGACGTAAGCGATTCGAAGCGTCATTGCAGAAGGCTCCTTTGGTAAGGGATCAGGCCGCGAGCGGGTACAGGCCGAACAGCAGGCTGCCGACCATCAGCAGCATCGAGATGGCGATGGCCCACTTCAGGGTGAACTTCTGGTGGTCGGCGAACTCGACCTTGGCCAGGCCCACCAGCAGGTAGGTGGACGGCACCAGCGGGCTGAGCAGGTGCACCGGCTGGCCGGCCAGCGAGGCGCGCGCCATCTCCACCGGGGTGATGCCGTAGTTGCCGGCGGCCTCGGACAGGATCGGCAGCACGCCGAAGTAGAACGCGTCGTTGGACATGAAGAAGGTGAACGGCATCGACGCTACTGCGGTGATCACCGCCAGGTACGGGCCCCACGATTCCGGGATCACCGCCAGGAAGCTGTGCGACATCGCTTCGACCATGCCGGTGTTGTTGAGGATGCCGGTGAAGATGCCTGCGGCGAAGATCAGCGACACCACCGACAGCACGTTGCCGGCGTGGTTGACTACGCGGCGGCGCTGTTCGGCCAGGTTCGGGTAGTTGATCACCAGGGCGATGGCGAAGCCGACCATGAACAGCACCGGCATCGGCAGCACGCCGATGATCAGCGCCGTCATCAGCGCCACGGTCAGGGCCAGGTTGACCCACAGCAGCTTCGGACGCTTGATGTCCTCGGCGTCTTCCACGGTCGGCAGCGGGTTGCTGTCGTCGGACACGCTGTTGTCCATCCAGCTGCCACCCTTGGGCAGGGTCACCACGCCGAGGCGACGGCGTTCCTTCAGGCCCAGGTACCAGGCCAGCAGCAGCACGCCGGCACAGGCGATCACCATCGACGGGATCAGCGGCACGAACACATCGGCGGGGTCCACGTGCAGCGCGGTGGCCGCGCGGGCGGTCGGGCCGCCCCACGGGGTCAGGTTCATCACGCCGCCGGCGAGGATGGTCACGCAGGTCATGTTCAGCGCGTTCATACCCAGCCGCTGGTACAGCGGCAGCATCGCCGAGACGGTGATCATGTAGGTGGTCGAGCCATCACCGTCGAGCGAGATCAGCATCGCCAGCACCGCGGTGCCGAGCACGATCTTCATCGGATCGCCCTTGACGAAGCGCAGGATCACCCGCACCAGCGGATCGAACAGGCCGGCGTCGATCATCACCCCAAAGTAGAGGATGGCGAACATCAGCATCACACCGGTCGGCGCGATCTTCTTGATGCCCTCCAGCATCATCTCGTCGATGTTGGCGCCGAAGCCGCCGATCAGCGCGAACAGGATGGGGATGGTGATCAGGGCGACGAGCGGCGACAGGCGTTTGCTCATGATCAAGTACATGAACGTAATGACCATGCCAAAGCCGAGGATGCTCAGCATCATCTGCGGACTCCTTGCGAATACAGGACGTGGGGGAGTGGAAGGGGCCCGGGCGGAATGCCCGGAATGTCGGGCTTAGAAGTCGTACTGCAGGCGGCCGGTGACCGCACGCGTGCGGTCCACCGTGACCCCGGCGAGGCGGTCGCGGTTGCGGCTTTCGATCACGTTGAGCATGAAGCGCAGGTTGTCGCGCAGGTACCAGTTGCCACCCAGCGTCCATGCTTCGGTGCTGCCGCGGCGCAGGTCGGGGGCACCGTCGAGGTGCTGTGCGCCCCACATCTGGTCGTAGCGCAGCGCCACTTCGAAGGCACCGGCCCTGTGGCGGATGTCCTTCACCCGCGCGAAGCGGCCGGTCTTGCGGTCGTAGGCGCGGCTTTCGCCGGTGATGAACCAGCTGAGCATGCCGTAGGCGGCCATCACGTCGCCGCGCTGCGCGCCGTCATCGAAGGTGGCGCCACTGAACTCGCCCTGCCACGACAGCGGGCCGCGCACCTGCGCGTATTCCAGCGACCACTTGTTGACGTCGGTATCGCGGCCGGCGGAGAAGTCGACCAGGGTCAGGCGGCTCTCGTCGGACAGGTGGCCGGCCGGGCGCGGGCGGATGCGCAGGCCAGGCACGCCATTGGCGCCGGGGTTGTCGTAGGCCTCACGGGCCAGCGACAGGCCCAGGTGCAGCACGTCGCCATCGCTGGGCGAGGGCGCCCAGGTGACGCGGCCACCGGCGGCGCGGCCCTTCACCTGCCAGGCGTCGATGCTTTCCAGGCTGTAGATGCTGGCCGCCCAGGTGAAGTCGCCGGGGTTGGCCTGCCACGATGCGCCCAGGCGATACAGCGGCGCCAGCGTGGTGCCGGCGTTGCCGCGCTCCAGGAAGCTGCCGTAGTTGGAGCTGGTGCGGTCATCCAGCGAGAAGTACTGCTTGAACTGGCCCACGGTGAGCTTGCCGGCCTTGCCGAAGCTGCGTGCCAGGTACACGTCCTTGGCCTCGACGCGGTCGCCGGAGAAATCGGCTTCCAGCTTGTAGTCGACCACGAAGAACTTGCCGGACACATCGACCCAGGCACGGCGGATCTCGGTGTCATCCTTGTTCGGCGTACCGCGGTTGTCGTTGTCGAAGGTGGCGAAGTCCAGGTGCAGGCGGCCTCCGAGCGAAGCCGTGACCGGACGATCGTCTTCGGCGGCAAAGGCCGGCGCCGACAGGGCAGCCAGCGCCATCATGGCGGCAGGGCGCCGCCAGGCAAACGTGAATTCCACAAACCCTCCCAGGTGCGCGCCAGGCGCGCGGCAATCGTGGGCACCGGACGGTGCGCGGCCGCAGTCTGGGTTGCCGTAGCTGTCATCGTCCTGTCAACGGATTGTGCGGTGCAGCGTAAAACCGGCCACTGCGCTCACTGGGCCACGCCCGGCAAGCGCGGCGGCGGCATGCGGTAGCATTCGTTTCCCCTCCCACCCCCGTGCCCATGCGCCTGCTGCTGGTCGAAGACAACCCGGATCTGGCCGATGCGATCATCCGCCGCATGCGCCGCAGTGGGCACGCCGTGGACTGGCAGGCCGATGGCCTGGCCGCCGCCAGCGTGCTGCGCTACCAGAGCTTCGACCTGGTGGTTCTGGATATCGGCCTGCCCAAGCTCGATGGCCTGCGCGTGCTGGCCGGCATGCGCGAGCGCGGCGACAGCACACCGGTGCTGATGCTGACCGCGCGCGACGGCATCGAAGACCGTGTGCAGGCGCTGGACGTCGGCGCCGACGATTACCTGGGCAAGCCGTTCGATTTCCGCGAGTTCGAAGCGCGCTGCCGCGTGCTGCTGCGACGCGCGCGCGGCCAGGCCAGCGAAGTGGTGCAGATCGGTGGCTTCCAGTTCGACAATGCCGCGCACCGGGTCAGCCTCGACGGCGAACCGATCGAACTGCCGAACCGCGAGTACCGGCTGCTGGAGATTCTGGTCGGCCGCCTCGGCCAGGTGGTCGGCAAGGATGAGATAGGCAATGGCCTGTTCGGCTTCGACGACGAGGCCGGCCCGAATGCCATCGAGCTGTATGTGGGGCGCCTGAGAAAGAAGCTGGCAGGTGCACCGCTGCGCATCACCACGGTGCGCGGCGTTGGCTACCTGCTGGAAGCCAGTGATGACAGCGCCGACGCCAATGGCTGACGCGCGGACCGCGAACGCCGCACCGGGCTCGCTGCGGCGCACGCTGCTGCTCTACCTCGGCGCGTTGCTGGCGGTGTTCGCGGTGGCTCTGCTGTTTGCCGCGCGCGGCTATGGCCAGCGCGCCGCCAACCGTTCCTACGATCACCTGTTGGTGTCCTCGGCGTTGTCCATTGCCGATTCGGTGGCCCTGGTCGATGGCCAATGGCAGGTCGATCTGCCCTATGCGGCGCTGGACCTGCTGGCGATGGCCCCGGAAGACCGCGTGTTCTATCGGGTCGCCGACAGCCGTGGCAACCTGATCACCGGCTATGGCGACCTGCCGGCGCCGCCGCGCCGGCCCGGCACGCAACCGCAGCTGTTTGATGCGGCGTACAGTGGCGAGACCGTGCGCTTCGTGGTGGTCGGCCGCAGTTTCGCCGCCGCCTCGGCGCAGGGCGAAGTACAGGTGCAGGTCGGCCAGACCCGGCGTGCGCGTGAAGCGGTCGCGCAGGACATGGTCAACCGCGCACTGCTGGCGGTCGGTGTGCTGTCCGGCCTGCTGCTGGCGCTGGTGGCCTTTGGCGTGCATCGCGCATTCCGGCCATTGGTGCGGGTGGAACGCGAGCTGTCACGCCGCGAGCCCTCTGACCTGAAGCCGCTGGATGCCCGTGTACCGCGCGAGATGGACCAGATGGTGGCGGCGTTGAACCGCTTCATGGAACGCCTGTCCAGCAGCAACGAGACCTTGCGTGCGTTCATGGCCGAGGCCGCGCACCAGATGCGCACGCCGTTGGCGGCATTGCGTGCGCAGGCACAGCTGGCGCTGGATGACGACGATCCCGAAGACATGCGGCGCAGCCTGCAGGCGATCGAGCGCAACGCCACCCACATGAGCCGGTTGTTGAATCAGTTGCTCAGCGATGCCAGCGTGATCCATCGTTCGCATCTGCAGCGCTTTGCTGCAGTGGATCTGGCCGAGACCGTGCACCAGGCCCTGCATGAAGCGCTGCCGCAGGCCGGCCCGGCGCCGCGCGTGCAGCTGGCGATGACCGCCGAGCCGGTACAGGTGCATGGCGATGCGCTGCTGCTGCGCGAGGCGATCAAGAACCTGGTCGACAACGCGTTGAAGTACGGTGGTGATGGGCCGTTGCAGATCGCATTGACCGTGGAAGGCGGGCAGGCCGTGCTGACTATCGCCGACCACGGTGCCGGCATTGCCGCCGCCGATGCCGAACGCGTGTTCGAGCGCTTCGCCCGTGGCGAGGGCGCGCCGTCCGGCGGCGCCGGGCTGGGCCTTGCCATCGTCAAGCGTGTGGTCGACAGCCACGGTGGCCGCATCGACCTCAGCAATCGTCCTCAGGGCGGGCTGATCGCCACCATCCGCCTGCCCCGGAGCAGTCCATGATCCGCCTGTTCACTGCTGCCGTTGCCTTGCTGTTGGCCCTGCCGGTGCTGGCTGCGCCCGGCGATGTGCGCCGTTTTCCCGCACAGGCAAAGACCACGGCGCAGCTGCGCATCCACGGCACCACCGACATCGAAGTGTTCGCGGTGGTCATCGCCGATTACCAGCGGCTGCACCCGGGCACCGAAGTGGTGTACGAGGACATCATCACCCAGGACCTGTACGCGCGGTACCTGCACGACCGCGGCGGACCGGCATCGCCGGACCTGCTGATCTCCAGTGGCATGGACCTGCAGACCAAGCTGGTCAACGATGGTCATGCACTGCCGCACCGCTCCGCGCAGACCGCCGCGCTGCCGGCCTGGGCGCAGTGGCGCAACGAGGCATTCGGCATCAGCTACGAGCCGGTGGTGATGGTCTACAACACCCGCGCGCTGACGGCTGCGAGGGTGCCGCACACGCGCCGGCAACTGCTGGACCGGTTGCGCGCCGAAGGCGCACCGCTGCGCGGCAGGGTCGGCACCTATGACATCGAACGCAGCAGCGTCGGCTACCTGCTGTCAACGCAGGATGCGCAGCGTGGCAGCATCGCCGGTGCGCTGCTGGGCGCGCTGGGCGACAACGATGTGGTGCGCGAGGAGCGCACCGGCGTGCTGCTGGACAAGGTGGCCAGCGGACAGCTGTCGCTGGTCTACAACGTGCTCGGCTCTTACGCGCAGGCGCGCATCGACGCGGGTGCTCCGCTGGCGATTGTGGAGCCCGAGGACTACACGCTGGTGGTACTGCGTACCGCGGTGATTCCACGCACCGGCCCACACCCGGAAGAAGCCCGGCGCTTCCTCGACTACCTGTTGTCGCCGCGTGGCCAGCAGGTGCTGTCACGCGAGGCACGGCTGATGCCGATCGTCACCGGCAGCGCACGTGGCGACGATGCGCCCGGCCGCAGCCGCCGCCCGATCCAGCTGGGCCCGGGCCTGCTGGTGTACCTGGATGCACTCAAGCGCCGCCAGTTCCTCGATGCCTGGCGCAGCAGCGTGGAGCCGGCAGGGCGCTGAGGCGACGGCCTGCCCGTACAATGGCGGCATGAGCGAATACACCATCCTGATCGCCGATGACCACCCGCTGCTGCGTTCGGCGGTGGTGCAGTCATTGCGGCAGAGCCTGCCGCTGGCGCAGGTGCGCGAGGTCGCCAGCGCCGAGGCATTGGCCGAAGCCCTCGACGCGCACCCGGACGTGGACCTGGTGCTGCTCGACCTGACCATGCCCGGTGCACACGGTTTCTCCGCGCTGCTGCACGTGCGCGGCTCGCATCCGGACATTCCGGTGGTGATCCTCTCGTCCAACGACCACCCCCGTGTGATTCGCCGCGCCCAGCAGTTCGGTGCCGCCGGTTTCATCCCGAAGTCGGCCCCGGCCGAGACCATTGGCGAGGCCGTGCAGGCGGTGCTCGATGGTGGATTGTGGTTCCCGGCGATGGCCGCCGAACGCTCCGAGGCCGACGCCCTGCTGGCCAGCCGCCTGGCCCAGCTGACCCCGCAGCAGTTCCGCGTGTTGCTGTGCCTGGCCGATGGCCTGCTCAACAAACAGATCGCCTATACGCTGGGATTGGCCGAGAACACGGTGAAGGTGCATGTCACCGCGATCCTGAAGAAGCTCGAATGCCATAGCCGCACGCAGGCGGCAGTGCTGGTGAAGGCGCTGGAGCCGGAAGGCGACGCGGGCATCGGGTTGTAGTTTCCAGCCAACGGCGCAGCCCCTCGTGGGTGGACACGTAGAGCAGTTCATGGGTGAGGCCGGGCAGGTGGACTGCACAGGGGCCGCTGCAAGTACGTCCATGTAAGCTCGGTCGCCGCTTGCTCGTGTGCGCAGTCCTGCGCACACGGCAAGACCGGGGTTGGGCGTCCTGCCCAACCCGCCCGAGGCATGCCTCGGGCCCATGCGGCTCACGCCCCTACGCAGCCCACCTGCCCGGCCACGGACAGGTTCCGTGCGCATCCATCCACGGAAGAGAAAAGAACATCAAAAGCAAAGGCAGCCTGGCAGGCCGCCTTTTGTAGAGCCGAGCCCACGCTCGGCTGCTTTGCGGCCGGTCCGCGATGCCGAGCATGGGCTCGGCTCTACACGAGCAAGCGCAGCGCGCGACCGGCTTTTGTTCTTCTTTTTCTTCTCCGTGGGTGGCAGGCCACCGAAATCTGTCAGAGGCCGGTCGGGTTGGGTTCGCGGGGGTGTCAGCCGCATGGATGCGGCTGCCAAGCCTCCAGGGATGGATTCACGGCGTCCCCCGTGCACCCAACCCGACCGGCCCACCACGGCTTCTGCTTTCCACGACCAACCAGACACCACCCACGAGGGGCTGCGCCGTTGGCTGGAAACTACCCGCGATGCCGGATCAACAACTGACTCATCAGCGCCCGCAGCGCCGGCGGCTTCACCGGCTTGGCCATCATTCCCCAGCCACGCTCGGCAGCCATCTCACGCAATCCCGCATCGCGCTCGGCAGTGACCAGCACCACCGGCGGGCGGGCCCGCCACAGCTCTGCCAATGTCTCGTACAGCACCGGCCCGTGGTGATCGCCCATGCGCACATCCAGCAGCACCAGCTCCGGCACGGTTGCCGTCGTGGCCAACTGCAGCGCTGCCTGCGGGCCATCGGCCAGCAGCACCTCGCAGCCCCAGCGCTCCAGCAGCGCGCGGCTGGCCGCGCACACGTGCGGATCGTCATCGATCACCCACACCCGGCGCCCTCGCAGCGGGTTGTCCGCCGCCGGTTCCTGCGCCAGCACCGGCGCGGGCGCGGTGGCGGGTATCGCGCTGGCGTCGCCGAACGGCACGCCCACGGCGAACACGCTGCCCTGGCCCAGCTGCGAGCGCAGCCGGATCGGATGTCCGAGCAGGCGGCCGATGCGGTCGACGATGGCCAGGCCAAGGCCGGCACCGCGCTGCTGGCCGTCGTGCAGGCGGCGGAATTCCTCGAAGATCTCGCCCTGCAACGCATCGGGGATGCCGGGGCCCTGGTCGTGCACTTCGATCCACAGCAGGCCTTCGCGGCGACGGCAGCCCAGAAGCACGCGGCCACGTTCGCTGTAGCGCAGCGCGTTGGACAGGAAATTCTGCAGGATGCGGCGCAGCAGCGCTTCATCGCTGACCACCACCGCATCGGTATCGACCCAGTCCACCACCAGGCCACGTGACTGCGCGGCGATGCCGAATTCGCGCGCCAGTGTCTGCAGCAGCGGCCCGAGCCGGAACGCCTGCACACGGGTCGGCAGGCTGCCCGATTCCAGCCGCGCGATATCCAGCAGGCTGTTGAGGATCGCATCCTGCGCGGCCAATGCAGCGTCGATGTGATCGCTGGTCTGCTGCTGCGCCGGGTCGCTCAGCTTGCCGCGCAGCACCGAGACGAACATGCGTGCTGCGTTGAGTGGTTGCAGCAGGTCGTGCACGGCCGAGGCGACGAAGCGGGTCTTGTAGCGGTTGGCCTGTTCGGCCTCGCGGCGTGCTTCGTCCAGGTCGTGGGTACGTTCGGCGATGCGGTGTTCCAGTGCATCGGCCAGCGAGCGCAGTTCGCGTGCAGCATTCTTGTAGCTGGTGATGTCGGCGTAGCTGGTGACGAAACCGCCGTCGGGCAGCGGGTTGCCGCGGATTTCCAGCACCGTACCGTCGTCCTTCTCACTTTCGCGCATGTGCGGACGGCCGCTGCGCAGGTGGTTGAGGCGACGCTCGATGGCCTCGTCGACTGGGCCGGGACCGAGCAGGCCACGGCGTGCGTTGAAGCGGAACAGTTCCTCGATGGGCCGCCCCACGCGCACCAGGTCCAGCGGGAAACGGAACAGTTCCAGGTAGCGCGAATTCCATGCGACCAGACGCAGGTCCCGGTCGATCACCACCACGCCCTGCGGCAGGTGTTCAAGGCTGCGGCTTAGGCCGCTGTCGGCATCGGTGGCGGCCTGCAGCAGGCCATCCTGTGCGGTGCGCAGTTCCTGTGCATGCTGCTTGAGCAGGGTTTCCAGCTCGCGGCGGCTGCGCAGGCGATGCTTGGCCAGGCGCCGGCGCTGCTGCACGAACAGCACCAGGAAGCCCAGCGCCAGCCACGCAGCACCTCCGGTAAGCGCGGCCGCGCGACCGGCGGCGGTGGCGGCGCTGGCGTCGTGCAGCAGATGCAGGTTCCAGCCTTCGGCGGGCAGCGGCAGGCTTTGCCACAGCATCGGCTGCGGCAGTGCGGGATCGAGCAGGCGCACCATGCGGCCACCATCGGCAAGCACGTCTTCAGTACGCGCGCGCAATGGCTGCAACGCGCGGTCGGCGTACTGGCGGGCGTCCAGCATTTCGCGGCGCTCATCGGCGCCCAGCGGGCGCAGCAGGCGGTAGCGCCAGCTGTCACGGTTGGCCAGGAACACCACGTCATGGTCGTCGCTGGCCAGCACCACGTCCGGGCTGCTCAACCATTCCTGTTCCAGCGCCGACAGCTCGACCTTGATCACCACCACGCCGAGCCGCTTGCCATCTTCCTCGATGGCCTGCGACAGGTAGTAGCCGGGTACGCCGGTGGTCATGCCGATGCCGTAGAAGCGGCCGCGGCCCTGCGCCAGTGCCTGCCGGTAGTAGGGGCGGTAGCTGTAGTTCTCGCCGACGTTGCTGGTCGGCTGGTCCCAGTTGCTGGCCGCCACTGCCACGCCGTCATGGCCGACCAGGGTCAGGGTCGAGGCACGGGTGACTTCATTGGCGCGTTGCAGCTTGAGGTTCAGCCGCTGCTGTTCGGTGGGCGAGGGCGGCACACGCAGGGCGTGCAGCAGATCCGGATCCAGCGCCAGTACCTGCGGCAACGTGCCGAAGCGGTCGATGCGCTGCTGCAGGCCCTGGCCGTACAGCTGCAGCTGGCGTTGCACCTGGCTGCTTTCCTCGCCGAGGGCGCGCCGCCAGGCGTAGTGGCCGGCGGCGACCGCACAAAGCACGGTGCCACCGACCATCACCAGGATGGTCAGCAACAGCATCCGATGGCGGCTGAGCCAGTACATGGCGGCAGTCTACGCAGGGCCGGCGGGCGTGACGTGCACGCCCGCCGGGATCTGACGTGGAAGGGGTCAGAAGTGCATCTGCGCGCGCAGCTCGAAGATCTCCGGCGTGCTGTGCACACCGCGACGGCTGGCGTCGACCTTCACGTAGTTGGCCTGGAACTTGAAGTGGCTGGTCAGGTACCAGTTCGCGCCCAGGGTCAGGTCGTGCTGGCGGCCACCAAGGATGCTGCCATCGTCCAGGTCCATGCGGCTGTAACGGGCCACCAGTTCCACCGCGCCGTAGTCGTGCGCCGGCTTGATGTTGGCCACGGCACCTGCGTTGTACGGGCGCGACTCGCCGGTCAGCACCCAGCTGGCCATCGCGTACTGGCCGCTGCCGGTGTAGTCGGGCTTGCCGTCATGGCGGGTGACCGTGGCGCGCAGGGCTTCGGCCTGCAGCGAGAACGGGCCGCGGATCCAGATGCCTTCCAGGCCGGTGCGGCGGATCTGGTCGGCGGTGACCAAGGCGCCGGAATCGACGTAGCGGATGTCGGTCAGGCCGGCTTCCGGGCGTGCGCGAAGGCGCGCGCTGGCCTCGTGGTGCACGTCACGGCCATCGCTGTAACCGCGCGGATTTTCCTGCGAGTAGGCCAGGCCCAGGTGGATCACGTCACCCGGCGCCTTCACCGGGGTCCACACCGCACGTACTGCCTGGGTGGTGCCGGGGTTGTCACCCTGCAGGTCCTTGCCGCCATAGGCGCCGGCCTGCAGAAGGTACTGCGGGCGCTCCAGCACCCATTCCACGCCGGTGCGGCGGCCTTCGTAGAAGGCCTGCACGGGCAGTGCGGTTTCCAGGAAACTGCCGGCGCGCGAAGAGGTGTTCGCATCCAGGCCGACCGGGGTCTTCATATAGCCGAAGCGGAAGCGACCGATGTCGCGACCGAAGAAGGCCTTGCTCTCGAAGCGCACGAACACGTCCAGCCAGGTATCGGACTGGAAGTCGTAGTAGACCATCGCGTCGTAGACCCCCTTCTTCTTCAGCGTCGCACCGAACTCCTTGCGGCGCACGGCGTCGTCGTCCTCCAGGCCGCTGCCCGAGGAGAAATCGTTGTAGTCGTAGGCGATGTTGGCGGTAGCGGCCAACTCGGTGCCGTCGCCGAAGGCGTACTTGGTCGGCCAGTTGTCGAAATCGGCAGCCGAAGCGAAGGCGGGAAGCGCGGCCAGCGACAGGGCCAGCAAGGTGGGAATCGGGCGCATGTTGGGTGCGGCTCTCTCAGATTGCGTGTGGACAGGACAACAACGGCCGCAGGGGCCGAAACTTTCGCAATGACGCGCCCGGCCGTTCAGCACGGGCCACCGGCCTCCCCAGGATCGGGCGGTGCGGCGCCAGTGTAGGCATCGCCGCCACCTGAACCGGGAGGCTAGTACCAATAGGTTATCTGCGCCGGCGTGCCCGGCGCGTACAAAGGCGTCCATTGGTCGCACCTCCTGCGCATGCAGCACAGGGCCTGCGATCAGTTTCCACGGTAACGGTTCCCGTGCTGTCCCGGGGCCGTACGTGCCTGAAAACGCCCCTTCCGGAGTCCGCCATGCACATCCCGACCGCAGCCCCGGCGCCTGCAAAGCCGTTGCCGATCTATCGCCAGCTGTATTTCCAGGTGATCGTGGCGATCGTCCTGGGCGCCATCCTCGGCCACTACGAACCGCTGATCGGCGAGAAGATGAAGCCGCTCGGCGATGCCTTCATCAACCTGGTGAAGATGATCATCGCGCCGGTGATCTTCCTCACCATCGTCACCGGCATCGCCAGCATGACCCACCTGCGCACGGTGGGCCGGGTGTTCGCCAAGGCGATGGCGTACTTCCTGTTCTTCTCCACGCTGGCACTGATCGTGGGCATGATCGTGGCGCACGTGGTACAGCCCGGCGCCGGCATGAACATCAACCCGGCCGAGCTGGACCAGACCGCGGTGCACAGCTACGTCGAGAAGTCGCACGACCTGACCCTGGTCGGTTTCCTGATGGACATCATTCCGAAGACGCTGGTGAGCGCCTTCGTCGACGGCAACATCCTGCAGGTGCTGTTCATCGCGGTGCTGTTCGGCATCGCGCTGGCCTCGGTGGGCGAGAAGGGCAAGCCGATCCTGAACTTCCTGGAGGCGCTGGTCGCCCCGGTGTTCAAGCTGGTGCACATCCTGATGAAGGCCGCCCCGATCGGTGCCTTCGGCGCCATCGCCTTCACCATCGGCAAGTACGGCGTCGGTTCGCTGGTCAACCTGGCGTGGCTGGTGGGCTCGTTCTACCTCACCGCGTTCCTGTTCGTGGCGGTGATCCTCGGTGTGGTCTGCCGACTGTGCGGCTTCTCGGTGTTCAAGCTGGCGCGCTACCTGAAGGCCGAGCTACTGCTGGTGCTGGGCACTTCCTCGTCGGAGTCGGCGCTGCCGTCGCTGATGGAGAAGATGGAACGCGCCGGTTGCAGCAAGTCGGTGGTGGGCCTGGTGGTCCCGACCGGCTACTCGTTCAACCTGGACGGCACCAACATCTACATGACCCTGGCGGCACTGTTCATTGCCCAGGCCACCAACACCGAACTGACCCTGGGCCACCAGATCGCCCTGCTGCTGGTTGCCATGCTCAGCTCCAAGGGTGCGGCCGGCGTCACCGGTGCCGGCTTCATCACCCTGGCCGCCACCCTTGCCGTGGTGCCGGAGGTACCGGTGGCCGGCATGGCGCTGATCCTGGGCGTGGACCGTTTCATGAGCGAATGCCGCTCGCTGACCAACTTCATCGGCAATGCGGTGGCCACCGTGGTGGTTTCGCGCTGGGAAGGCGCGCTGGACCGCAACCGCCTGCAGCTGGCGCTGGATGGCCGCGAAAGCGAGCTGCCGCCGCCGGTGGACGCACTGCCCGAGGCGCTGCCGGCCAAGGGCTGACCCAGGTGTGTGGTACCGCGGGGCCGATCACGACAGTGGTACGGCCCCGCGGCGTTTCAGGGCGTCCCATGGCTGTCATCGGGGGCGCCGATGCTGGCATCCCGGTACCGTCGCATACGGCACGGAATTGTGCAGTCGCAGCATGCCTGCGACAGGATAGCGACAGGTCCAGACGCTCCAACGGGGGTATCATCCCCTGTCCCTTCTGCCCATTCATGTAACCCACATCGATGTCCAACGAAGATTTCAAACAGGCCGCCCTCGATTACCACCGGATGTCCCCGCCGGGAAAGATCAAGGTTTCCGCTACCAAGCCCATGCTGACCCAGCGCGACCTGTCGCTGGCGTATTCGCCGGGCGTGGCGTACGCCTGTGAAGCGATCAAGGCCGACCCGCAGCAGGCCAGCGAGCTGACCGCCCGCGGCAACCTGGTGGCGGTGATCTCCAATGGCACCGCGGTGCTGGGCCTGGGCAACATCGGCGCGCTGGCCGGCAAGCCGGTGATGGAAGGCAAGGGCGTGCTGTTCCAGAAGTTCGCCGGCATCGATGTGTTCGACATCGAAGTGGATGAAACCGACCCGGACAAGCTGGTCGACATCATCGCCTCGCTGGAGCCGACCTTCGGCGGCATCAACCTGGAAGACATCAAGGCGCCGGAATGCTTCGTGGTCGAGCGCAAGCTGCGCGAGCGCATGAAGATCCCGGTGTTCCATGACGACCAGCACGGCACGGCGATCATCGTCGGCGCGGCCGTGCTCAACGCCATGGCGATCACCGGCAAGAAGATCGAGGACGTGAAGCTGGCGACCACGGGCATGGGCGCAGCCGGCATTTCCTGCGTGAACATGCTGGTGCAGCTGGGCCTGAAGCCGGAAAACATCCTCGCCTTCGACCGCGAGGGCGTGATCCACACCGGTCGTACCGACCTGGATCCGGAAAAGCAGCGCTATGCGCGCGACACCGACAAGCGCACCCTGGCCGAGATCGTCGACGGCGCGGACATCTTCCTGGGCCTGTCGGCACCGGGCATCCTGACTGCCGACATGGTCAAGACCATGGCGCCGGACCCGGTGATCTTCGCGCTGGCCAACCCGACCCCGGAAATCATGCCGGAGGTGGCGCGCGCCGCCCGTCCGGACGCGATCATCGGCACCGGCCGTTCGGACTACCCGAACCAGGTCAACAACGTGCTGTGCTTCCCGTACCTGTTCCGCGGTGCGCTGGACGTAGGCGCCACCGCGATCAACGAGGAAATGAAGATCGCCTGCGTGCGCGCCATTGCGGCGCTGGCGCGTCGTGCGGCCACCGACATGGGTTCGGCCTATGGCGGCGAGACCCCGAGCTTCGGCCGCGAATACCTGATTCCGCGCCCGTTCGACCGCCGCCTGCTGGTGGAGTTGTCGGCCGCCGTGGCCCAGGCCGCGATGGACTCGGGCGTGGCCTCGCGCCCGATCGAGGACATGGGCGCCTACCGTGACAAGCTGGCCCAGTTCGTCTACCGCACCAGCCTGATGATGAAGCCGGTCTACGACCGCGCGCGCAGCGACAAGCAGCGCGTGGTGTACGCCGAGGGCGAAGAGGAAGTGGTGCTGCAGGCGGTGCAGAACGTGGTCGACGACGGCCTGGCACACCCGATCCTGATCGGCCGCCCGGAAGTGATCGAATCGCGCATCGAACGCCTCGGCCTGCGCCTGAAGATCGGCGAGAACGTTGAAGTCACCAACATCAACGACGACCCGCGCTTCAACGAATACTGGCAGTACTACCACGGCCTGACCGGCCGTCGTGGCGTGACCGTGGCCGCGGCGAAGAACCTGATGCGTTCGCGCCCGACCCTGATCGCGGCGGTGATGGTGGCCCGTGGCGAAGCCGATGCGATGCTGACCGGCATCGTCGGGCGCTTCCACAAGAAGCTGGGCTACGTGCGCAGCGTGCTGCCGCTGGAGCCGAAGGTCACCTCGACCTCTGCGATGACCGGCGTGATCAACCAGCAGGGCGTGTTCTTCTTCGTCGATACCCACGTGCAGGAAGACCCGACCGCCGAGCAGCTGTGCGAAGCGACCCTGCAGGCGGCCTACCGCATGAAGCTGTTCGGCATCGAGCCGAAGGTGGCGCTGCTGTCGCACTCCAACTTCGGCAGCCACGATTCGAAGGACGCGCTGAAGATGCGCCAGGTACGCGAGCTGCTGCTCAAGCGCAACCCGCGTCTGAACGTGGACGGCGAAATGCAGGGCGACACCGCATGGGATGAAGCGCTGCGCCAGAAGCTGCTGCCGGGCTCGACCCTGCAGGGTCGCGCCAACCTGTTCGTGCTGCCGAACCTGGAAGCGGCCAACATCGCCTACAACCTGGTGCGTGTGTTCACCGACGGCGTGGCGATCGGCCCGATCCTGATGGGCGTGAACAAGCCGGTGCACATCCTGACCACCAGCGCGACCTCGCGCAGGATCCTGAACATGACCGCGATTGCGGCGGTCGATGCGCAGATCAGGAAGCAGCTGGAAGCGGAAAAGAAGGCGTAAGCCTTCTTTCCGGCGACAGCTGCAGAAACGCGCCCTACGGGGCGCGTTTCTGTTTCCGCAAAGCGGAAACGGGTAGTGCCGGCCGCTGGCCGGCAACCCCCAATGATGTTCAGGCGCACAACGGCAGCCGGCCAGCGGCCGGCTCTACCTCCGGGCTGTGCCGCACGCGCTACGCAACCCGGTCATTTCGCAATCGCCGCGGTCGCTGCGCGTTTCTGTTTCCGCAAAGCGGAAACGGGTAGTGCCGGCCGCTGGCCGGCAACCCCGATGATGTCCAGGCGCACGACGGCAGCCGGCCAGCGGCCGGCTCTACCTCCGGGCTGTGCCACACGCGCTACGCAACCCGGTCATTTCCCTGCAACGCCATTGCGGCCCAATACGCCCACGCGGCCCGGCCGTGGGAAGGGACCGGACCGGCCTTCCCACCCTGGGCCCGACCACCTCCCCATCGGCGAAAGTGTCATGCGCAATCGAGTGACCCGGCGGTATTTCCAGCAGCTGTTCGCGCTCTACGCAGGTTTCGTGCAGTCGCGCTGAGGCAGCAATGCGGTAGCGCCGGGCAATGCCCGGCGAACGTGCGGTGCGTGGGTGTCAGTGCCGCTTGCCGCGCCGTGCCGGCGCCGGCGGCGGTGCGTCCGAACGCGGCTTGGCGTACTGCGTCCACAGCGCCGGCAGTGCCTTGCCGGTGTGCTTCTGCCACAGCGCCGGCGTATAGCGGCCGTCGCGCAGGGCCTTGTCCAGTGCCAGCACCAGGCCGGGATGTTCCGCCTCCGCCCACTTCAGGAACGCACCGGTCACCCGGTAGCCGCTGTCCACGTTCTGCCCCTTCTCGACCTTGCCGGGCAGTGCCCAACCGGCCGCGGCATTGTCCATGCCGTAGCGGTCGCGCGCGTAGTCGGCGATGCCTTCCACCAGCCAGCCCGGTACCCGTGCATCGCCATAGCCGGGATACCCCTGCACGATGTGCATCGCCTCATGGGTGACCAGGTCGATGTCGTTCGGATGCTGCTCCAGCCAACCCGGATTGATGGTGATCGTCGCTGCCTGGTCCTTGTCGCCGACGAAGGCGATGCCGGTGTAGGCCGGATCGATCACGATACGCACCATTGACGGCGCAGCGGGATGGAAGTCCGCACGTTCGCGCAGGTACGCGAAGAAGAACGTATCGATCACCCGCTTGCGCTGCGGTGCGGCCAGGGCGCCACGGGCGTCCTGGTAGTTCAGCGTCACGCCGTCGCGGGTCAGCTGCGTATCGAACGCCTGGGTCTGGCCGAAGCTTGAGAAGGACAGGGCAACAAGGGCCAGAGGCAGTAGACGGAAGCGCATGCAGCTCATTGTACGGTGCCGGCCGCCAGCAGTTCGATCTCCGCCAGCGGCAGCCGTGCCGGTGCCGCCAGGCGCAGGCGGTACTCGCTGTAACGACCGGGTTTGGCGATGCGGAACGGACGGGTCTGGCGGGCGGATTCGAAGTCTTCGCCGCTGCGCTGGTCGAGCACGGCCCAGCTGCCGCCGCCGTTGCGCGCCTCCAGCGTCCACTCACCGCCCTGGATGCGGCCGTCACCGCTGGTCAGCGTGTACATCGTCGGGGTGCCCTCGGCCAGGCCGGTCAGCGCGATGGTTGCACCGGCGACCAGACCCACCGTGGTGCCGGCATCGTCATCGACCAGCGCGGGCAGGGCACGGCCATCGGCCAGCGTCGCCTTCGCGCCGCTGCCGAGCAGGTCGTGCAGCAGCTGCGGGTGCTGGCCGCGCGCGGTCAACGAGCGCGGCACATCGTCCACGCCGCTGCCCCAGCGCGAGGGGCGGGGTCCCATCACGAAGTCGAGGGTCGCGCCCTTGGCGATCAGGTCGTGCGGCACCCAGGTCTTCGTCCACGGCGTACCGTTGATCTTCAGCGACTGCACGTAGACGTTCTCACGCGAGTTGTTGGCCGCGTTCACGGTCAGCACCGCACCACCCTGCAGCTCCACCCGTGCATGCTCGAATGCCGGCGAGCCGATCACGTACTCCGGGGCGCCCATGCGCAGCGGGTACAGGCCCAGCGAGGCCAGTACGTACCATGCCGAGGTTTCACCGTTGTCCTCATCGCCCGGGTAGCCCTGGCCGATCTCGCTGCCGACGTACAACCGCGACAGGATCTCGCGCACGTGCTGCTGGGTCTTCCACGGCTGCCCGGCGTACAGGTACATCCACGGGATGTGGTGCGCCGGCTGGTTGCTGTGCGCATACATGCCCATGCGCACGTCGCGCGCTTCGGTCATCTCGTGGATGGTGCCGCCGTACGAGCCGGCCAGTGCCGGGTCCGCGGTTTCAGGTGTGGCGAAGAAGGTATCCAGCTTCGCCGCCAGCTTTTCGCGGCCGCCATACAACGCGGCCAGGCCTTCGCCATCGTGGGCGGCGGTGAAGGCGAAGGTCCAGCCATTGGATTCGGTGTAGTCGTGGCCCCACACGCGCGGATCGTAGGCCTTTGCGTCCACGCGCCAGCGACCATCGGCCTTGCGGCCCTGGAAGAAGCCTGCCGCCGGATCGAACATCGTCGCGTAACTGGCGGCGCGATGGCGGAAGTAGTCGGCCTCGGTGCTGTAGCGCTCGCGTGCGGCGGGCGCGGTCGCGCGCTTGGCCAGGGCATCGGCCATGTTGGCGATGCCAAAGTCATTGAGTGCGCCTTCCATCGTCCACGACATGCCTTCGTGCACGTCGGCACTGGCATAGCCGCGGAAGGTCGAACGGTTCATGCCCTTGCGGCCGACATGGCGGTCCGGCGGCACCACGGTCGCGTTCTTCAGCGCGGCGGCATAGACCTCGGCCGGATCGAAACCGCCGACGCCCTTCAGCCATGCATCGGCGAAGGCCACATCGGAGCTGGTGCCGACCATCAGATCAGCGTAGCCCGGCGATGACCAGCGTGCGATCCAGCCGCCGGCGCGGTACTGCTCGATGAAGCCCTGCACCAGCTGCCCGGCATCGTCGGGCGTGAACAGCGCATAGGCCGGCCAGGTGGTGCGGAAGGTGTCCCAGAAGCCGTTGTTGACGAATACCTTGCCGTCGCGCACGGCGGCATAGCTGCGGGTCGCGCTGCCCTCGGTGTTGTCATCGCTGGCGCTGGCCTGGTTGGCGTAGCGCCACTCCGGTGCGGCGGCGCTGCCCACGTTCTCATGGCCGGAATTGGGGTACAGGAACAGCCGGTACAGGCTGGAGTACAGCGTGGTCTTCTGGTCGTCGCTGGCATCGCCGATGTCGAAACGGGCCAGGCGCGCATCCCATGCATCCTGCGCACGGCCGGCCACGCTTTCCAGCGTATCGGCTGCGGCGATTTCCAGGGCAAGGCTGTGCCGTGCCTGCTCCACCGAGATCAGCGAGGTGGCGATGCGCATGGTCACCCGCCGGTCGCTGCCGGCATCGAACTTGATGTAGCCGGTCGGTCGGCCGGTGTTGAGGCGCCCACTGCTGCGCCACGGCCTGTCGAAGCTGGCCACCACGTACATGCGACTGGCGCCGTTGGACAGCCCGCTGCGCGTATCGGTGTAGCCGGACAGTGTCTGCGTGGCAGCGTCCAGGGTCAGGCCACCGCGTGCATCGACATTGTCGAACAGCAGGTTGGCGTCGCCGCCCTCGGGGAACTCGAAGCGGAACAGCGCGGCATGATCGGTCGGCGCGATGGCGGCCGCGATGCCGTTGTCGAAGCGCACGTCGTAGCGATACGGGCGCGCGCTTTCATGCCTGCGCTCGAATGACAGCGCGCGCTTGCGACGGTCGGCCTCCGGCACGCCACGGCTGGCCGAGGGCATCACCTGGAAGGTCTGGCGGTCGCCCATCCACGGGCTGGGCTGATGGCTCAGTGCAAGCGCCTGCAGCTGCGGGCGGTTCTGTGCGTCGTTCTGTTCGTTCCAGCGGTACAGCCAGTTCAGTGCGCCAGCATCGGTCACCGGGGTCCAGAAGTTGAATCCGTGCGGTACCGCGGTGGCCGGGAAATTGTTGCCGCGCGAGAAGGTGCCGTTGGCCTGGGTGCCACGGGTGGTCAGCACCCAGTCGGAGACGCGCGCTGGCTGCTGACGTGGCACTGTGTCCAGGCGCACGTCATCGATCCAGCCCGAGACCGGTGCACCGTCGGCACTGGCCACCTCCAGTTCGATCGCCAGCACGCGGCGGCCCTTCAGCGCGGGCACGTCGCCCAGCCGCACCGCCTTGCGTGCCCACTGCTGCGGATACAGCGTCTTCGAATCGCCCTGCGCGCGCGCACCGATGGCCACGCCATGCTGGTCGCGTGCAGCGCTGGCCGAAATGCGGCTGCCATCGTCCAGCAGCAGGTCCAGTGACACATAGGTCGAGGCCACGGTGTCCTTGCCGACGATCTCCGGCAGCACCAGCCACGACAGGGTGGTATCGGCCTCGATGGTCATGTCCGCCTTGAACAGCTCGCGTCGCGCGCTGCCGCCTTCGCTGCTGTAGCGCAGTGCATGCAGGCCGCTGTAGCCCGCATTGCGCTTGGCGGCGTAAGGCGCAGCAGGGCCGTTGCCGATCGTGACCTGCAGTGCGCCTGCGGCCGGTGCCGGCGCCGGCTGGCCCGGTTCGAACGAGGTCTGCAGTCCCTGTGCCAGCACCGGCATCGCGGTAGTCGCACAGGCCAGGGCCAGGGCGAGCGGAAGCAGGGCGCGGCGTGGATCGGACAGGGTCATGCAGGGGTCTCCCGGAAGGGCAGGCGGCGGGCAGAACCCGCATCGGCGGACACCACGGACAGCATCGCTCCGCCCGCCGGGATGGCAGTGGAAGAGGCGATGCCGGTCCGGTGGGGGCGGGCCATGCGATCGGGTCGGATTGGAGTGGGCCGGTTTACGACCTGGCCCGATCCTGCAACAGCCGTGGCAACCTGACAAGTGCCATTTAGTTCGATCCAAATGCGGGAAATATCGTTGTCGGCGGATTTTCGGCGTGAACCTGCAGGATCGATCGGGAATTTCCACCGGTACCCCGTCCCGAGGTGGCATGCAGGGCCGCAGGGAATCGGCCCGGTACGCGCAAAGACCCGTTGCGGCGCAATGTCGGGGCGGCCCAGATGCTAGAATCACAGGCCTCGCAACCCGTTCATCGACATCCGCCATGAGCCATACCGCCACTGCGCCCGCCAACGCCGAGAAGCGCTACACCGTGCACCGCAGCGATCTGCCGCTGAGCTGCCCGACCCCGGAAATGGCGCTGTGGAACTCGCATCCGCGCGTGTACCTGCCGATCGAAGACGAGCCCAACGGCGAAGCGCAGTGCCCGTACTGCGGTTCCGTGTTCGTGCTGGCCGACTAAGCGGCCGCCCCTTCGATGCGCCGATTGACCGTGGTGCAGTTGCTGCCGGCGCTGCACTCCGGCGGTGTCGAGCGCTCGACCCTGGAAATTGCTGCGGCCCTGGTCGCTGCCGGCCATCGTGCGCTGGTGGTCTCCGCCGGTGGCCGCCTGGTGCAGCCGCTGCTCGATAGCGGTGCCGAGCACCTCACCCTTGATATCGGCCGCAAATCGCTGCTGACCCTGCGCCACCTGCCGACCCTGCGCCGCCTGTTCGCTGAAGTTGGCGCCGACATCGTGCATGCCCGTTCGCGGCTGCCGGCCTGGCTGGGCCTGTACGCGATCCGCGCGATGCCTGCCGCACAGCGCCCGCATTGGGTGACCACCGTGCACGGGTTGAACTCGCCCAGCCGCTACAGCGCGGTGATGACCAGCGGTGAACGCGTGATCTGCGTGTCCAATACCGTGCGCGACTATGTGCAGCGGCACTACCCGACGGTTCCCGAAGCGAGGCTGCAGGTGATTCCGCGCGGCGTCGATGTCGCACAGTTTCCCCGCGTGGCCCGCGCCGACCGTCGGCCACGACTGGCGCTGGTAGCCGATTACCCGTGGCTGGCGCAGGTTGAGGGCCCGCTGCTGCTGCTGCCGGGGCGTGGCACCCGGCTGAAGGGGCATGCTCATGCGCTGCAGTTGCTGGCGGATGTGCGCACGGCCGGTGTGCCGGCACAGCTGTGGATGCTGGGCACCGATGAACCCGGCCGTGAAGCCTACGTGGCCGACCTGCGCCGGCAGGCGGCTGCTTTGGGCGTGACCGACGCCGTGCAGATCAGCACGCCGACCGCGCGCATCGCCCAGGCCTATGCGGCCAGCGATCTGGTCCTGCAGCTGTCGGACAAGCCCGAAGCGTTCGGCCGCACCGTGGTCGAAGCGTTGTCGGTCGGTCGCCCGGTACTGGGCTGGGACCATGGCGGCGTCGGCGAACTGCTGCAGCAGCTGCAGCCGGCCGGCGCCGTGCCGCTGGGCGATGCACGGGCGCTGGGTGAACGTGCGCTGGCCCTGCTGGCGCAGCCGCCGTCCTTGCCGACCCGCATCCCGTTTACCCTGCAGGCCATGCAGCGCGACACCCTCCGCCTCTATGCCGACCTCGTCGGCTGACCCCGCAACCCTCGTGCGCGAGGACCGCGCCGGGCGCTGGGCGCCCTGGTGGGTGCTGGCGTACGTGGCGCTGTGGCCGTTGCCGGGCATCGCTGAAACCGTGCTGGGTCTTGGTGCGCTCTATGCCGCGGTGCGCATGATCATGCGCCGCCTGCAGCGCCGCCCGCACCTGCTGACACCCGCCGCGTGGGCGCTGACCTCGATCCTGTTCCTCGGTTACTGGCTGCCGCAGGCGTTCTCCGCCTTCGATGCGATCGATCCGGCGGCGTCGTGGACCAAGGCGGCCGCCGGCCTGCGCTACCTGCCCTTCATGTGGCTGGTGGCGATCGCGGTGGCCACGCCGCAGCGGCGCCACCTGATCTTCGGTGGCCTGGCGCTGATCACCGCGCTGTGGACGTTGGATGCGCTGGTGCAGTCGGTGGCGGGTACCAGCCCGTGGTTCTGGTCGCTGCAGCAGCTGAAGCTCGCCGTCAGCGGCCATGCGCTGTGCCCGGCCGAGGAAGCCGCGCTGGCCGACCGCCTCAGTGGCGCGCTCGGGCCGTGCAACCTGAAGTTCGGCCAGGTGCTGGCCAGCCTTTCACCGTTCCTGTTGCTGCCGCTGGCGCGCCGCTTCGGCAATCCAGGGTGGGTCCTGGCTGCGGCGGCGCTGGGCTGCGTGCTGCTGCTGGCCGGCTCGCGCGCGTCGTGGATCACCTTCGCGCTGGTGCTGGCCTACAGCGGCGTGCGCCAGTTCGGCTGGAAGCGGTTGGTGCTGCTGGCGCTGGTCGCTGTGCTCGGAGCGGGTGTGCTGACCGCCAGCGTGCCGCAGCTGCGTGAGCGCTTCGCACGTACGGCGATGGCCTGGGAGGGGAGCGAACGCGGTGTCGACGAGGCGTTGTCGGGGCGCGCGCGGATCTGGGACGCCGCGGCCTGCATGATTGAAGAGCACCCGATCAACGGGGTCGGCGCGCGCGGTTTCCGCGATGCCTATCCGGCCTGCGTGTCTGGCGACGAACCGGCGGTGTGGGGCGATGCCCCGGCGTTGCATGCCCATCAGATCGTGCTGGAGATCCTGGCGGAAACCGGTGTGCTCGGCCTTCTGCTGTGGTTGGCTGCGGTGGCCCAGGCCTGGCGGGCCTGGCGATATGCACCGGCCGCCGCCCGTGAGCGTGCGCGCCCGGCGATGCTGGCGCTGGCGGTCACCGTGTTCCCGCTTAACACGCACCTGGCGTTCTATTCCGCGTTCTGGGGGGGGCTGACGGTGATGCTGGCCGCGTTGTTCGCCGGCAGCCTGTTGGCCCGCGAAACGGATGACACGCCGACGGTGGTGTGATCGTCCATCCACGCATGGCGTGGCTCTACTCCACGTACTGAACAAACGTCCCCATGGTGGATCCACGCCATGGCGTGCATGGGGCGGTCACCGAACGAACGTCGCCGTAGTAGATCCACGCCATGCGTGGATGGGGCTTTACCGACGCAAACACGCGCCAACCTCCACTAGCCGTGCCTCCGTGTGTATCGCACGCTGAGGCCATGGCCAGCCCAAGACTCCGCTACGGTCGTTACTCCTGCACCGGTAACGTCTATTCATTGACTACGGTAACCCTCGATCGTGAACCCTTCTTTGCCGATGCTTCCAACGTAGCGATTCTGGTTGAGGCACTGCGCTTCGTAGAGCGCAAGGGGGTGAGCCACAGCTTCACCTGGGTGGTGATGCCCGACCATCTGCACTGGTTGATGGAATTGCGCGGGGGAACCCTGGCCGAGTGCATGGCCCTGCTCAAATCACGCAGCAGCCGGCTGCTGAATCGGCGATTGGAGCGGCGAGGGTCGCTGTGGCAGCACGGTTACCACGATCACGCCGTACGCAGCGATGAATCCCTTCACGAGAAGGCGATGTACATCCTGGCCAATCCGGTCCGTGCGGGCTTGGCGTGCGTGATGGGGGAGTACCCGTACGCCTGGTGCCGCTGGCCGTTGTGAATCCCGGCACGGAATCGAAGAGCATCCACGCATGGCGTGGATCTACTTCAGAATGCCCCACGTCATTGAATCCACGCCATACGCGGATGAAGCCGGACAAGGCAGTAGATCCACGCCATGCGTGGATGAAGCCATCCCTCCCACCGCTACTTGTAGAAATCGCTCCGGCCGCCGGGCTGGCGCTTGAACCGCCGATGGATCCACAGGTACTGGTCCGGGGCTTCGCGCACCATTTCTTCGATGGCCTGGTTGACCCGCGTGGTATCGGCTTCCACATCCTCGCTGGGGAAATTCTCCAGCGGCGCGCCGATCTTCAGGAAGTACTTCCCGCCCTCGCGGCGGTGGAAGTACGGAATCACCGCGCAGCCGGTCATCCGCGCCAGCTGGTGGGTGGCGGTAATGGTGGATGCGGTATGGCCGAAGAACGGCACGAACACGGTGTCCTTGCCACGCATGTCCTGATCCGGCGCATACCAGAGGAAGCCGCCCTTCTTCAGGTGGCGCACGGTCGCGCGGATGTCCTCGTTGGCGAACATCGCCTTGGCATAACGCAGGCGGCCAAACTTCACCGCCCATTCGTACACCGGGTTCTTGTGCTTGCGGTACATGCCAGACAGGTCAACGTAGTCGCACAGCAGGCGGCCGCACATCTCCAGGGTCATGAAGTGGCCGGAGACCAGCAGCACGCCGCGGCCTTCGGCCTGCATCTGCCGCAGATGCTCGAGGCCTTCGATCTTCACCTGCGGGCGGATGCGGTCGATGCTGCCCCACCAGGCGCGGATGCACTCGAGCACGCCCACGCCCAGCGCGTCGAAGCTGTCGCGCACCAGGCGCTGGCGCCAGGCTTCGTCCTTCTCCGGGAAGCACAGCTGCAGGTTGACCTCGGCGGCGCGACGGCGGCTGCCGAGCAGGCGCCAGCTGATCCAGCCGACGCCCCGGCCGAGCGCACGCTGCAGCATCCACGGCAGGCGGGCGATGGCGAAGGCGCCGAGCATGGCGGCGAACATCGGCCAGTTGCGGGGATCGCGCAGCGACGGGCGGACGGCGGTGGTGGCATCGGACATGGCGCCATTCTACCAACCCGGTTGCGTGTCTTTCCCGGGGGGCTCCCGTATCCTTGCCGCATGCGTAAAGACCCTGTCGAATGGATCCTGCGCGGCCTGTACTCGGCCGTGCTCTACATCCTGCTGCCGATCACCGTGTACCACCTGGTCTGGCGCGGTTTCCGGGTCCGTGAATACTTCCGGCGCTGGGACGAGCGTTATGCCTCGTATCCGCAGCCGACCGGCCAGCCGCGGGTCTGGCTGCACGCGGTCTCGGTGGGCGAGGTCAATGCCGCCGCGCCGCTGGTGAATGCCCTGCGCCAGCAGCGTCCGGACATCCGCTGGGTCATCACCACCATCACCCCGACCGGCTCGGAGCGCGTGCGCGCGCTGTGGGGAGACGCGCTGGATCACGTCTATCTGCCGTACGACGTACCGGGCAGTGTCAACCGCTTCCTCGGCCATTTCCAGCCCAGCCTGGCACTGATCCTGGAAACCGAGCTGTGGCCGAACATGCTGTTCGGCTGCCGCGACCGTCGCATCCCGGTCTACATCCTCAACGCCCGCCTGTCCGCGCGTTCGCTGCGCGGTTACCGGGTGCTGGCGGCGCTGATCCGCCGTGCGCTGCGCACGGTCACCTGCGTGGCCGCGCAGTCGCAGGACGACGCCGAGCGCTTCGTGCAGCTGGGTGCTGCGCGTGAACAGGTGCAGGCGCTGGGCAACCTCAAGTTCGATATCGCCACGCCGGATGTGCAGGGCTTCGTCGAGCAGTTCCACGCCTGCGTGCCCGCCGGGCGCCCGGTGTGGATCGCGGCCAGTACCCACGATGGTGAGGAGCAGGCGGTGATCGACCTGCATCGGCGCCTGCGCCAGCAGCACCCCGACCTGTTGTTGCTGTGGGCGCCGCGGCACCCCGAGCGCTTCCCGAAGGTGGAGGCGCTGGCGCGCGAGCAGGGCTGGAACGTGACGACCCGTCGCGCGAAGCAATGGCCGGAGGCCGGCACGGATGTATTCGTCATCGACACCCTGGGCGAGCTGATGCCGTTCTATGCCTGCGCGCAGGTCGCCTTCGTCGGCGGCAGCCTGCAGCCGATCGGTGGCCACAATCTGCTGGAACCGGCGGCGATGGGCACTGCCGCTGTGACCGGTCCGCACCTGCACAACTTCGCCGAGATCTCACGGCGCATGCGTGAGGCCGGTGCCTTGCTGATCGGCGAGGACGTGCAGGCGGTAGGTGACCTGCTGCAGCACCTGCTGGGCGACGCAGCGGCGCGCGAGGACATGGCCCGTGCTGGATGCACGCTGGTCAGCAATGGCCGCGGTGCCCTGCAGCGCACGTTGGCGCTGGTCGCGCCACATCTGCCGCCGCCGCGCAGCTGAGCCGGGCAGCAACACCGCCAGGGCGGACACTACGTGGACCGACTGACGTGATCGACTGCATCAATTCTGCTTAGCAACCGGATTCCTGTCGCAGCAGGACCGGATGCGTGGCTGCGAACGTGTTTGTGGTCACATCGCGATGCGCACGGTACGGATTCTGATACCGCCCTTTGGCGCAGGCTGCCAGCCTGCTGTCGACCGCGCATGGGCGGAATCAAGAGGGCTTGCGATGGACAGCGACAACCGCCGTGGCCGGCACGCGCTGCTGGGAATGGATCACTTCGCGTTGGTGGCGTTGACCCTGGTGCTGGGGGGCAGCGTGATCGCCCTGGTCGGCCAGTACACCGCCGCCCAGGCCGGCCCGGCCATCGTACTGAGTCTGCTGCTGGCCGCACTGGGCACAGCGCCGATGCTGTATTGCCTGCACGAGCTGAACCAGCAGCAGCCGGAAGCCGATGGCCTGTACGGCCCGCTGCGGGCCGCCTGGGGCACGGCAGTCGCGCGCCTGCTGGGTGCTGTGCTGCTGCTGGAGCTGGTGGTGACCAGCGCCGGCGTGGCGCAGTCCATGGCGGGCCACGCGCGTGCGGTGTTTGCCAGTCGCGGTATTGAAACCGGCAGCGCATTGCCGGATCCGGTGATGGCCGTCACCAGCCTGCTGGTGCTGGGTGCGTTCGTGTTGCTGCCTCCGCGTCGCATCGCGCTGATGGTCTGCGTGCTGTTGACGGCGAAGATCGGTGTAGGGCTGTTGCTGCTGGCGCTGGCGGTCCGCCACGTGCACTACGCGAACTGGATCCCGTGGCTGCCGGACGCCACCGCGCCCTATCGGTTTGGACCCGGCGGGGTGCTGGCGGCAAGCGTGCCCTTGCTGGCGGTGTTTGCCAGTGTGGGTCTGGCATTGGGGTTTCCTGGGCGTGGCCCGCAGGTGCGTGCGCGGTCACCAGGGCTGCTGGCGGCCGCGCTGCTGCTGGCAATGCTGCTGCTGATCGTGCTGGCGGCGTTGCAGGCCGGCCTGGTCGAGTTCCCGGCATTGGCCAGTACGCGGCCGTTGTCGGTGGCATTGCAGGGCCATCCGCAGTTGCAGTGGCTGCTGCCGTTGCTGCCGCTGGCGGGCATGGCCGGGTTGGCAGCACTGTTGCTGGTGCTGTTGTCGTTGGCCACACATCTGGCAGCGCAGCTCTGGCCTGTGGCCGCGGATGAAGCGCCCGGGTTCCGGACGCGGCTGATACCAGTCACCGTGGTGCTGGCGGCGCTGCTGGCGTTGGGAACACCCGTCGATGCATTGCCGGTGCTGCCGGGCCCGGCCACCCTGCTGGTGATGGCGGCTTTGTGCCTGGCAGCACTGCGTGTGCGCGCGCCTATGCCGGGGGCTGCGATGGTGCTTGCGCCCCTGGCCGCGGCGCTGTGCGTGCTGGCCGCAGTGGAGCGGGCAGGCGCGTGGCCGGGCTGACGGCCGGCGGATCTGCGCCATGCCTGGGTGGGGCCGTACGCGCTGCCCACAAAAAAGCCACCCTCGCGGGTGGCTTCTTCGTTGCCGGCAGGGCGACGACTCAGTGCGTGGTCGTCGACGGGTTGCCCGCGTCCTGGGTCAGCAGGCGGTTCACGTCCTGCAGCTCGGCCACGTCCAGCGCACCCAGCGACTGGCTCAGCAGCAAGCGGTTCTGCAGGAAGGTGTAGCGGGCCTGTGCATAATCCAGCTGCGCCGAGAACAGGATGCGCTGGTTCTGGATCACGTCCAGCACGGTACGGGTACCGACTTCCAGGCCGACCTGCGACGCGTCGTACGCGCTCTGCGCCGAGACCACCGCCAGGCGGCGGGCTTCCACTTCGCTGATGCCCTGTACCAGGGTCTGGTAGGCATTGCGGGTGTTGCGGTCCAGGGCACGCTTCTGCTGCTCGTAGCCATCCTGGGCGATGTCACGCTGGGCCAGTGCCTGGCGGACGCCGGACTGGGTGGCGCCACCGGCGAAGATCGGCACGCTCAGGGTCAGCCCGATGCTGTTGGTGCGTGCATCCGGCGACAACGAGCCGGCACCGGTGCTGTCACCCCAGGTTGCGCTCTTGCCCCAGCTTCCGCCCAGCGACAGGGTCGGGTAATGGCCGCCACGAGCGGCCTGCACGCCAGCCTCGGCGGCGCTGACCTTCAGTTCCTGGGCCTTCAGCGCCGGATTCTGGTTGGTGGCCTGGTGCACCAGCTCATCGATGTTGCCACGGTTGGCCGGCACTTCCGGGCGGAAGTCCGCCGGCAGGCCGCGCAGGTTGACCACCGGCTGGCCGGTCAGTTCGGTCAGGGCCTGGTAGTTATCGGCCAGGGTGTTCTGCGCAACGATGGTGTTGGCACGCGCCTGGTCGTACTGGGCGCGTGCTTCGTGCACGTCGGTGATCGGCGCCAGGCCCACTTCCAGGCGCTTGTCGGCGAAGTCGAACTGCTTCTTCGCGGCCGCTTCATTGGTCTGTGCGGCGTTCAGCGATTCGATCGCCACCAGCACGTTGAAGTAGGCCGCCGAGGTGCGCACGATCAGGCTGTCGTTGGCCGAATCGAGGGTGAAGTCCGCCGCCTTGCTCAGCTCGCGCTGCGAACGCAGGTTGTTGATCTGGGTCCAGTTGAACAGCGTCTGGCTCCCTTCGATCGTGTAGTTGCGGCGCTTGCTGGTCACGGTGCCGGAGTTGGCGTCATGGTCCGCCTCGCTGCGCGAGCGGTTCAGCGTGGCCTGGCCGTTGATCTGCGGCAGCAGGGCAGCGCGGGCCTGCACGGCGCCTTCCTTGTCGTACAGCCGGGTGGATTCGGCGGCGGACAGCTGCGGATCGCCATTGCGCGCCATTTCGTAGACCTGCAGCAGGTCGGCGGCATGGGCGGACAACGGCAGCAGGGCAGTGGCCAGCGCAACAGCGAGGGATCGGCGGATCATTGCGGCTTCCTTGGACTCAGAGGTGGAACTGGGGGGCCGGGGCGGCACCACGCAGGTAATCGATATCGGTCTCGAACAGGGACTCGGTGCTGCCGTCGGCCGTGACCAGCAGGGCCTCCATCGCCGGCGAACGGCCATGGATCACGAACAGGCGACCACCCGGACGCAGCCACGAGGCGAACTGTGACGGCACCACGTCGACCGCACCAGTGACACAGATCACGTCAAAGCGGCGTTCGGTCTGCCAGGACAGGGCGTCGGCCACTTCCACGCGGACGTTGGTGCCCAGGCCGGAAGCGTCCAGGCGGGCACGCGCGGCGGCGGCCAGTTCCGGGTCGATCTCCAGGCTCAGCACGTCGCGCGCCAGCGCGCCGATGCAGGCTGCCAGGAAGCCGCTGCCGGTGCCGATTTCCAGCACTTCGTCACCCGGCTGCAGATCCAGTGCCTGCAGGGTACGGCCCTCGATGACCGGCTTCATCATCTTCTGGCCATGGCCGATCGGGAGTTCAACATCGGCATAGGCCAGTGCCCGGTGTGCATCGGCGACAAAGGCCTCGCGCGGCAGGCGGGCCAGGACGTCGAGCACCTTGATGTCCAGCACGTCCCAGGGACGGATCTGCTGTTCCACCATCAGTTCGCGGGCGTGGGCGTAATCAATCGTCATGAGGTTCAAATCCAGCGCAGTGGGCCGGCCATTTTACCGGTGCCGGAGGCCGGCGGCGCGCCCAGAGCATCAGCTGCCGGGTGGCCGGGGTCGCAGTGCCGGAAGTCATCGCGACCTCCGGTTCGTTCAGTTTTGGTTATCCGGCCGTCCCGGCCCCTCGCGGCGCATAGGCGCGCAGGAAGAAGTCGATGCTGGCGGTCACATGGGCAAGAGGGTCGCACTCCACCGGTGACAGTGGCATGCCGCACATCATATGCATGTGCACTTCGCCCTTGACCAGGGTCAGGAACTGCTGGCCAGCCAGGTAATAGTCGGGGATGTCCAGTTCGCCGCGTTCGCCGCGCGCGCGCAGGAAATCGGCCAGGGCCTCGCAGGTACGTTCCGGGCCGGCCTGCCAGAACAGCTCGCGCAGGCGTTCGTCGGTCTCCGGCGCCATCATCATGCGCTGGATCGAGATCGCTGCGTCGGAGGTGATCAGCTCGAAGAAGGCCAGGCCGATGCCGATCAGCTGGTCGCGCAGGGGGCCGTCCGCGTCGGCCACGAACAGCGCGTCAGGCAGCATTTCAATGCATTTTGACTGCACGGCCTCGGAGAACAGGGTTTCCTTGTCGCCGAAGTGGCTGTACACAGTCAGCTTCGAGACGCCGGCCTGAGCGGCGATGGTGTCCATGCTCACGCCGGTATAGCCCTGTTCGATGAACAGTGCCTTGGCTGCTTCAAGGATCGCCGCGCGCTTGCCGAGGTCCTTGGGACGCCCGGGTCCGGCGGCCTTGGCAGCGGGCTTGGCCGACGGCTTGCGGGAAGTGGGAGAACTCATCGCGACAATACTAGACCAAGCGGTTCGATATTTATACTATACCGGCCGGTTTATTAAATTGGGCCGGCAGTCGCGGCTCCCCCCTTAGTTGCAACCCTGCGTTTTCAGGACGTTGACCGATGAAGATCGTGCGCTGGATGGGCGGTATGGTGTGGGTGGCTGCGCTGGCAGCCTGTTCGGGACAGGAACAGGCGCCACAGGCGGCCGTACCGGTGCTGGTGGTTCACCCCGGCGAACAGGCCGGGCAGGCCCCGGCGGCGTTCCCGGGCACGGTGCGTGCCCGGCAGGAAAGCCCGCTGTCGTTCCGCGTCGGTGGCAACCTGGTCAAGCGCCATGTCGATGCCGGGCAGCGGGTCAAGAAGGGCGATGTGCTGGCCGAGCTGGACGTGGCCGACTTCGCGCTGCAGGCCCGCGCCTCGCAGGCGCAGCTGGCTGCGGCCGAAGCCGATCTGGTACGTGCCCGCGATGACCTCAAGCGCTACCAGGTGCTGGCCGACCAGCAACTGGTCAGCCGCTCGCAGCTGGACCAGCAGTCCGCCGCCTTCAAGGCCGCGCAGGGCCAGGCCAACGCCGCCCGCGCCAACCTCGATGTGCTGCGCAACCAGGCCGATTACGCCCAGCTGCGCGCACCGGCCGACGGCGTGATCGCCAGCCGCGAGGCCGAGGCCGGGCAGGTGGTGTCGGCCGGCCAGACCATCTTCAACCTGGCCGCCGATGGCGGGCGCGAAGTGCTGATCGACCTGCCCGAGGCCACCATCCGCGACTATGCGGTGGGCCAGCCGGTCGAGGTGGAGCTGTGGAACCGTCCTGGCCAGCGCCTGCCGGGCACGATCCGCGAGATCGCCGCCGCCGCCGATCCGCAGGCACGTACCTACGCGACCCGGGTCAGCCTGGCCGCCGATGCGCTGGCCGATGTCGAACTGGGCCAGAGCGCACGCGTCTACAGCAGCGCCGGCCGCCACGGCACCCTGCAGCTGCCGCTGGGCGCGCTGCAGCGCGGTGCCAACGGTACCGCCAGCGTGTGGCTGGTCGACCCGGCCAACAGCACGCTGAAGGCTGCAGCGGTCACCACCGGTGCGTTTGGCAGTGAGACCGTGCCGGTGCTGTCCGGCGTGAGCGCAGGTGACTGGGTGGTTGCTGCTGGTGGCCATCTGCTGCGTGCCGGTCAGCCGGTGATCGCCGTGGACCGGCAGAACCGTCCGGTGCTGAAGCCGGCCGCGCCGGCCGCAGCCGCCAAGGCCAAGGAGTAAGCCGGTGCGCCGCTTCAATCTCTCCGAGTGGGCGCTGGCCAACCGACCCCTGGTGCTGTTCGCGATGCTGGCGTTCGCGCTGATCGGCGCGTGGTCGTACAAGCATCTGGGCCAGTCCGAGGATCCGCCGTTCACCTTCAAGGCGATGGTGGTGCGCACGCTGTGGCCGGGCGCTACCGCCGAACAGGTCTCGCGGCAGGTGACCGAGCCGCTCGAGAAGGCGCTGATGAATACCGGCGAGTACGAGTTCATCCGCTCGTATTCTCGGCCGGGCGAGTCGCAGATCATCTTCATGGCGCGCGACAGCCTGCGGTCCAAGCAGATCCCCGACCTCTGGTACCAGGTGCGCAAGCGTGTGGGGGACATCCGCCCGACACTGCCGCGTGAAATCGTCGGTCCGTTCTTCAATGATGAGTTCGGTGATACCTACGGCAACATCTATGCGTTGACCGGCAAGGGCTTCGACTACGCGGTGATGCGTGATTACGCCGACCGTATCCAGCTGGAGCTGCAGCGCGTGCCCGACGTCGGCAAGATCGACCTGGTCGGCCTGCAGGACGAGAAGGTGTGGATCGAGCTGTCCAACACCCGCCTGGCCACGCTGGGTGTGTCGATGCAGCAGGTGCAGCAGGCACTGGCCGACCAGAACGCGGTCACCGGCACCAGCTTCTTCGAGACCGCCACCGACCGCGTGCAGCTGCGCGTGACCGGCCAGTTCAACGACATCGACGCCATCCGCCAGTTCCCGATCCGCGCTGGCGACCGCACCGTGCACCTGGGCGACATCGCCGAGGTCAAGCGCGGCTTCGCCGACCCGGCGTCGCCGAAGATGCGCTTCATGGGCGAGGAGGCGATCGGCCTGGCCGTGGCAATGAAGGACGGCGGTGACATTCTCAAGCTTGGCGCCAACCTTGATGCCGAGTTCGAACGCCTGCAGAAGACCCTGCCGGCCGGCATGCAGCTGCGCAAGGTGTCCGACCAGCCGCAATCGGTGGAGGAGTCGGTCGGCGAGTTCGTGCAGGTGCTGACCGAAGCGGTGGTGATCGTGCTGCTGGTCAGCTTCTTCTCGCTGGGCCTGCGCACCGGCCTGGTGGTGGGCGTGACCATTCCGCTGGTGCTGGCGATGACCTTCTTCGTCATGCACTACTTCGACATCGGCCTGCACAAGATCTCGCTGGGCGCGCTGGTGCTGGCGCTGGGCCTGCTGGTGGACGATGCGATCATCGCGGTGGAGATGATGGCCACCAAGATGGAGCAGGGCTACGACCGCCTGCGTGCGGCCAGTTTCGCCTGGGAGTCGACCGCGTTCCCGATGCTGACCGGTACGCTGATCACGGCGGCCGGCTTCCTGCCGATCGCCACGGCGGCATCGAGCACGGGTGAGTACACCCGCTCGCTGTTCCAGGTGGTGACTATCGCACTGGTGGTGTCGTGGATTGCCGCGGTGCTGTTCATCCCGTACCTGGGCGACAAGATGCTGCCGGACCTGTTCAATCCGCAGCCGCCGAAGCCGGGCAGCCTGTCCGCGCGCTGGCTGGCCAAGCGCCAGCAGTGGGCCGACCGCTATCCGGCGCTGGCCAACCTGATCGCGCCGCCGCAGCACGGGCACGACCATGATCCGTACCAGCGCCCGTTCTATCGCAGCTTCCGTCGCTTCCTCGATGGCTGCCTGCGCCACCGCTGGTGGGTGATCGCCGCGACCATCGCCCTGTTCGTGTTCTCGCTGATGATGTTCCGCTTCGTGCCGCAGCAGTTCTTCCCGGATTCGACCCGGCCGGAACTGATGGTGGACATCGAGCTGGCCGAGGGTGCGTCGTTGCGCTCGACCCAGGCCCAGGCCGAGAAGCTGGAGAAGCTGCTGTCCAACCGCGATGGCATCGCCAACTACGTGTCCTACGTGGGCACCGGTTCGCCGCGCTTCTACCTGCCGCTGGACCAGCAGCTGCCGGCCACCAACTTCGCCCAGTTCGTGGTGCTGGCCAAGGACATCAAGTCGCGCGAAAGCACCCGTGACTGGCTGCTGCATGAGGTGATCCCGAAGTTCCCGGACGTGCAGATGCGCGTGACCCGCCTGGAGAACGGCCCACCAGTCGGCTATCCGGTGCAGATGCGTATTTCCGGCGAGCACATCGAGAAGGTGCAGGCGATCGCACGACAGGTCGAGGCCAAGGTGCGTGAGAACCCGCACGTGATGAACGTCAACCTGGACTGGAGCGAGCCGAGCAAGGTGGTGCGGTTGGTGATCGACCAGGAGCGTGCGCGCGCGCTGGGTGTGAGCAGTGCCCAGGTCAGCCAGTTCCTGTCCAGCTCGCTGGCCGGGCAGTCGGTGAGCGTGTATCGCGAAGGCAACCGCCAGATCGAGATGCTGCTGCGCGGGCCGGCCGATGAACGCAACCAGCTGGAGCTGCTGTCGAGCCTGTCGATGCCGACCGCCAACGGCGGCAGCATCACGCTGTCGCAGGTGGCGACGATGGAGTACGGCTTCGAGGATGGCATCATCTGGCACCGTAACCGTCTGCCGACGGTGACCGTGCGCGCCGACATCAGTGATGGCATGCAGCCACTGGACGTGGTGCATCAGATCCTGCCGACGCTGGATGGCATCCGTGCCGAGCTGCCGAATGGCTACCTGCTGGAAACCGGCGGTACCGTGGAGGATTCGGCACGTGGCCAGAACTCGATCAAGGCCGGCATGCCGCTGTTCCTGGTGGTGGTGGCCACGCTGCTGATGCTGCAGCTGCGCAGCTTCTCGCGTGCGGCGATGGTGCTGGTGACCGCGCCGCTGGGCATCATCGGTGCGACCCTGTTCCTGCTGCTGTTCCGCGCCCCGTTCGGCTTCGTGGCGCTGCTGGGCACGATTGCACTGGCCGGCATGATCATGCGCAACTCGGTGATCCTGATCGACCAGATCCAGCAGGACATCGATGCCGGGCATGACCGCTGGCATTCGATCATCGATGCCACGGTGCGCCGCTTCCGCCCGATCGTGCTGACCGCGCTGGCGGCTGTGCTGGCGATGATTCCGCTCTCGCGCAGTGCGTTCTATGGCTCGATGGCGATTTCGATCATGGGTGGCCTGATCGTGGGCACGGTGCTGACCCTGGTGTTCCTGCCGGCGCTGTACGCCGCGTGGTTCCGGGTCAAGCCGGACGAATCCGGGGCGTAACGCCCCGGGTTCGGCGGCCACTGCCCTGGTAGGTGCCAACCTTGGTTGGCACTGATGCACGCATCCACGCATGGCGTGGATTTACCGCAGCGGGTCTTGGCCCTGGTAGGTGCCAACCTTGGTTGGCACTGTTGCACGCATCTACGCATGGCGCGGATTTACCGCAGCGGGTCTTCACCCTGGTAGGTGCCAACCTTGGTTGGCACTGTTGCACGCATCCACGCATGGCGTGGATTTACCGCAGCGGGTCTTGGCCCTGGTAGGTGCCAACCTTGGTTGGCACTGATGCGTGCATCCACGCATGGCGTGGATCTACCGCAGCGGGTCTTGGCCCTGGTAGGTGCCAACCTTGGTTGGCACTGATGCACGCATCCAAGCATTGCGTGGATTAACCGCAGCGGGTCTTGGCCCTGGTAGGTGCCAACCTTGGTTGGCACTGTTGCACGCATCCACGCATGGCGTGGATTTACTGCAGCTGCAGGCCGCTCCGCAGCACCGGCAGCAGCCATTCGATGAACACCTGCACGCGTTGCGCGCGGTGCTGCCGATGCGGTTGCAACAGGGTCACCGGCAGCGGTTGCGCCACGTGCTGTGGCATCACTTCCACCAGCGCACCGGATTGCAGTTCGACCTGCACGTCGTAGCGCGGAATCTGCAGCAGGCCGAGCCCCGCCACGCAGCACGCGATCGAGGCCTCGGCGCTGTTTACCCGTACCCAGCCAGGCATTGGCAGCGTGCGCAGCTGGCCACCGTCCTGCCATTCCCACGGTTCCACCCGCGCCGTGGTCGGCGATGCGTAGTTCACCGCGCGGTGCTGCTGCAGGTCGGCAGGATGCTGCGGTACGCCGTGTTCGCGCAGGTAGGCCGGCGCGGCGACGTTGACGAAGTCGAGCTGTCCCAGCATGCGGGCCACCAGGCTGGAGTCACCCAGCTGGCCGACCCGCAGCACCGCATCACAGCCGTCTTCGATCAGGTTCACCGCGCGGTCGGTCATGCCCAGGTCCACTTCCACCTGTGGATGGCGCGCGAAGAAGTCGGGCAGGGCCGGGGCGAGGATGCGGCGGCCGATCCGGCTGGGCACATCGATCTTCAGCAGGCCCACCGGCTGCGCATCGTCTTGCCGGAACAGCGATTCGGCGTCTTCAACCTCGGCGATCAGGCGCAGGCAGCGGGCATGGAACACGTCCCCATCATGGGTGGTGGACACCCGACGGGTCGATCGCTGCAGCAGGCGGGTGCCGAGCCGCTGCTCCAGTTCGGCGATGGCCGCCGATACCGTGGAGCGGGGCAGGCCGAGCTGGTCGGCGGCGCGGGTGAAGCTGGCGCACTCCACCACCCGGGTGAAGATGCGGAAGCGATCGATCCGGTCCATTGTTCGCTGGCTCTGGAAGGTTAAGTCAATGCGGCGGGCTTTATCCGCATTTTCTGCACGATATCGTCGTCAGGGCAGGGTTGCCACCCCGGGCAGCCCCCTCCTGAGACAAACGCCATGACCGACCATTCCCTCAAGGGCAAGACCGTGCTGATCGCCGGTGGCGCCAAGAACCTGGGCGGCCTGCTGGCCCGCGACTTCGCCAGCCAGGGCGCCAAGGCCATCGTCATCCACTACAACAGTGCCGCCACCCAGGCTGATGCGGAAGCAACGGTCGCCGCCGTGCAGGCCGCTGGCAGCAAGGCGGTGGCGCTGCAGGGCGACCTGACTTCGGCCGCAGCGATGGAGCGCTTGTTCGCCGATGCCGTGGCTGCAGTCGGCCGGCCGGACATCGCCATCAATACCGTCGGCAAAGTGCTGAAGAAGCCGATGCTGGAGATCAGCGAAGCCGAGTACGACGAGATGAGCGCGGTCAATGCGAAGTCCGCGTTCTTCTTCCTCAAGGAAGCCGGTCGAAACGTCAATGACGGCGGTCGCATCTGCACCCTGGTCACCTCGTTGCTGGGCGCGTTCACGCCGTTCTATTCCAGCTACGCCGGTACCAAGGCGCCGGTCGAGCACTTCACCCGTGCGGCGTCGAAGGAGTTCGGTGAGCGCGGCATCTCGGTGACGGCGATCGGCCCCGGTCCGATGGACACGCCGTTCTTCTATCCGGCCGAGAGTGCCGATGCGCAGGCGTACCACAAGACGGCTGCGGCACTGTCGCCTTTCACCCGTACCGGCCTGACCGACATCGCCGACATCGTGCCGTGGATCCGCTTCCTGGTCACCGACGGCTGGTGGATGACCGGGCAGACCATCCTCGTCAATGGCGGTTACACCACCAAGTAACGCAGCCACGCAGGGCGTGGCTCTACTGCGGTGGTGAGTGCCAACCTTGGTTGGCACGGATGGCGCATCCACGCATGGCGTGGATCTACAGTAGAGCCACCCCATGGGTGGCTGCGCACAATGTCCAAAGGGAGGGGCGCCACGCATGGCGTGGCGCTATCGGATCAGTTGAGTTTGGCCAGCACCGCGTCGGTGGCGGCAGCGGTGCTGACGGCCTGGCCCTTCGCCGCCAGGTCGGCGGTGAACACACCATCATCCAGCACGGCGTGCACCGCCGCTTCCACCGCAGCGGCTTCCGCTTCCAGCCCCAGCGAATGGCGCAGCAGCATCGCCGCGCTGAAGATCGTTGCGTAGGGATTGGCGATGCCCTTGCCGGCAATGTCCGGGGCCGAACCGTGGATCGGTTCGTAGATGCCGACCGCACCCGGCTCGCCCAGCGAGGCCGACGGCAGCAGGCCGAGCGAGCCGGCCAGCATCGACGCCTCGTCGGTGAGGATGTCGCCGAACATGTTCTCGGTGACGATCACGTCGTACTCGCGCGGCTTGGCCAGCAGGTGCATCGCCATCGAATCAACCAGCTGGTGCTCCAGCGCTACATCCGGGAACTCCTCGCGGCCGATGCGCGCGGCCACGTCACGCCACAGGCGCGAGGTTTCCAGCACATTGGCCTTGTCCACCGAGGTGACCTTGCCGCGACGCTGCTGCGCCAGACGGAACGCACTGCGCAGTACGCGCTCGATCTCGGCCACGGTGTAGCGGCACAGATCGCTGGCGCTGTCGGCGTCGCGGGTCTTGTCGCCGAAATAGATGCCACCGGTCAGCTCGCGCACCACCACGAAGTCCACCCCCTGCAGCAGCTCGGCCTTGATCGGCGAGGCGTGCAGGGCGGCTTCATGGGTACGCACCGGGCGCAGGTTGGCATACAGGCCCAGCGCCTTGCGTATCGCCAGCAGGCCCTGCTCCGGGCGCACCTTGGCATTCGGGTCGGACCACTTCGGGCCGCCGACTGCACCCAGCAGTACGGCGTTGGCGGCCTGGCAGGCGGTCAACGTAGAGGCGGGCAATGGCTCGCCATGGCGATCGATGGCGACGCCACCGATGTCGTGCTCGCTGAAGGTGAAGGTGTGGTTGAAGCGTTCGGCGACGGCCTTCAGGACGGCGGCTGCTGCGGCGGCCACTTCCGGGCCAATGCCATCACCGGGCAGGACAACAATTTCAGCGTGCATGCTCACTCTCGTAGCGTTCGATTTCAGGGACACGGCCCAACAGATACCCCAACTGGTCGACACCTTCCAGCAGGCAGGTCTGCGAGAAGCCATCCAGCGGGAAGGAATAGACGCGACCATCTGGCGTGCGCAGTTCGCGCGCGGCCACGTCGATGGTCAGCTCGTCGTCCGGGCGCTGCATCAGCGCCTGCACATCGGCCTCGTCCAGCACGATCGGCAGCAGGCCGTTCTTCAGCGCGTTGCCGCGGAAGATGTCGGCGATCTCGCTGCTGACGATGGCACGCAGGCCGAGGTCGGTCAGCGCCCATGGTGCATGCTCGCGCGAGGAACCGCAGCCGAAGTTGCGGCCCGCCAGCAGGATGCTGCGGCCGGCGTTGTGTGGCTGGTTGAAGGCGAAGTCGGCCACCGGGGAACCGTCGGCCTGCCAGCGCCAGTCATTGAACGCGTTGCGGCCCAGGCCGGCGCGTTCGGTGGTGGACAGGAACCGCGCCGGAATGATCTGGTCGGTGTCGATGTTGGTCTGGCGCAGCACCACGCTGGCCGAGGTCAGGGTACGGAAACCGGCCATCACGCCACCTCCTGTGCGAACAGTTCGCGGGTATCGGCGACGTGCCCGTTCACCGCGGCCCACGCCGCGCTCATCGGTGAGGCCAGCAGCGTGCGCGAACCGGGTCCTTGGCGGCCTTCGAAGTTGCGGTTGCTGGTGCTCACGGCCAGCTGCCCGGGCGCGACCAGATCGCCGTTCATGGCGATGCACATCGAGCAGCCCGGCTCGCGCCACTCGGCACCGGCCGCGCGCACGATCTCGTGGATGCCTTCGGCCTCGGCCTCGCGCTTGACGATCTCCGAGCCCGGCACCACCAGCATGCGCACCCGGTCAGCGACGCGACGGCCGCGCAGTACCTGCGCCACTTCGCGCATGTCGCTCAGCCGGCCGTTGGTGCACGAACCGACGAACACCACGTCCACCGGCGTTCCGGCCAGCGCCTTGCCGGCCTGGAAATGCATGTAGTCCAGACCCTTCTGTGCGGCGGCATCGTTGGCGGCGGGGATCGGTGCATCCACCGCGATGGCGGTGCCCGGATGGGTGCCCCAGGTCAGGGTCGGGCGGATGTCGGCAGCGTCGATGTGCACTTCGCTGTCGAAATGCGCGCCGTCATCGCTGCGCAGCTGCTGCCAGCGTGCCACGGCGGCGTCGAAGTCGGCGCCCTTGGGGCCGCGCGGGGTCGCGGCGACGAAGTCGAAGGTGACCTGGTCCGGGGCCACTATACCGGCGCGTGCGCCGGCCTCGATCGACATGTTGCACAGGGTCATGCGCTGTTCCATGTCCATCGCTTCGATGGTGCTGCCACGGAACTCGATGACGTGGCCGGTGCCACCATTGACGCCGATCACGCCGATGATGTGCAGGACCACATCCTTGGCGCCAACGCCGGGTGCCAGCGGCCCATCAACGGTGATCGCCAGCGTCTTCGCCTTGCGCTGCAGCAGGCACTGCGTGGCCAGCACGTGGCCGACTTCACTGGTGCCGATGCCGAACGCCAGCGAACCGAACGCACCATGGGTGGAGGTGTGGCTGTCGCCACAGACGACGGTCATGCCGGGTTGGGTAAAGCCCTGTTCCGGCGCGATCACGTGGACGATGCCGCGGTTGTCCGAGGCCATGTCGAACAGCTCGATGCCGTGCTCGGCACAGTTGCGTGCCAGCGTGGCGACCTGCGCTTCAGAGGCGGCGCTGGCGTAGGGCAGCGTGCCGTCGGCAGAGGCCGGCAGGGTCGGCGTGGAGTGGTCCATCGTCGCCTTGGTGCGATCCGGGCGGCGCGGCGACAGGCCGCGCTCACGCAGTTCGGTGAACGCCTGCGGCGAGGTGACCTCGTGGATCAGGTGCAGGTCGATGTACAGCACGGCGGGCGCGCTGTCGGATTCAGGGACAACCACGTGGGCGTCCCACAGTTTGTCGTACAGGGTGCGGGGTGCGGAAGTCATGCGTGTGCCTGGCAGAAGTACGAAATAGCGAACATCAGTAAAGAAAACGGAACGGTCAAGTCAGCGGCGACGGGCAAGCACCCGCAGCCGCACGTAGTCGGCCAGCGGCTGGCCGCTGGCGTTGCGCGGCAGCTCGGCCAGCAGAACGGTGGCGGCCTCGCGCACGGTGGCGCGTGCCTCGGCCGGCAGATCGTCCAGCAGCGGTGCGGCGAACACACGCAGCCAGCCGGCCACGCCGGTCGGCAGAGCAGTCGGGCGCGGCGTGCACTCGATCAGCTGCACCTGGAAGCCATGCTGGCGCAGGCGGTCGGCGTAGGCATCGGCAGTGGGGAAGTACCACTGGAATGCGCTGGCGCCGTGGCCATGGGCCGCGCGTGCAGCCTGCACCGCCGCGATGATCGTGGCCACGTTGCCATGCCCGCCGAACTCGGCAACGAAGCGGCCGCCCGGGCGCAGTGCGCGGCGCACACCTTCCATCACCCGGTCGGGGTTGCTCATCCAATGCAGCGCTGCGTTGCTGAATACCGCATCGAACTCACTGTCGAACGACAGCGCGTGGCCATCCATCACCTGCGCATCGACGCCGCGCGCACGCGCGGCGATCACCAGTTCCGGTGAGGCATCCACACCGTGGATGTGCGCGCCGCTGAGCGCCAGCTCGGTGCTGAGCACGCCATCGCCACAGCCCAGGTCGAGGATGCGTTCACCGGCGCGCGGGTCGAGCAGGCGCGATACCGCGCCGCCGAGCAGCGGCACGAAGCCGGCGTCGATCGCATAATCCTGGGCGTTCCACTGCTGGCCAGCGGCGCTGGCCGGGGTGGGGGTGTCGAAGGCGCTCATGGCGGGGTCCTCAGGCGGTGGCGGGGGTGGCAACGTCGGTGTTGCTGTGGGCGGCAGCCTGGCGCTGGCGCAGCAGGCGGTTGGCCACATCCAGCCAGGCCAGCGCGGAGGCTTCGATGATGTCCTTGCTGGTGCCGGTGCCGTCGTACTCCACGCCCTCGTGGCGCACGCTCAGATTGGCTTCGCCGCGCGCATCGGCGCCGATGCCGACGCTGTGCACGTGGTAGCTGTCCAGCATCAGCTGCACGCCGGTAGCGGCCGACAGCGCGCCGAACAGTGCATCGACCGGGCCATCGCCCTGCGCGGTCTCGGCTACGCGGTTGCCGTCCGGGTCGGACAGTTCGACCAGTGCATTGGCGCGGCTGCCGACGTCGCTGATGGTCATCGACGCCAGGCGATAGCCCTGCGCGTTGGAGCCACCCTGCATCAGCGTCTGCAGGTCGGCATCGGTGACCACGCGCTGCTGTTCGCACAGGCCCTTGAACTGCTCGAACACCAGCTTCAGTTCGTCTTCGTCCAGCCAGAAGCCCAGCGCACGCAGGCGCGCTTCAACAGCGGCGCGGCCACTGTGGCGGCCCAGCACCATCTGCGAATCCTCCCAGCCCACGTCTTCCGGACGCATGATTTCATAGGTGCCGCGGTGGCGCAGCATGCCATGCTGGTGGATGCCCGATTCGTGGGCGAAGGCATTGGCACCGACGATGGCCTTGTTGCGCTGTACCGGCATGCCGACCAGGCGCTGCAGCAGCTGCGAGGTGCCGACGATGCGCGGGGTGTTGATCGAACTGTCCTGCTCGTAGAAGGCCTGGCGCACCTTCAGCACCATCGCGATCTCTTCCAGCGAACAGTTGCCGGCGCGCTCGCCGATGCCGTTGACGGTGCACTCGACCTGGCGTGCACCGCCTTCGATGGCGGCCAGCGAGTTGGCCACGGCCAGGCCCAGGTCGTTGTGGCAGTGCGCGCTGAAGATCACATTGGCGGCATTCGGCACGTCGGCGACGCCGGCGATGACCTGCTGGAACATCGCGCGGATCTCTTCCGGCGTGGTGAAGCCGACGGTGTCGGGCAGGTTGATGGTGGTGGCGCCGGCAGCGATGGCCACGCGCGCGACTTCGATCAGGTAGTCCAGCTCGGTACGGGTGGCGTCCTCGGCCGAGAATTCGACATCGTCGATATAGGACCGGGCCAGCGATACGTGCTTGCGGACCGACTCCAGTACCTGCTCGCGGGTCATCCGCAGCTTGTGCTCGCGGTGCAGCGGGCTGGTCGACAGGAACACGTGCAGGCGCGGGTTGGCAGCGGCCTCCAGCGCACGTGCCGAGGTTTCGATGTCGGCCTGCAGGCAGCGCGACAGCACCGCCAGGGTCAGGCTCGGGCGGCGCAGTTCGCGGCCGATCAGTGCCATCGCCTCACGGTCGGACTGCGAGCTGGCCGGGAAGCCGGTCTCGATGATGTCCACGCCCAGTTCGTCCAGCGCACGCGCCATCACCAGCTTCTGCGGCGGGCTCATGCTGCAGCCGGGGGACTGCTCGCCGTCACGCAGGGTGGTGTCGAAGATGCGGATGCGCGGGGTGGTAATTCGTTCGATGGTGGTCACAGGGAAATCTCCTCGACAGCGGGTGCGACGGCTTGCAGGGGGGAAGGGGAAGAGGTGGGGGAAGCGATGGCGCTGGCCTTGGCGGGCGAGCGCGGTGTTTCGCTGCGCCGTCGCCGTGGTTTGCGTGGCGGGCGCGGGCGGATGTCGGTGAGCAGGCCGGCCAGGACGCCGGCATCGATGTTGCCGCCGGAGACCACCGCGCACTTGCGGCGGCCGGCGACGCGGCGGCCGGCGGCCAGCGCCAGCGCACCGGCGCCCTCGGCGATGATGTGTTCTTCCAATGCCAGGCGGACCAGGGTTTCGCGCAGTTCGGCTTCGCGCACGATCACCACATCGTCCAGCAGCGAGGTGCACAGGCGGCGGGTCAGGAAGCCGGGAATCTTCACCCGCACGCCGTCGGCCAGCGAAGCAACGGGGGCGATCTCGCGCACGTCACCGTGGATCGCGCGGGCCATCGAATCGACGCCTTCCACCTGCGCGCCAACGACGCGGACGCCCTGCGATTTCAGCGCCAACGCAACGCCGGAGGCCAGGCCGCCGCCGCCGATCGGTACGATCACTACATCCGGCGCGTGCGCGGCCAGCTCGATGCCGACCGTGCCCTGGCCGGCGATCACATCGGCATCGTCGAACGCGGACAGGAAGCGGTAGCCGTGGCGTTGTGCCAGTTCGACCGCGAAGGCGTAGGCCTCGTCATAGCTGGTGCCGTGCTGGCGCACGGTCGCGCCCCAGTGGGCGACGCCGGCGATCTTGGTGGCGGGCGCGCCATGCGGCATCACGGTGATGGCCGGCACGTCCAGGCGGTAGGCCGCCCACGCCACGCCCTGGGCATGGTTGCCGGCCGAGGCGCAGATCACTGGCCGGGTATCGCCGCGCTCGCGGCCGGCCAGCAGCGCATTCAATGCGCCGCGTACCTTGTAGGAACCGGTGCGCTGCAGGTTCTCCAGCTTCAGCCAGGTACCGAAGCGTTCGGCATGGTGCAGCGGGGTGGGCGGCAGGAAGCGGCGCAGACGAGCCTGCGCCGCCAGTACGTCGGCGACGCTTACGTCGCCGACATCGCTTTCCTGGCTGGTGTCAGCGGCCGGCATGGGCCACCAGCGCAGTGCAGAAGACCGCCGCATGCGGGCACGGGCGGCGAAGAAGACGCCTCCGTACCGGCACCGTGGTCGCTACGGTACGGGTGTTCATACGGATGCTCCTTCCACGGCGGTGACCTGCACGGACACGCAGTCGTAGATCTTCTCGATCTGCCGGCACAGCGTTTCCGCCGGACGCTGGCCATCCACCACCAGCTGCAGGTGCCAGCGGCCATCGTCGGCGGCCACCGGCGCACCACTGATCGCACGCGGCGCGAAGCCACGGCGTTCGGCCATGCCGATCACGCGCAGCAGCGCGCCTTCGGCCGGGTGCAGCACCAGGTCAAGCCGGTATTGCATTGGGGGTCTCCTGGCGGGCATGGGCGGGGTTGCTTTCCAGCATCGTGCTGTTGGCGGTGTTCGGCGGCACCAGCGGCCACACGTTGGCGCGTGCATCGATGGCCACGTGCAGCAGCGCCGGGCCTGGTTCGGCCAGCAGTGCGGCCAGGCCGCCTTCCACGTCGTCGCGGTTGTCGATGCGGGTGGCGGCGATGCCGAACACCTGTGCCAGTGCCACGAAGTCCGGGTTGTCGGACAGGTCGATCTCGCTGTAACGCTCGGCGAAGAACAGCTCCTGCCACTGCCGCACCATGCCCAGCGAACTGTTGTCCAGCAGCACGATCTTCACCGGCAGGCGGCAACGCGCGATGGTGGCCAGCTCCTGCACGTTCATCATGAAGCTGCCGTCGCCGGAGACCAGCACCACGGTGCGCTCGGGGCATGCGAACTGCGCACCCATCGCGGCCGGCAGGCCGAAGCCCATGGTGCCCAGCGCGCCACTGGTCAGATGATTGCGCGGGTGGTTGAAACGGCAGTGCTGGGCGACCCACATCTGGTGCTGGCCGACATCGCAGGCGATCACCGCATCGGCCGGTGCCAGCTCACTCAGGCGCTTCAGCAGGGCCGGTGCGTAGATGTGCTGGCCCGGCGCGTCGTAGCGTGCGGCGAAACGATCGCGATGCTGTGCACAGCGCTTGCGCCATGCGTCCTGGTGGGCCTTGGGGGAGGGGAAGGCCGCACGCAGGGCGCGGATGGCATGGCCGACGTTGCCGGGCACGGCGACGTCGGCGCTGCGCAGCTTGGAGATCTCGTAGGCGTCGGCGTCGATGTGGACGACGCGGGCGAACGGTGCGAACTCGGCCAGCTTGCCGGTGGCACGGTCATCGAAGCGCGCACCCAGCACCAGCAGCAGGTCGCTTTCCTGCACCGCCATGTTGGCCGCGCGGGTACCGTGCATACCCAGCATGCCCAGCGACTGCGGGTGGTTGGCCGGCAGTGCGCCCAGCCCACGCAGGGTCATCACCGTGGGGATGGCACTGGCCTCGACGAAGTCGCGCAGGTCCTGCACCGCGTCGCCCAGCGCGATGCCCCCACCGGCGTAGACCACCGGCTTTTCGGCGGCTGCCAGTGCGGCGATGGCCTCGGCGATGGCCGCTTCGGCCGGCGCAGGCGGCGGCTCGATGCTGCTCGGCACGTGCGCTGGCAGATGACTGGCATCGGCCAGCTGCACGTCCTTGGGCAGGTCGATCAGCACCGGGCCGGGCCGGCCTTCGCGGGCGATGCGGAACGCATCGGCGACCACGCGCGGCAGGTCATCGACGCTGCGCACCAGCCAGCTGTGCTTGACGATCGGCATCGTCAGGCCGAACACATCCAGTTCCTGGAAGGCGTCGGTGCCCAGCAGCGGCGTGCCGACCTGACCGGTGATGCAGACCATCGGTACCGAATCCAGCATCGCATCGGCAATGCCGGTGACCAGGTTGGAGGCGCCCGGGCCGGAGGTGGCCACGCAGACACCCACCTGGTTGCTGGCGCGGGCAAAACCGTTGGCGGCCAGCGCCGCGCCCTGCTCATGGCGTACCAGGATGTGCTTCAGCGACGAATCCACCAGCGCGTCGTAGAACGGCATGATGGTGCCACCGGGATAGCCGAACAGCGTGCGGACGCCTTCGGCCTCCAGCGCCTGGGTCAGCCAGCGCGCGCCGTTGGGCGGCGCGCTGCGATGTGTCGAAGAGTTCATGGGGGAACCTTGCAAAGCGGGTGGGGGAGGGCCGCGCGGTTACGCGGCCTGTCCTTGCAACCAGACCATCTTGGCGCGCAGTTCCTTGCCTACCTTCTCGATCGGGTGCTCCAGGTCGGCCTGCTTGAACCTGTTGTAGTTCGGCAGGCCCGCTTCGTACTCGGCCACCCAGTTCTTGGTGAAGGTGCCGTCCTGGATGTCCTTCAGCACTTCCTTCATGCGTGCCTTGGTGCCGGCGTCGATCACGCGCGGGCCGCTGACGTAGTCGCCGTACTGCGCGGTCTCGGAGATGAACTCCAGCATGCGCGAGATGCCGCCTTCGTAGAACAGGTCCACGATCAGCTTCAGTTCGTGCAGCACTTCGTAATAGGCGATCTCCGGCTGGTAGCCGGCTTCGACCAGGGTTTCGAAACCGGCCTGCACCAGCGCCGAGGCACCACCGCACAGCACCGCCTGTTCGCCGAACAGGTCGGTCTCGGTCTCTTCCTTGAAGGTGGTCTGGATCAGGTTGGCGCGAGCGCCGCCGAGGCCGGCCGCATAGGCCTGCGCGTGCTGCGCAGCCTTGCCGCTGACATCCTGGTAGACCGCCCAGATGCACGGTACGCCGCGCCCGATCTCGTACTCACGACGCACCAGCGCACCCGGGCCCTTCGGCGCAACCAGCACCACGTCCAGGTCGGCGCGCGGCTCGATCATGCCGTAGTGCACGTTCAGGCCATGCGCGAACAGCAGGCAGGCGCCCTGCTTCATGTTCGGCGCCAGCACGTCGTTGTAGAGCTTCTTCTGCACCATGTCCGGGGTCAGCACGGCGACCAGGTCGGCGTCTTTCACCGCTTCAGCGGGCGCGATCACGGTGAAGCCATCGGCCTGCGCCTTGGCTTCGGTCGGGCCGCCCGGACGCAGGCCTACCACCACGTCGAAGCCGGATTCGCGCAGGTTCAGTGCGTGGGCGCGGCCCTGGCTGCCGTAGCCGATGACGGCGATCTTGGTCTGGGGCAGGTCGTTGGTGCTCATGGGGGAGGTTCCTTGCGGTGGGAAGAAAAAAGAACGGCCGGTCGTCGAGGTGACGTGCCGGCCGGTCAGGGGAAAGCGGTGGAGGAGGCGCCGCGCGTTGCACAGGCACAGCCACCACGAGGCGTCGCGGTGGTGCAGGTCCGGGTTGTGTGATCGGCGTTGTGCATGGTGGTTGCGTCTGAAACCAGGTTCTGAAATGAAAAAACCCGCACCGGGGCGGGTGCGGGTTTTTGAAGAGTTCCGGTGTGTTTGTTGCTTACACGCTGGCTCGTCCCGCACCTGTTGGTTGGGTAATAAGTACGAGCACAAGAATCGAACGCAGCGAGGCGGCGCCGGTGTCGGCGGCTACGATGTGTGTTCGCGGTGGCGTGTTGTGATGCAACATGTGATCGAGAGAAACACAGCCATTTCGGCGCTGTCAACCCTCGCGACGGATTTTCTATCGGTTTCCGGCGCATCCAGCGCAATCGCTTGCGGCACAAGGATGGTTGCCGCTGAAAGTGTTTCGATGAACCCGAATTCACTCCTTTCAGAGCGGTTTCTGCGCGGAATCCGGGCTGTTTTCGCCTTGGTGGGTGCGGGCCTGGGTCCGCACCCACCGAAAGACCATCGCCCATGACCTCTGCCCGATACCGCGTGAAGGCCGCAGCGGCGAAGATCGGAGCACCACCCTTCCATCGGAACCCGACCGTGTCCCGACGCCTTGCCCGTTCCCTGCTCGCCACCGCCGTGCTCGCCGCCATGCCTGCACTGTCCTTCGCCGCCGACCGCATTACCGGCCAGACCTTCGCCACTCGTTCGGAGGTGATCGCCCCGCACGCGATGGCCGCCACGTCGCAGCCGCTGGCCACCCAGATCGCGCTGGACGTGATGAAGGGCGGCGGTTCGGCAGTGGACGCTGCGATTGCCGCCAACGCCGCGCTCGGCCTGATGGAGCCCACCGGCAACGGCATCGGCGGCGACCTGTTCGCCATCGTCTGGGACCCGAAGACGCAGAAGCTCTATGGCTACAACGGCTCGGGCCGCTCGCCGAAATCGCTCACCCTGGCCGAGTTCCAACGCCGTGGCCTGAAGGACATCCCGCCTACCGGCCCACTGCCGGTCTCCGTGCCCGGCGCAGTCGACGGCTGGTTCGCGCTGCACGACCGCTTCGGCCGCAAGCCGATGGCCGACAACCTGGCGCCGGCGATCCGCTACGCCCGCGAGGGCCATCCGGTGGCCGAGGTGATCGCCTACTACTGGGACCGCTCGGTGCCCAAGCTGTCGCAGTACCCGGGCTTCAAGGAACAGTTCACGATCAACGGCCACGCCCCGCGCAAGGGCGAGATGTGGAAGAACCCGAACCTGGCCAGCACGCTGCAGAAGGTCGCCGACGGCGGCCGCGATGCCTTCTACAAGGGCGATATCGCCCGCACCATCGGCGACTACTTCAAGGCCAACGGTGGCTACCTGAGCTACCAGGACATGGCCGACCACCACGGTGAGTGGGTCGAGCCGGTCAGCAGCAACTACCGTGGCTACGACGTGTGGGAGCTGCCGCCGAACAGCCAGGGCATCGCCGCGCTGCAGATCCTCAACGTGCTGGAAGGCTACGACTTCTCGAAGATCCCGTTCGGATCGCCGGAACACGTGCACCTGTTTGTCGAAGCGAAGAAGCTGGCCTTCGCCGACCGTGCGCGCTTCTATGCCGACATGGCGTTCCAGCCGGCGCCGGTGCAGAAGCTGATCTCCAAGGAGTACGCCGCGCAACGTCGCGCGCTGATCTCGATGGACAAGGCGCTGAAGGAAGTGCAGCCGGGCACGCCGAAGCAGTTGGAAGAGGGCGACACCATCTACATGACCGTGGCCGACGCCGACGGCATGATGGTGTCGCTGATCCAGTCCAATTACCGCGGCATGGGCAGCGGCATGGCGCCGCCGGGGCTGGGCTTCATCCTGCAGGATCGTGGCGAGATGTTCGTGCTGCAGAAGAATCATCCCAACGGCTATGCACCGGGCAAGCGGCCGTTCCAGACCATCATTCCGGCCTTCATCACCAAGGGTGGCAAGCCGTACGCCAGCTTCGGCGTGATGGGCGGCGCGATGCAGCCGCAGGGCCACGCGCAGATCGTGATGAACCTGGTGGATTTCGGCATGAACCTGCAGGAAGCCGGTGATGCACCGCGCATCCAGCATGAAGGCTCGACCGAACCGACCGGGCAGGCCACGGCGATGACCGACGGTGGTGAGGTGAATCTGGAAACCGGCTTCCCGTATGAGACGGTGCGTGCGTTGATGCGCAAGGGACATCGCATCGTGTTCGCCGATGGTCCGTATGGCGGGTATCAGGCGATCATGCGTGATCCGGAATCCGGCGTTTACTACGGTGCGTCTGAGAGTCGAAAGGATGGGCAGGCGGCGGGGTATTGAGGTTTCCCGGCCACCGGGCGCAGCCCCCTCCGCGGTGATGGTTCAGCGATGCTTGGCTTGACCGGGCGGGTGGGCTGGTCGGGGGACGCCGTGAATCCGTCCCTGGAGGCTTGGCCGCGGCATCCATGCCGCGGACACCCCCGCCCAGCCCACCCGCCCGGCCCCTGACAGTTTCCGTGTCCATCACCGCAGGAAAAGAAAAAAGAAGATCAAGAGCAAAGGCAATGGCAACAGCCGCGTGCCGTGGGTTGGGGGCGGATCCATTTTCCGGAGGAAAACGAATCCGACCCCTTCTTGTTTTCCGATACACATCATCCACGCATGGCGTGGATGGACCAACCGTCACACGTAACCTGTCGGGGGTGGGGCGGTGTGGGTGGGCAGGACCGTTGGCGCCATGGATGGCGCCATCGAGCCCCCAGGGACGGGTTTACGGCGTGTCCTGCCTACCCACACCGCCCCGCCCAACCAGCAGAAACCCAGAGCTGCCCTGGCTTTTGAATTTGCACTTGCTTGAAAAAGCGGTGCAGCCGCAGGCTGCAAAACCCCCTCAATCCTGATCGTGCGCGCGCGCCGCCTCCGCCTGGGTCTCCTCCTGCGCCGCCATCTCGCGCGCGATCCACGCATCGATCATGTGCCGCTGGCGCTGCGCCTGCCGCCGCTCGCGCGTGTACTCCTGGTCCAGCACCCGGTACAGCGACACCATCACCAGCACCATCAGCAGCGCGAATGGCAACGCCGCAATCGTGATCATGCCCTGCAGTGCATCCAGGCCACCGGCCAGCAGCAACGCCGCTGCAATCAGCGCCACCGCGATGCCCCAGGCCAGCTTGCGCTTCAACGGCGGATCGCCTGCCTCGTCAGTGGACATGCTGGCCAGTACCAGCACCGCCGAATCGGCTGATGTCACGAAGAAGATCATCAGCAGCACCAGTGCGATGCAGGAAAGCAGCAAGGGCAGCGGCATGCTGTCAAACAGGGTGAACAGCACCGTTTCATAGCCATTGCCCAGCGCCTGCACCAGGTCGGCGTGGCCGAAGATCTGCGCCCACAGCGCAGTACCACCAAACACCGCGAACCAGAAGAAGCCCAGCACCGTGGGTGCCAGCACGACGCCGATGACGAACTCGCGGACGCTGCGCCCACGCGAGATGCGCGCGATGAACGAGCCGACGAACGGGGCCCAGGAAATCCACCACGCCCAGTAGAAGATGGTCCAGTCCGCCACCCATGTGCTGCCCGAGAACGGCGACATGCGCAGGCTCATCGTCACCAGCTGGTTGAGGTACGACCCCAGTGTGGTGGTGAACGTATCGAAGATGAATCCGGTCGGACCCAGCACCAGTACGGTGGCCGCAAGAAGCGCGGCCAGCGCAAGGTTGAAGTTGGACAGCCACTTCACCCCGCGCTCGACTCCGCTGGCGGTGGACGCCATGTACAGCACGAACGCGATGGCGATGATGGTCAGCTGCAGTGGCACACCCGCGTGCAGGCCGAACACGCGTTCCATGCCGGCAGCGATCTGGATGGTACCGAACCCCAGCGTGGTGGCCACGCCAATGGCAGTGGCAACAACCGCGGCGATGTTGACCACGCGTCCGATCCAGCCGCGATGGTGCCGGCCGATGATCGGTTGCAGCATGTCACTGACCAGTCCACGGCCATTGCGGTTGAACTGGAACCAGGCCATCGCCAGGCCGATCAGCGCGTAGATTGCCCATGGATGCAGACCCCAATGGAAGAATGCATAGCGCATCGAAGCCCGCGCCGCGTCCATGCTCTGCGGTGCGAGGCCTTCTGGAGGCTTGGTGAAGTGGGAAATCGGCTCGGCGGCGCCCCAGAACACCAGGCCGATGCCCATGCCGGCGGCGAACAGCATCGACATCCAGCTGGCGCGCGAGAACTCCGGCTCGGCATCTTCACCGCCGATGCGCAGGTTGCCGAAGCGACCGAATGCCAGGTACATCAGGAAAGTCAGCGCCAGGAACACGACCAGAAGATAGAGCCAGCCGACACTGCGGATGACATCGGCCAGTACCGACTGCACCACGGTATTGAAGGGGCCGGGTGCAACACCGGCAAGCAGCACCAGAAGCAGAACCAGTGCGATGGAAACGCGAAACACCATGAAGGAGCTTCTCCGATCAAGGGATTGAGGGGAGCGAGCAGAGCTTGCTGCGAGGGGCCGGCGACATGCAGCACAGACCGGGCAGGGGCCGCGGAGGCGGCGGGGAAACACCGGCCGCAGCGGCACGATGCGCGTGCACGTTACTGAATGCGATGTCACGGTTCTGTTAATACAGAAACAGCAGATCCACGCCGTGCGTGGATGGAACCACCAGGAGCTGCAGTGCGTTCTATGCTCTAATGCACACCAAGAAGCGGGGGTACCGCGGCCATGTGGCCACGGTTGAGACAGTCCCTTGGAACCTGATCCGGCTCATACCGGCGTAGGGAAGCTTTGCAGTGCAGCCATGCCCGGACTCCGCCCAAGGACCGTCCTGGCGCGGCAGCAGTGCGCCGCCGCTTCGTCCCTGACCTTCCTGGACGATGCCCGATGAACGCACAGCTCTCCGCCCTGCAGCAACAGGCCCAGCAACTCTCCGAATCCGTGACCCGGCCCATTCCCGGCTCGCGCAAGATCCACGTGCCCGGTTCACGCCCGGATCTGCAGGTGCCGATGCGCGAGATCGCGCTGACCCGCACGCCGACCTTGTTCGGCGGCGAAGAGAATGCACCGGTGACCGTTTACGACACGTCGGGCCCGTACACCGATCCGGAGGTGCGCATCGATCTGTCCGCTGGTTTGCCGGCACTGCGTCGCGGCTGGGTGGAAGAACGCGGTGATACCGAGCGGCTGGAAGGACTGAGTTCTTCGTTCGGTCGCGATCGCGAGCATGACCCGAAGCTCGATGCGGTGCGCTTCCCCGCGCGCAGCCTGCCACGCCGTGCGCGTGCAGGTGCCAACGTCACCCAGATGCACTACGCGCGCCGCGGCATCATCACGCCGGAAATGGAATTCGTCGCCATCCGCGAGAACCAGCGGCTGGACGCGATCCGCGATGCCGGCCTGCTGCAGCAGCACCCGGGCGAGGCGTTCGGCGCTTCGATCCAGAAGATCATCACCCCGGAGTTCGTGCGCGACGAAATCGCCCGCGGCCGTGCGGTGCTGCCCAACAACATCAACCATCCGGAAAGCGAGCCGATGATCATCGGCCGCAATTTCCTGACCAAGATCAACGCCAACATCGGCAACAGCGCTGTTTCCTCGGGCATTGCCGAGGAGGTGGAGAAGCTGGTGTGGGCGATCCGCTGGGGCGGTGACACGGTGATGGACCTGTCCACCGGCAAGCACATCCACGAGACCCGCGAGTGGATCATCCGCAACTCGCCGGTGGCGATCGGTACCGTGCCGATTTACCAGGCGCTTGAGAAGGTCGATGGCCGCGCCGAAGCACTCACCTGGGAGATCTTCCGCGACACACTGATCGAGCAGGCCGAGCAGGGCGTGGACTACTTCACCATCCACGCCGGCGTGCTGCTGCGCTATGTGCCGCTCACCGCCAAGCGGGTCACCGGCATCGTCAGCCGTGGTGGCTCGATCATGGCCAAGTGGTGCCTGGCGCACCACAAGGAGAATTTCCTCTACACGCATTTCGAAGAGATCTGCGAGATCATGAAGGCCTATGACGTGACCTTCTCGCTGGGTGACGGCCTGCGCCCGGGCTGCATCGCAGATGCCAACGACGCGGCGCAGTTCGGTGAGCTGGAGACGCTGGGCGAACTGACGAAGATCGCCTGGAAGCACGACGTGCAGACCATGATCGAAGGCCCCGGCCACGTGCCGATGCAGCTGATCAAGGAGAACATGGACAAGCAGCTGCGCGAGTGTGGCGAGGCGCCGTTCTATACGCTGGGCCCTCTGACCACCGACATCGCACCGGGCTACGACCACATCACCAGCGCGATCGGTGCGGCAATGATCGGCTGGTTTGGTACGGCCATGCTCTGCTACGTGACGCCGAAGGAACACCTCGGCCTGCCCAATCGCCAGGACGTGCGCGACGGCATCATGGCCTACCGTATCGCCGCGCATGCGGCGGACCTGGCCAAGGGACACCCCGGCGCGCAGGTGCGCGACAACGCGCTGAGCAAGGCGCGCTTCGAGTTCCGCTGGGAAGACCAGTTCCATCTCGGGCTGGACCCGGAGAAGGCCAAGGAATTCCATGATGAGACCCTGCCGAAGGATGCGCACAAGCTGGCGCACTTCTGCTCGATGTGCGGCCCGCACTTCTGCTCGATGAAGATCACCCAGGACGTGCGCGACTACGCCGAGGCCGGCATGAAGGAGAAGTCGGAAGAGTTCCGCGCGGCCGGCGCCGAGGTCTATCACCAGGGCTGACGTGTAACGGGTAGTGCCGGCCGCTGGCCGGCATTCCGTCGTGCGTGGGACCGGGGAGAGTGCCGGCCAGTGGCCGGCACTACCGCTCATCACGTCGCTCCCGGCTATCCTCCGCCCATCACCCTGGGGAAGGACGCCATGCCCGTTGCCATCACCACCCGCTGGCTGGCCATTGCCCGCCGCCATCCTTCGGCCTGGCTGCTGGGTGCCCAGTTGATCGCGGTGCTGCTGTATCCCGCACTTGATGACACCGCCGGCGGCCGTGCGGCACTGGGCATGTTCGGCATGGCGGTACTCGGCCTGGCGCTGTGGGTGGTCCAGCGCAGTCCGCTGGGCACCTGGCTGGCACTGCTGCTGGCCATTCCTTCGGTGGTGTTCTCGCTGGCCGGCGCACTGCTGGATCGCAGTGCGCTGCTGACCACCGCGCAACTGCTGGAAAGCCTGCTGTACTTCTATACGGCCGGTGCGCTCATCGCCTACATGCTCCAGGACCATAAAGTCACCCGCGATGAACTGTTCGCAGCAGGTGCGACATTCACGTTGCTGGCGTGGGCCTTCGCGTTTGCTTTCGCTGTGTGCCAGCAATGGTATCCGGGCAGTTTCCAGGGCACCGGTGGCGGCGCGCAGCGCACCTGGATGGAGCTTCTTTATCTGAGCTTCAGTTTGCTCTCGGGTGTTGGCTTGAGCGACGTTGTGCCACTGCATCCGCAGGCGCGCGCCTTGGTCATGCTGGAGCAGTTTTCAGGCGTGATGTACGTAGCTTTGGTGGTTTCGCGACTGGTTGGATTGACCATGCTGCGGCGCATGTGAAAATGAACGCCAGATAAAAATTTCGCGCCCCGAAGGGCGCGAATGGTGCTGCAGATTATGTGAATTCGTCGGCGAGAGAGAGCCTGGATGTCGACCACGCGATAGGCGAGGTAACCCGCATAGGCTAGTATTCGCCCGCTTCATTGTTTTTGCGGTATGCGCCGATGCTTTGTGCGGAGTCTGGCTTTTTGCTGTTCCCAGGACGGAAGGGTATCGAAGGCAAACGCTGCCCCGGACCTGTCTCTACTGTGTAGCGGAAAATGAACAGCAGTGAAAACCAGCCCCCCGGATTTGATCGGATCCGGATAGGAGAGTGCACTGTCACTCTGTCCTCGCGCGAAGTCGAGGTCGTGGGTGCGCGTCGCCCGCGTCGGCTGACGCCGAAGGCGCTGGGCGTGCTGCGTGTGCTGCTGCGCCAGCCGGGGCGTGTTGTCACCCGCGATGAACTGTTCGCGGAAGTCTGGCCGGACACGCTGCCGACCAATGATGTGCTTACCCAGGCCGTCACCCAGCTGCGCAAGGCGTTCAGCAACGACGACGACAACGGCCAGGCCTATATCGAGACCATCGCCAAGACCGGCTATCGCCTGCTGGTGCCGGTGCAGGTACTGGACGATGTCGAGCCGGCGCCGCCCGCGGGAGCCGATGACGAAATCGTGGACATGCAACCGGCGATGGCCATCGCCGAGATGATGCCGCCACACGTGCAGGCATCGCGCCGCCGCTGGCGCCACGTCCGCCGGCGCGTACTGCTGGTGCTGGGCGTGCTGATGCTGGCCACGGTGGTGGTGCTGACCGCGCTGCTGCTGCGGCGGGCACCGGCCAGCAGTTCAGCTGTGGACGCGGCCGTGGAGAACGGCACGCGCGTGATCGGCAGCCCGCAGCGTCCCTATCGGTTGATCACCGCGACCAGCGGCTTTGAAACCTATCCCACGCTTTCACCCGATGGTTCATTGGTGGCCTATGAGGGCGCCAACGAAGACGGGCAGGGCGGTGGCGCGATCAAGGTGCAGACCTCCGGCAACGCGCCTGCGCGGCAGCTGCTGGCTCCGCCGGCCGGCTCGGTCGATCGCTTCCCGAGCTGGTCGCCGGATGGACGCGAGATCGCCTTCGCGCGGTTCAGCAACAACGGCGGTTGCCAGGTGCTGATCGCCAGCGCGACCGGTGGTGCCCTGCGCCAGGCCACACGGTGCGATGGCACCGAGCTGCTCAGTTTCGACTGGACGCCGGACGGCCGTGGCCTGGTGTTCGGCAGCATGGTGGGGCGCTATGCCCATCGCGGCATCCGCAAGCTTGATCTGGCCAGTGGCCAATGGGAGGCGCTGGACTACGGTGTCGCCGAGGATGACTTCGACTATGCGCCGCGCTACTCGCCTGATGGCAAGTGGCTGGTATTCGTGCGCAATCCGCAGCTGGGCGACCTGTGGCGCATGCCGGCCGCAGGTGGCACGCCCGAGCAGCTGACCAACGAGGCCGCTGAACTGCGTGGCTGGGCCTGGTTGCGTGATGGCCGGACGATCGTGTTTGGACGCCGTGTCGACAGTGAGGTGCGCCTGTACTACCTGGACGTCGAGAGCCGCACGCTGCGCGACGCCGGGCTCGACGACGCACAATGGCCGGCGACGGCGCGCCGCGCGGGCATGCTGGCCTTCGTTCACCGCCGCGCGCAGTTCGGCATCTTCAAGGTGCCGATGGAGGGCGGTTCACCCCCGCAGCGCTTGTTTGCGTCCAGCGGCCGGGATGGGCAGCCGATGGCGGCGCCGGATGGACGCCAACTGGTGTTCACGTCCGATCGTTCAGGCAGCTTCGCGCTGTGGTGGGCGGACATGGAGCGCCCCGATTCGCTGCGGCCTATCGAAGGATTGCGGCCGGAGGCACGTCAGGCACCGGACTGGTCGGCCGACAGCCGGCGGTTGCTGGTGGTCGGGCGCGACGAACACGGACGCACGGTGGTCTATGAGATCGCCCCGCGTGACGAACGCGTCCAGCCGTTGCCGGTACCGTCGGAGCAGCCGCTGCAGGCACTGTACGGCGCAAACCCGGATCAGCTGCTGGTAGTCGAGCGCGATGACCAGCAACAGACCCGGCTGAGCCTGTTTGATCGAAGCGTGCAGCCTTGGCGCCGCCTTGCCAGCATCGAGGGCGTGTCTCAGGCGCGGTTCGATCGCAGCAGCGGGCGTGTGCTGTTCACCCGCCTGGCGGCAGGTGGCCTGTGGTCGGTGGATGCGGCGCTGGCGCCAGGCAGCGTGCAGCAGATCAGCGATGACCAGCCCAGCCGGTGGCGGTACCGGGCCTGGACCGTGGCCGGCAACAGTGCGATCGGCTATCTCGGTACGTCCACCCGCTGCGGTACGACACTGGTGCTGATCCAGGCCGGGCGCGAGGAACCGGAACGCTGCCTGGATGCGGAACGCCTCAGTGCCGGCAACGGGCTGAGTGCCGGCGCCGATGGGCGCACCCTGTTCGTGGCAATGGCGGTCAGCGACGGTGCCGACATCGGTGTGATGCGTTTGCCCGAGCGCTCGCCGACGCTGCTTCCGGCGTTCTCCAAGTTGTTGTTGTTCAACGGAAATGGGCCTTCGTAATTTCTTCGTGGCGACCTCGCCGCGAATTCGTGGCGATCTCGTCTGACTTTCCTGACGTGGTGCCGCCTGATTTGGCAAAACGGAGGCCTGTACTAGGCAAATCCGTGGTGCCCCCATGCGTCAACTCTCGCTGGCCGATCGCGGCCAAACCGTCTCTCTGGACCGGTCGCTCGACGATGCTGCGCCGACCTGCCTGGGCGTGGCCCGGCTCGGCAGCCTGCAGACCGCAGGCAGCAGCTTCACTGTGTGGATGCAGGTGCGCGGCAGCTCCTGGGTGGAAGCCAAGGAAGGACGCTTCCGCTTGCGCCAGGGCGAGTGGATCGCCTTCGAGAAGGAGTCGCGGCCGCTGGTGCAGGCCGGTCGCAACGGCTTGTGCGTTGGCCTGAACCTGACGGTCGAAGCGCTGCGCGTGCTGGCCGAGATGGCCGATTGCGGTCTGTATGCCGGGCGTGGCCGCATGAACCGTGGCGATGCCCGCGTTGCGCTGCGCCTGTGGCGCGATGCGCTTGCCAGTGGCCAGCCGGCACAGGCACTGCGCCCGCTGCTGCTGCACCTGGCAGGCCTGCAGCGTGGGCTGGCCGACAACGTGCAGCGTTGCCCGGGGCGCTCGCGCAGCCGCAAGCGCCAGGTGTTCGGCCGCATGCAGCGCGCCCGCCTGTACCTGGAAGGCAACAGCCACCGCGTGGTGCGCGTCGGAGAACTGGCCGAGCTGACCAACTTCTCCAGCTGGTATCTCTCCAAGACCTTCCAGAGCCTGTACGAGGAAAGCCCGCAGTCGCTTTCGGCGCGGCTGCGCCTTGAACGCGCTGCCGACCTGCTGCGTGACACTGACATGATGGTCGGCGAAGTTGCTGCAGCCAGTGGCTTCGACAACTGCTGCAGCTTCGCGCGTGCGTTCCGCGCCCGCTACGGCCAGTCCGCATCGCGCTTCAGGGAGAACGGCGGCTTGCTGCCGCCACAATCTGCAAAGTCTCCGGTTGGTTCGCGCAAATACAGCGCTGCAACGCAATCGTAACGTGCTGGGGTGTTTTAACACGCTGCTAACACGTACCTTGGAGAGATAGATGAACGTTCGTAATCCCGCAGTGCGGCTGGGCCTTCTGCCGGCTGGCATTGCGTTGGCGCTGACGCCCGCCTTTGCTTCTGCACAGGAAGCAAAGGATGCGACCACCCTGGATCGCATCGAAATCACGGGCTCGCGCATCCGCGGCGCCTCGATGGAGACCCAGCAGCCGGTCCTCACCCTGAGCCGTGAGAACCTGGAAAAGCAGGGCTACACCACCGTCGCCGATGTCCTGCAGAACCTGACCTCGGCAGGTTCGCCGGCCATTTCCCGTGCGGACTCGCTGTCCTCCGGCGAAAACGTTGGCGGCTACTACGTCGACCTGCGCAACCTGGGCGCGCAGCGCACCCTGGTGCTGATGAACGGCAAGCGCCTGGGCGCGACCACTGCCGGCTACCAGGATCTGAGCCAGATTCCGATGGCCGCCGTCGAGCGCATCGAAGTGCTGAAGGATGGCGCCTCCGCCATCTACGGTTCGGACGCCATCGCTGGCGTGGTCAATGTGATCACCCGCAAGCGCTTCGACGGTGCTGAAGCCAGCGTCTACGTCGGCCAGTACGGCCGCGGCGACGGCGACACCAACACCTACTCGTTCACCCTCGGCTCCGAAGGCGAGCGTGGCGGCGTGACCCTGTCGGCCGAATACTCCAAGCAGGATCCGGTGTGGGCGAAGGATCGTTGGTTCAGCCGCGACGGCGGCCTGGGCCCGAACACCACCTCCGGTGATTGGAGCCCGCTGAGCCAGAACAGCACCTGGTGCGACCCGCGCGTGTGGGGCGACTGCAAGCCGCGCGCTGCAGGCCAGCCGCAGCCGGAGTGGATGACCCTGAATCCGGGCGGTGACCCGAAGAATGCGGCCGACTACCACCAGCTGACCCCGGCCGAGTACTCCAATGCCAACCAGCAGATGATGGTGCAGACCGGCATCGAGCGTAAGTCCGTGTACGTCAACGGCAGCTATGATCTGGCCGACTCGATCACCTTCAATGCTGACGTGCTGTACAACCAGCGCACCACCGACCAGCAGATCGCGGGTTACCCGTACCAGTCGCTGTCGTTCGGTACCCCGCTGTCGAAGGACAGCGCGTTCAACCCGATCGGTCAGGACGTCGAGTTCCGTCGCCGCCTGTGGGAAGTGCCGCGTACCACCAAGAGCGACCTCAAGACCCTGCGCTTTGCGCCGAGCCTGAGCGGCTTCTTCGAATTCGCCGGCAAGACCTGGGATTGGGACGTCGGTGCGCTGTGGAACCGCAATGAGCTGACCAAGACCGGCTACGGCGACATGAGCCTGATCGCATCCGAGCAGGCACTTGGCAAGTCGTTCATCAACGGCCAGGGTGTTGCCCAGTGCGGCACCGCCGCCAACCCGATCCCGCTGAGCCAGTGCCGTCCGTGGAACCCGCTGCTGCCGTATGGCGTCAACGGCCAGGGCTCGCTTGCCGACCGTGATCTGCAGAACTTCCTGTTCCCGACCTACACCGACACCGGTGTGACCAAGACCACCAGCTACACCGCCAACCTGTCCGGTTCGCTGTTCGAGCTGCCGGCCGGTGACCTGGGCGTGGCCATGGGCTACGAGCACCGCAAGGAAGAAGGCCGCTTCGTGCCGGACGCCTTCCGTCAGTCGGGCCAGTCGACCGGCCTGGCGTCGACCACCACCTCGGGCAACTACTCGCTGGATGAGTTCTACCTGGAACTGAACGTGCCGATCCTGTCGGACCTGCCGTTTGCCAAGGAACTGACCTTCAACGTCGCCAGCCGCTACTCCGACTACAGCAACTTCGGTGACACGATCAACTCGAAGTTCGGCCTGGTGTGGCGCCCGATCGAAGAGCTGCTGGTCCGCGGTACCTACGCAGAAGGCTTCCGCGCGCCGACCGTCGACGATCTGTACGGCGGCACCAACTCGAGCTTCGAGCGTTACACCGATCCGTGCGGTTCGACCTCGCCGGGCAACGTCGCTGGCAATGCTGCCTGCGCCGGGGCTGGCGTGCCGGCCAACTACGTGCAGGTCGGCCAGGGCTTCGCGCCTTGCAGCACCTTCCCGTGCGCGACCCCGGACCAGTTCGTCAGCGGTTCGAATTCGGCTCTGAAGCCGGAAACCTCCAAGAGCAAGACGGTTGGCCTGGTCTGGAGCCCGCGTTGGGTGCAGGGCCTGGACATCTCGCTCGACTGGTACCGCTACGAGCTGAAGAACATGATCATCGCTGACAGCGTTGATCGCATCCTGCGTGACTGCTACGTGCTGGGCAACGCAGCTCGCTGCGAAGGCGTCACCCGTGCCGCCGATGGCCATATCGAGGCGCTGACCTACGGCCTGGCCAACCTCGGCTCGATGGAGACCGAAGGCTACGACCTGGGTGTCAAGTACCGCCTGCCGGAACTGTCGATCGGCAAGTTCAGCATCGACTGGCAGACCAGCTACCTGGCCAAGTACGACGAAGCCGGCCAGAACAAGAAGGGTGAGAACATCACCATCGGTCGCGTTGGTGAGCCGGGCCTGTTCCGCGTCCGTTCGAACCTGGGCGTGAACTGGGAGCTGGGTGACTTCGGTGTCAACTGGACTGCTCGTTACTACTCGGGCATGAAGGAAAGCTGCATTGACGACGCATGGTGCGACGCCCCGAACCACTACGCCAATGGTGAGCCGGATCCGCTGCGCCACACCGGCTCCAACACCTTCCACGACGTGCAGGTCAGCTGGAAGGCTCCGTGGGATGCCACCATCGCCCTGGGTGCGAACAACGTGTTCGATCACCGCGGTGCGCTGCAGTACTCGGCGCCGAACTCGAGCTTCGCCTACTACGGTGGCTTCGACGTCGGTCGCTTCCTGTACATGAAGTACACCCAGCGCTTCTGATCGTTCGAAGTGCGATAGCAATACCGGGAGGGCGGACCGCAAGGTCCGCCCTCTTTTTTTGTAGGGGAATTCCGAAATGTCGTGGAAGGTGAGCAGAGTCACGTTCCTGTCGTGTCGTAATCAACACAGTTGCTGGGTCCACTTGCGGACACTTGCACATGGAGAGAGCGATGAAGAGCACGCTGTTGCACAAACTGTCTGCTGCTGCACTGATCTATGCAACATTGGTGGGTGCGGTGTTCGCCCAGACCGGTGGCGTCTGTGGGGGCGGGCTGTACTGCGAAGAGCTGCGCCAGCAATGCCTGGCTGCAGGCAATTCGAAGGTCATGTGCGATCTGCAGTATCGCCACTGCGTGCAGGACGCCTGCGGCGCGCGCTGATGCAAAAAAAAGGCGCGCCTTTGGGCGCGCCTTCGAGGTTGTTCCTGCGTTGACAGCTCAGGCCTCGCTGGGTACCAGTCCCATCAACGCATTGGCATGCTCGCGCCACTGCGGCAGCCTGTTGAGTACACCTGCGCGCTGCAGGTAGTCCTCATCCACCGGATCGCCGTTGACCAGCGCCAGCGCCACATGCACCGCACCGGTCACCCAGAAGCTGCGCGTATTGGCGCGCTGCGGCTGCAGGTGGAAGGCAACCGCTTCGATGATCGGCATCGGCAGGCCCCACAGGCCCAGCAGGTAGGCGCCGGCCTCGGCATGGCCGGGGCGGGTGTCACCGGCCAGCGACGGTTCGCTGCGCTCGTTGCGTACGCCGGGCAGCAGCAGGCCGATGTCGGCCAGCAGAGCGGCGGTCGCGCCCAGTTCGGCACTGGATTCGGGCAGCAGGCGCGCGGCCAGGCGCGAGGCGAGCAGGGCGCGCTGCTGCAGCGAATTGCGTTCGGCGGTGGACAGCGTGGGTGCGGAAAACACCTCGCTGGCCAGCACCAGGTCGCGCAGCGTCGACAGGCCCAGGCGGGTCACGGCCGTGCGCAGGTCAGCGATGGTGCGTCCCTGGCTGAAGAACGCCGAGTTCGACAGCTGCAGCACCTTCGCGGCAATGGCCGGGTCGGCCGCCACCAGCTTGGCGACGTCGGCGCTGTCGGCGTCGTCGTCATGCTCCAGCGCCTGGGTCAGGCTCAGGTACAGGTGCGGCGGCGAGGGCAGCTTCTCGATACGGCCGATGGCATCGCGCAGGCGTGGGCTGTCCAGTACTTCGCGCAGCTCTTCCAGGCTGGTCAGCGCTTCCAGCAGCACTTCCGGTGCCAGTGGCAACGGCAGGAAACGGTGAGCGACACCGATCAGGCGTGCCGGCGGCGGCCGGTTGCCGTGCTGGGCATCGATCAGCGCGATGCGGATGGTTTCCGGGCGCAAGGTCCGGATCTGGCCCAGCAGCGTGGTGGCATTGAGATCCGGCAGCTGCGGGCAGACGATCACCGCATCCACGCCCTGCGTGGCCACCGCAGTCATCGCGGTCTGGCCATCGGTGGCGGTCAGCGGCTGCCAGTCTTCCCCAAGATCGGCAATGAATTCGGTCAGCTCGGCCGGCAGGCTGGCTGCATCCCCAACAAGCAGAATACGCACGACACATTCCCCTGGCTGTCTCGACGATGGATGTCGACGACGTGTGAAGTGACGCAATTTACCTAATACGGCGGCACGTGTGATGTGCCGTCGTCATGAAACGTGACCCGCATCGCTCCGGCGGGGTGCCGCCGGAGCGATCCGGTTCAGGCTCAGGCCTTGCTGTCGAGATGGCGCTGGTGCGCCTCGATCAGGATCTGCTTGGCCTCAGCGGCGCCGCCCCAGCCGTCGAGCTTGACCCACTTGCCCTTCTCCAGGTCCTTGTAGTGCTCGAAGAAGTGGCCGATGCGCTCCAGCCAGTGGCTGGACACCTGGGCGATGTCTTCGACGTGGGCATAGCCACTGAAGATCTTCGACACCGGCACGGCCAGGATCTTCTCGTCGCTGCCCGCCTCATCGCTCATCTTCAGCACGCCGACCGGACGGCAGCGCACGACCGAGCCCGGCACCAGCGGCAGCGGCAGCACCACCAGCACGTCGGCCGGATCGCCGTCGCCGCACAGGGTGCTCGGCACGTAGCCGTAGTTGCAGGGGTAGCGCATCGGGGTGGACAGGATACGGTCGACGAAGATCGCGCCGGTTTCCTTGTCCACTTCGTACTTCACCGGCTCCGAGTCCTTCGGGATCTCGATGATGACGTTGATTTCTTCCGGCGGGTTCTTGCCGGGCGAGACGAGTTCCAGACCCATGGTCGTGCTCCAGGTGGGGGATATAGACGGATAGCCCCCCATTTTATGCCTTTGCCGGGCGCTGTGCAGAGGGAGGGGCCGACGGCGCTGTGGGGCGGGGGCCTACCCGGCAGGCCGGTATTGGCTGATGGGGGCGGCCGGCATGGGAGCGCAGGCTGGTCCAACCTTCCCAAGGAGTCTGCCCATGAACGTGTCTGCCCTGCCGTTTGGCCTGACCTGCATGCTGCTGGTTGCGCCTTTGGCCCAGGCGTCCCCTTATGTCGACCTGATCGACTACCCGCATCAGGAGGCCAACTGGGACCGCTTCTTTGCCCTGGAAGGCCGTTTGCAGCATGGCTTCGATGCCATCTGTGGCGACACCTTCTGCGAGGGCGAATACAGCGATATCCGCGCCCTGCGCCTGCGCTGTTCGGTGGATGCGGTGCGGGGAACCGTGCATGAATGCCTGTGGGCATTCGCCGCCAGCGATCTGGAGGTGTCCCGCAACGATGGCGCGATCGTGGCCCGGCAACCGACCTGGTTGTGCCGCCTGCCGCTGGTGGCGGGAACCCCGGTGGAAGCCTTCCATGCCGCGCTCGCCGCGCGCAATCCACTGCATGACCCGCTGCCGGGGACCTGGCAGAGCGTCTATGACGGGCTGACCGGGTGCATCCATTGATGCGAACGTGACTGATTCTCATTAACGGAGTAGCATGCGCGGCGCCTTCCGTCTGTCGTCCCGGTTCCGCGCATGTCCTCCAATGCCGCCTCCCTCACCGAACTGCTGATCCGCGAGCGGCCCGCGCTGCTGCGCCGGGTGCAACGCATCCTGGGGGGCGACAACGGCGCCGAAGACGTGATCCAGGCGGTGTGGTTCAAGGCGCGCGGGGTCGACGACAGCCAGGCCATCGACAACCCGCGAGCCTATCTGTACCGGCTGGCCGCCAACCTGGCCACCGACCATGGCCGCGAATCGACCCGGCGCAACCGTCTGCTGGCCGACCACTACCTGTGGGGGCCGGACGAGGTGATCTCGACCGAGGAGCAGGCGATGGCACAGGACGAGCTGCAGCGGGTGCTCGACGCGGCGGGACACCTGCCGGAGCCGACCCGCACCATCTTCCGGCTCAACCGCCTGCAGGGCCTGACCCAGGCCGAGATCGCACGCCGTCTGGGTGTGTCGGTGACTACCGTCGAGAACCATGTGCGCACCGCGCTGCAACGCCTGGCCTGGGCGCGCAGCGGCCGATGATCGCCCCGGCTTGGGGCTGGCCCTCGCTGAAACGTCTTGATCACTGGACCGTGGATGCGGTCTAGTTCCTCCGCCCGCGCTTGAATGCGCCTGTCCGCCAGCCGATGAGCCCGCCGAACACGCTGCCCGCCGCCAATGACGATGCCCTGGCCGAACAGGCCCGGGGCTGGATCGCGTGGCTGGCCTCGGGTGACATCGGCGAGGGGCGCATGCATGAGTTCGAACGCTGGCTGGCACAGCCGGGGCACCGTCGGGCCTTCGAGCACGAGCGCGCGCTGTGGCGCAGCGTCGGACCACGCCCGCAGGCCCGGCCCGCCGAACGCCGGCGCCCGCGGCGGCTGCGCTGGGCAATGGCCGCTGCAGCTGCGCTGGCGATGCTGGTGGCATGGCCGGAGGCCTGGTTGCGGCTGCAGGCCGACCATCGCAGTACGCATGTCGTGCAGAACGTGCAACTGCCCGATGGCAGTCGCGCCGTGCTGGATGCGGACAGCGCGATCGCCGTGCGGTTTGATGCCGATGCACGCCGGATCGAGCTGCTGCGCGGGCGCGCCTGGTTCGAGGTCAGCCCGGATGCCCAGCGGCGTTTCAGCGTGCGCGCGGGCAATGGCGTGGTCGAGGACATCTCGACCGCGTTCTCCGTCGCACGCGACAACGATCAGGTGGAAACCCAGGTCGGACAGGGCAGGGTGCGCGTGGCCAGCCCGGCCGACGGTGGCTGGACCTACCTGCAGGTGGGACAGCGCGCGGTCTATGGCGAGCGCAGTGGCGTGACGCGTCTGCAGGATGTGGCGGCCGACAGTGTGGGCGCGTGGCGGCAGGGTGAACTGCTGCTGGAGCAGGCCAGCGTCGCCGAGGCCGTGCAATGGGTCGGGCGCTATCGCGCTGGCCCGACCTTCGTGCGTGGCGATCTGTCGCAGCTGCCGGCCGTCAGTGCAGCATTGCGCATCGATCGCCCGGAGCAGGCGCTGGATGCGTTGGCGGCAACAGCAGGTCTTCGGGTTACTCGTCTTCCATTCGGCGTCGCCATCGTGCAGTAGATCCACGCCATGCGTGGATGACCGTCCCTGTGCCGACCAACGGTCGGCACCCACCGCAGCAAGCAGCCGACCCACGGTCGGCACCTGCCGCGGCCGCAAATCGCTCTTGGGGTTGCCGCGCTTTCATCCGTCTTACTCCGCGAACGTACCCGCCGCCGCCAGTACGTCGCCGTGTCCGCCCGTGTTGCGGATGTCGCCGCGCCCGCGGCACCGATTACCTGACAGGTTCCCCCATGTTCGATCTCCATCGTCCGGGCCGCATGCCGCGCCCGTCCCGCCTGTGCATCGCCCTGCTGGCGGCCGGCCTGGCCAGCGCCGCGCCCTCCGTACTCGCGCAGGATGCCAGCGGTGACCACGCTGCCGTGCAGCGCTTCGATATCCCCGCGCAGCCACTGGACGAGGCGCTGCGCAGCTACATGCGCCAGTCCGGCGTGCAGGTCGTGTACCCGGCCACCCTGGCCCGGGGTGTGACCTCGCGTGCGGTCAGCGGCAGCCTGTCGGCCAGCGAGGCTTTGCAGCACCTGCTGCAGGGCAGTGGCCTGGCGGTGCGCCGGGTCAGTGCCGATGCGGTGACCCTGGAAGCGGCAGCGTCGGCGCAGGCCGACAGCGGTGTGATCGTCACCGATACGCTGAGCGTGGCCGGCGACCGTATCGACAGCGGCGCAACCAGCGACGAGGCGCGCCTGCTCGACGGCTATCGCAGCGTCGGCTCCACCGCCACGCTCAACCGCACGCACCTGGAGCGATTCCGCGGTACGTCCAACGGCGACATCGTCAAGGGCGTGGCTGGCGTCACCGCCGGTGATCCGCGCGTGGGCAACGGCTTTGACGTCAACATCCGTGGCATCCAGGGCCAGGGCCGTGTGCCGGTGATCATCGACGGTGGCCAGTCCAGCATGGATACCTACCGTGGTTATGCCGGCCAGTCGCAGCGCACCTACCTCGACCCGGACCTGATCTCCAGCCTGACCATCACCAAGGGCCCGAGCCTGCAGGCCAACGCCTCCGGTGGCATCGGCGGCGTGGTCGAGATGGAGACGCTGAAGATCGGTGACGTGCTGCGCGAAGGCCGGGACTTCGGCGTGCGCGTGCGTGGCGGCCTGGCCAACAACAGCGCCAACAACCTGCCGTCCTACAGCGCCGCGCCGCGTACCGACCGCACCGCCACCGGCAGCCAGTTCTTCAACGTGGCCGCTGCGGGACACTGGGATCGCTTCGATCTGGTTGCCGCCTACGCCTACCGCGACAACGGCAACTACTTCTCCGGCAAGCATGGCTACGATGACTTCCCGCAGACCCGGCGCACGCTGGCACCGCTGAATCCGCCGCGTACCGAGGTGTTCAATACCTCGGCGCGCTCGAAGTCGGCGCTGCTCAAGGGCACCTGGCGCATCGACGATGCACAGACCCTGGAAGCGGGCTACCGCCGCTACGAGGGCACCGCCGGCGAGATAATGGCCTCGCAGATCATCCGTGTGGATCGTGACCGCATTCCGCAATGGGACCCGGGCCACGTCGACATGGACAGCTACACCCTGCGCTATCGCTTCAACCCGGACAGCGAGCTGGTCGACCTGCGCGTCAACGCCACGTACACCGACACCGACAGCGTGATGTACAACAGCTTGACCGGCATCACCCCCTGGTACTTCGATCGCCGCACCGAGTGGTACGACGCGCCCAGCTTCAGTGGCGACCCCGGTTACAAGGATGCCTACCGCAATCCGCTGCGGCAGAAGCGCTTCGGCCTGGATGCCAGCAACACCTCGAAGTTCGATACACACGCCGGTGCATTCACCCTCGACTACGGCCTGTCCTACAGCGATGAGGACATTGCACCTGGCAGCTCGGGGCCGGTCATGCACGATGACCTGATCAACAACCGCTTCCTGCGCAACGCCGAGCGCAAGGAATACAGTGCCGTGGCCTCGCTGAAGTGGCAGCCCGATGAGCATTGGGAACTGCTGGCCGGCGGCCGCTGGAACCGCGTGGATGTGCATGACCGCAACCGCCTGGCCACGCCCGATGCCTACGAGGTGCAGGGCCAGTACCGCTACACCGAGCTGCTCAATGGCAACCCGGCGCTGCCGTCGTGGCGGGCCAAGCGCATCGCGCTGCTGAACTGGTATCCGGATGCCAACGGCAATTTCACCCAGGAATCGCTGCTGGCTTCACCGTACAAGAAGGGTACGGTGGGCGACATCGGTGGCTGGAACTTCTACGACGCCGGCAAGGCGCAGGACCTGGAGGTGCCGGTCAGCTGGAGCTGGTCGCAGCCGATCCGTCGCCGCGACACCGCGTTCTCGCCGACCGCCAGCGTGGCCTACCGCTTCAGCGAAGACACCATGGTCTACGTGAAGTATGCCGAAGGCACCAAGCTGCCGAGCCTGTTCGAGACCACGCTGGGCCTGTTTACCGCCGCCAAGCCGGTGGGCGAGCTGAAGCCGGAGCGTGCGCGCAGCTGGGAGATCGGTGCCAGCACCATCCGCTATGACCTGTTCACCGCCGGCGACCGCCTGGCGCTGAAGCTGGCGTACTTCGATACCCGCATCGACGACCTGATCACCCGTGACTACCGCACGCTCTCGGCCGGCCTGATCCGCAACGTCGACCAGTTCAAGGTCTCGGGCATGGAGTTCCAGTCCAGCTATGACAGCGGCAAGGTATTTGCTGATCTGTCCGCGCACTATTACTTCAAGGCCAAGACCTGCGCGCCGGACATCGCAGCCGAGCGCCGTGCCTATGGTGCACAGCGCAGGAACGATGAACTGGCCAACACGCCGAACTGCGTGGACGGCGGCTTCGAGGGCTCGTACACCAATACCCAGAACCCGCCGCGCTACATGGTCAACCTGACCCTGGGCTCGCGCCTGTTCGACGAGCGCCTGACCTTCGGTACCCGCGTGGTCCACAACGCCGGTCCGATCAGCAAGCTGGACAAGGATTGGAACGTGGGTCTGTCGGCGATCCAGCAGCTGTACCGGCCGACCACCCTGGTCGACCTGTTCGCCAGCTGGAGCTTCAACGACCAGCTGTCGGTGGAAGCCGGCGTGGACAACCTGACCGACCGCTACTACCTGGATCCGCTGGCCCTGGGCGTGATGCCGGCCCCGGGCCGCACCGCGCGCCTGGCGTTGACCTGGAAGTACTGATCGTCGGGGTCGGATCCCTTTCCTGCAGAAAGGGCTCTGACCCCAGCGGGAGACAACGGTAGCGCCGGGCCATGCCCGGCGCCTTCCTCCAGCCAGTTACAGCCCGGTCGCCGCCTTCACGGCATCTTCGTGCAGCGACTCGTTCAGCTCATCCACCACCGTGGTCCATGCCGCATCGGCCTGCAGCGACTCGGACAGGAACTGGCGCTGGGCATCGTTCCAGTACGGCGCTTCGACTACTTCCACATCGGTGGCCAGCTGGTGTTCGCGGATGAAGCGGGCGATGCCCTCGGCGCTGGCGTCCAGGCCCAGCTGCAGGAACAGGTTGGTCATGCGCGGTTCGGTGGTGATCATCGTCGGTTCCTGCGGGAAGAAGGGATACGCCATTATCGGTGCACATGGCCTTGGGGAAAGCCCCATGGCGGACGTCTACAGCAGGACGATCCCCTTGGCATCCCCCATGAACGCACACATCGCCCCTGAAGACAGCCGCAGCCTGCGGCTCAAGGCCGCCACCCGCGACAGCCATGGCGCGCTGGACAAGCGCATCATGGCCGGCGACATCTTCGCCGATCGCAGCAACTTCGCCCGTTTCCTGCGCGTGCAGTATCGCTTCCACCGCAGTATCGATGCGCTGTATGCCAACCCTGCGCTGGATGCACTGCTGCCGGACCTGGGCGAGCGCCGCCGCCTGACCCAGGTGGCGCGCGACCTGCAGGATCTGGAGCAGACCCTGCCGGGGGCCGACATCGCGGCGTTGCCGTCCGATCTGGAGCTACCCGCCGCATTGGGGTGGCTGTATGTGGCCGAAGGCTCCAATCTCGGCGGCACCATTCTGTACAAGATGGCTGCCAAGCTCGGCCTGGACCGCGATTTTGGTGCCCGCCACCTGGCCGCACACTCGGATGGCGCGGCGCGCCACTGGCGTGAATTCACTGCTGCGCTGGATGCGGTGCCGCTGAGCGCCGAGCAGGAGCAGCAGGTGATCGATGCGGCGGACGCCGCCTTCCGCAGCGTGCACGGCCACGTCGAAGTGGAATTCGCCTGATGCACGCCTCCCGCCTATCGGCGCAACGCTGATGCGCTGGCTCTGGTTCGCGCTGGGCTGGGTGATGGTCGGCCTCGGGGTGATCGGCGCGCTGCTGCCGGTGATGCCGACCACCATCTTCCTGATCCTGGCCGTGGGTTGCTTCGCGCGCAGCTCGCCGAAGTTCGAGCAGCGCCTGCTGGCGCATCCACGCTACGGCCCGTCGTTGCGGCTGTGGCGCGAACAGGGCGCGGTGTCACGCAAGGGCAAGGCGTTCGCCAGCGCCGGCATGGCCGTGGGCTTCGCGCTGTTCTGCTGGGGCGCGCACCCGTCCTGGCGCCTGCTGCTGGGCGTGGGCCTGTTCTTCGCGGTCAGCGCCGGCTACGTGCTCAGTCGGCCCGCACCGCGGCTGGAGCCCAATCCGGTCGTGGAAGTGGACGACGCCAATGATCCGCGCGCGGCCCGCCGCCGCGCAGCGACACCTGATGCTGATGGAAACCGAGACGATGCTGCCTGCTGACCTGGCCCCCGTGGCCGCCCCCGCATTGACCCCGTGGGGCATGTACCTGGCCGCCGACGTGGTGGTGAAGACGGTGATGATCGCGCTGGCACTTGCCTCGCTGGCCACCTGGACCGTGCTGCTGTCCAAGGGCTGGGAGCTGGCCCGGCAGGGCCGGCAGCTGCGTGCAGCGCGCGCGCTGTTGCTGCAGGCGCCGAGCCTGCCCGGCGGGAGCGCAGAGGCCAGCCTGCAGCAGGGCACCGCACTCACCATGCTGGACGCGGCGCGAACCGAGCTGCGCCTGTCGCAGGATCTGGACAGCCGCGATGGCATCAAGGAACGCGTTGCCTCGCGCCTGGACCGCATCGAACTGGAAACCGCGCGCGTGCAACGGCGCGGCATCGGCGTGCTGGCCAGCATCGGCGCGGTGGCGCCGTTCGTCGGCCTGTTCGGCACGGTGTGGGGCATCATGAACAGTTTCATCGGCATCGCCCACAGCAACACCACCAACCTGGCGGTGGTCGCGCCCGGCATCGCCGAGGCTCTGCTGGCGACCGCGCTGGGTCTGGTCGCAGCGATTCCCGCCGTGCTGGTCTACAACCACTTCAGCCGTGTACTGGCCGGCCTGCGGGGCCTGCTCGGTGATCTGTCGGCGGCCGTGCAGCAGCTGGTCTCGCGCGATCTCGATCGTGCCGTGCTGCGTACCGCAGCGGCACCGCTGCGTGCGGTTCACTGAGGCACGACGATGGCGATCAGGACCGCGTCCGACCGTGACGATGCACCGGAAGAAGCGCACGAGATCAACGTCACGCCCTTCATCGACGTGATGCTGGTACTGCTGATCATCTTCATGGTGGCCGCACCGCTGGCCACCGTGTCGGTGCCGGTCCAGCTGCCGGCCAGCAATGCCAGCGCCACGCCGCCGGAACAGGCGCCGGTGTACGTGACCGTGCAGGCCGATCTGTCGGTGCGCGTTGGTGAACAGGCCGTGGCGCGCGACAGCCTGGCGGCTGCATTGCAGGCGGCCACTCACAGTGACACCACGCAGCGCATCTTCCTGCGTGCCGATACCCGTGTGCCCTATGGCGAACTGATGGCCACGCTGGATGCGCTGCGAGCGGCCGGCTACCTGAAGGTGGCACTGGTCGGCCTGGAGCAGGGCGCACGATGAGTGGACTGCGGCGCTGGGCGACCAGCCTGGCGATCGTGCTGCTGGTGCATGCGCTGTTGATCGGCGCGGCCTGCTGGTGGGCGGCCCGTGCGCCAGCGCTGACGGCTGCGGTTCCGCCTGCGGCGCTGATGCTGGAACTGGCGCCGATGGCACAGGCACCGCCGGTGCCGCCGCGCGAGGTCGCGACCGGGCCGCTGCAGCAGCAACAACAGCGGCAGGCGCCGACGCCGGCCGTGCGTGAACAACCCAAGGCGCCGGTGCAGCCGCAGGGTGACCTGCCGCCGCCGCGTACACCGGAGCCGACGCCGTCGCCGGACACCGCTGACGTCAATGTCGCGCAGACCAGCGCACCGCCGCAGGTGGCGGCTGATGCGGCCACACGCTACACCGCACCGCAGACCACGGCGGGTGAGCGCAGTCGTGCCGAGGCGACCTGGGAAGGACGCCTGCTCGGGCACCTGCAGAAACACCGCCGCTATCCGCGCCAGGCCGAGCGGCTGCGCCAGCAGGGTGTGGTCTACGTGCGCTTTGCGGTTGCCCGCGATGGCGCGGTCTCGGGGTTGAAACTGGGCCGCAGCAGTGGCTTCGCGCTGCTCGACCAGGAGACGCTGGACACCGTGCAGCGGGCCAGCCCGGTACCGGCGCCGCCGGCCGAAGTGGCCGGCGACCCGGTGGAAGTGATGGTGCCGGTGTCGTTCTTCCTGCGCGGGCGGTGACCGCTTTGGTAGACCCGGCCCCATGCTCGACTGCTCTGCTCTTGCTGGCCTTGTAGAGTCGAGCTTGCTCGACTGCTCCTGCGGTGCGGGCCAGAAGCAGTCGAGCAAGCTCGACTCTACGGGTTTGCGCATGGTGTGGATCTACAGCAGCGGCACCAGCAGCAGCGCCACGATGTTGATGATCTTGATCAGCGGATTGATCGCCGGACCGGCGGTGTCCTTGTAGGGATCGCCAACGGTATCGCCGGTCACTGCCGCCTTGTGCGCCTCGCTGCCCTTGCCGCCGAAGTGGCCGTCTTCGATGTACTTCTTGGCGTTGTCCCAGGCGCCGCCGCCGGTGGTCATCGAAATGGCCACGAACAGGCCGGTCACGATCGTGCCGATCAGCAGGCCGCCCAGTGCGCGCGGCCCCAGCAGCAGGCCGACCACCACCGGCACCGCCACCGGCAGCAGCGAGGGCACGATCATTTCGCGGATCGCCGAGCGGGTCAGCATGTCCACCGCCTTGTCGTACTGCGGCTTGCCGGTGCCCTGCATGATGCCGGGGATCTCGCGGAACTGGCGGCGCACTTCTTCCACCACCGCACCGGCGGCGCGGCCGACCGCTTCCATCGCCATCGCACCGAACAGGTACGGAATCAGGCCGCCGATCAGCAGGCCGATGATCACCGTGTGGTCGCTGAGGTCGAAGCGGAATTCCTGCCCCGGATGTGCCGCCTGCAGGTTGTGGGTGTAGTCGGCGAACAGCACCAGTGCCGCCAGCGCCGCTGAGCCGATCGCGTAACCCTTGGTCACTGCCTTGGTGGTGTTGCCCACCGCATCCAGCGGGTCGGTGATGTCGCGGATCTCCGAGGGCAGCTCGGCCATCTCGGCGATGCCACCGGCGTTGTCGGTGATCGGTCCATAGGCATCGAGGGCGACGATCATGCCGGCCATCGACAGCATCGCGGTGGCGGCGATGGCGATGCCGTACAGGCCAGCCAGCGCGAACGCGCCCCAGATTGCCGCACACACCGCCACCACCGGTAGCGCGGTGGACTTCATGGAAATGCCAAGGCCGGCGATGATGTTGGTGCCATGCCCAGTGGTCGAGGCCTGTGCCACGTGCTGCACCGGCTTGTACTGGGTGCCGGTGTAGTACTCGGTGATCCACACGATCAGGCCGGTCAGCACCAGCCCGATCAATGCGCAGCCATACAGCGCCATCGGCCCATGCACGTTGTCACTCATCAACCCGGTGGTGATCGGGTAGAAGGCGATGGCGGCCAGAACGCCGGAGACGATCACGCCCTTGTACAGCGCCCCCATGATCGAGCTGCCCCGGCCACTACCCGGTTCGCCCACCTTGACGAACAGCGCGCCGATGATCGAGGCGATGATCGATACGCCGCCCAGCACCAGCGGATACAGCACTGCATTGGCGCCGGCCTCGGCCAGCATCAGGCTGCCCAGCAGCATGGTGGCGATGACGGTGACCGCATAGGTCTCGAACAGGTCGGCGGCCATGCCGGCGCAGTCGCCGACGTTGTCACCGACGTTGTCGGCGATCACCGCCGGGTTGCGCGGGTCATCCTCGGGAATCCCGGCTTCGACCTTGCCGACCAGGTCGGCACCGACGTCCGCGCCCTTGGTGAAGATGCCGCCGCCCAGGCGCGCGAAGATCGAGATCAGCGACGAGCCGAACGCCAGCCCGACCAGTGCATGCAGCGCCTGGTCCATCTGCAGGCCCATCCGCAGCAGCAGCGCGTAATAGCCGGCCACACCCAGCAGGCCCAGCCCTACCACCAGCATGCCGGTGATCGCGCCGCCGCGGAAGGCGACATCCATCGCCGCGCTGATGCCGTGGCGTGCAGCTTCGGCAGTGCGTACGTTGGCGCGTACCGACACGTTCATGCCGATGTAGCCGGCCGCGCCGGACAGCACCGCACCGATGGCGAAGCCGATCGCGGTGTACCAGCTGAGGAAGATGCCGACCAGCACGAACAGCACCACGCCGGCGACGCCGATGGTCAGGTACTGGCGGTTGAGGTAGGCACGCGCACCTTCCTGGATCGCGGTGGCGATCGCGATCATGCGTTCATTGCCGGTGGGTTGGCGCAGGATCCAGCGCGCCGAGACGATTCCGAACAGGATCGCGAGAATGGCGCAGCCCAGCGCCAGTGACAGCCCGTGACGTTCCAGCATTAGACCCCTCCGCAGAATGGATGTAGGCATCCAGTGGCGATGAACGGCACCACGAGGGGGACGACGGGCTGCAGCCTGGAACCAACCCGTACCGACCTTGATGGTCGTCCGACGTATGGCGGTGTTCAGCATTCCCTGGTGCCCGCAGTATGCGTGCCGCGCACTGTAGAGTCGAGCCGTGCTCGACTGGTTTTTACGAGCCCCGCCGCATGCCGCCAGTCCATGGGCGTGATTCGAAAGCCACAGGCCTTTGCACCCCGTTAAGCCAGCCTCTGCAAGCCTGCGCTCAGTCCTGTAGGAGATTCCCCATGCGCCTGTCCCTGTTGATGCTTGCCGCCCTGGTCCCGGCCGTACCGGCACTCGCCGCGGAAACCCCGGAGCTGCAGCGCGCCGTGGGTGCCCCCCAGGCCGTGGGCGCGGTGCACACCCTGCGGCAGATTCCCGAGGCCTGCGCGCGCCTGGAAGGTGCCTTCACCGGTCAGGCGGCCGAGCCGTATCGCTTCGCGCCGGTGCGGACCAGCGAGCAGTGCCAGCCGCGCGCGCGTTTCGTCGACTATGCCAAGGCGCAGCCGAGTGTGGACAAGGGCTGGAAGCTCAATGATGTGATCCGCGTGCCCAGCGCCGCCTGCCCGGCACAGCAGGCCGTGGTGCGCGTGTGGCGCCTGCCGTCGAGCAACAAGGTCGAGCTGGACGGGCAGGGCCAGTCGCGCATCTATCTGGAAGAGGCCAAGAAGCAGGCCGCCGCCGGCCAGATTCCGCAGGTGACGATGTTCGCCGCGCAGCTGCAGATGGAAGGCAAGGCCTGCAATTGAGGCCGTCCAGCAGCGCGCATCAACGCATGGCGTGGATCTACTGACGTGCCCGGCGCTGCGCATCCACGCACGGCGTGGATCTACTTCGCTGCGCACCGGTAGTGCCGGGCCATGCCCGGCGGGCAACCTGGTAGTTCCGGCCGCTGGCCGGCAACCCTGCAATCATCACTCCGCCAGCGTCGCCCCGCGCGCCACCAGCAGCTCTCGCAGGGCCCTGCGATGGCAATGCGCTTCATCCTCGCAGTAGCACCCCACGCTGATGTCGCTGTGCTGTGACATCGCGGCCAGAAGATCCAGCGCGTGGGCCGCGTCCGGCGCCTTCATCTCGGCCTTGTAGTGGCGGAAGAACGCATTCCAGTCGGCCGCGGTTTTCGCTTCGTGCGCCCGCTTTACCAGTTCCGCGCTGGGTGACAGGGTCGGGAACCAGACGTCGTACCAGTCCTGTTCCGCGAACTCACTGCGCGGCACGCCGCGTGGCGGCCGCCGCACGGTACCGATGCGCAGCCCTTCGCCGGGGTGGCGCGGCGTACCCAGTCGAACAACACGCAGTGCCATGATGACCTCCGGGCGGGGCATCCATCATCCTGCGATGCACGTGCGCCAGGTGTGAACCGCTGTGGAAACGAAAAGGCCCGGGCGCCTGCGCACCCGGGCCTTTTCCCATGCTGGCAACGATCAGTTGCCGCGGCAGTCCTTCAACCACAACACACGACCAATCTGGTCGTAGCTGTCGACCACGCCGGTCAGCGTCACCTTCTCGCGCGGGCGCAGGGCCAGCGCATACGCGGCCTGGTTGGCTGCAAACGAGCAGGAAATGGCCACGCGCTCAAAGTCGATGCTGCCATCGCTGGGCAGGTCAAAGCTGGTGTTGTAGGTGCCGCCACTGCGCAGCACGGAGGTGATGCGACCGGTGATGGCGTAGGTCTTGCCCTTGTAGCGCGGCTCGACCGCGGCCGGGTTGTCCTTGTTCTGGTTGCGCAGCTGGAAGCCGAAGCGGTCGGCGGCAATCGTTACCACCGACGCCTGCGGAGTGGCCTTGGCTGCCTGTTCGCCAGCCTTGCCCGGCTTGATCTGGTTGAGCAGCTTGCACATTTCTTCGCGCACGCCATCGGCCGAGGCAATGGCGCCCTTGTTGACCTTCACCACCATGCCGACGGTGCCCTGGCCGCCTTCGGAGGTGGCACTGATGATCATCGGAATCGGCTTGTGGGCCATGGATTCCGGCTCTTCGATCAGCATCGAGCCGCCTTCCACGTCCTCGCTGAGGACGTCCATGTTGGCGTTCTTGGCGATCACCCGCATCTGGCCGATGGCACTGGCCACGGTCAGGTCCGGATGGGTGACCGATGAGGTGAAGGTCGTGCCGACGAAGGGATTGCCCTTCTTCTGGAAGTTGCTTTCGCAGGTCGCAGCGAAGGCCGGCGCGGCGGCACCGCACAGCAGCGCGGCGATCAGGATCGGGTGCTTCATGGTTACAGTCCTTGTGAAATGGCAGCACAGGCCCGGGCCTTGAAGGCCGGGCAGCGTCGAATCTGGCTTGCGGCGGCCCCTTTGCCCCGGGCCGGAGCCCGATTGTGGGGTGCTTCGGCGGCCGCCGCAATGTGCCCTGCGCTCCGCACAGGGCTCAGCACAGAGGGGCGTATACGACTTAATCCCCTCCGTCCCCTTTTTCGGCTCAGCCCTCGAAGGCCGGCAGCTTCTGCTTCACGGCCACGTTCTTCAGCGTCACGTACTTCGGCAGGCCGTCGGTGCCGTACGGCAGCGGTGCTTCGCCCTTGATCAGCGGCGACAGGTAGGCCCGCGCCTTGGCGGTGATGCCGAAGCCGTCGCGGCGGATGAAGCCGGCGGGCATCTTCTTTTCATGATTGGCGATCTTCGACAGCGGCGCCGCTTCGATCTTCCAGCGATAGGGCGCATCGGTGCTGCGCACGATCACCGGCATCACGCCGTTCTGGCCCTTCAGTGCCAGCTGCACGGCGGCCTTGCCGACCGCCTGCGCCTGCTCCCAGTCGGTCTTGCTGGCCAGGTGGCGGGCCGAGCGCTGCAGGTAATCGGGCAGCGCCCAGTGCACCTTCAGGCCCAGCTGGTCCTTGACCCGGCCGGCCAGGTGCGCGGCCACGCCGCCCAGCTGCGAGTGACCGAACGAGTCCTTGCCGCCACCGGCGTCGGCGACGAAGCGGCCATCGGCGGCGGCGATGCCTTCCGACGCCACCACCACGCAGTAGCCGACGCGCTCGACCACCGCCTTGACCTTGGCCAGGAACGCCGCTTCGTCATAGGCGCGTTCGGGCAGCAGGATGATGTGCGGGGCCTCGTCATCGCCATTGCCGGCCAGGCCGGCGGCCGCAGCCAGCCAGCCGGCGTGGCGGCCCATGGCCTCGTAGATGAAGACTCGGGTGGAGGTCTCGGCCATTGCCGCCACGTCCAGCGCCGCCTCGCGCACCGACACGGCGGTGTATTTGGCCGCCGAGCCGAAGCCCGGACAGGTATCGGTCACCGCCAGATCGTTGTCGATGGTCTTGGGTACGCCGATGCAGGTCAGGTCGTAGCCGGAGGCCTTGGCCAGCTGCGAGACTTTCAGCGCGGTATCGGCCGAGTCATTGCCGCCGTTGTAGAGGAACCAGCGCACGTCGTGGGCCTGCAGCACCTGCAGCAGCCGGTCGTAGCGGGCGCGGTCGGCATCCAGCGATTTCAGCTTGACCCGGCACGAGCCGAAGGCGCCGCCCGGGGTATGGGCCAGCGCGCGGATCGCGGCGGCACTCTCTTTGCTGGTGTCGATCAGCTCCTCGCGCAGGGCGCCGAGGATGCCGTTGCGGGCGGCCAGAACCTTGATGCCCTTGGCCCGGGCCTGCTCGATCACCGCCGCCGCCGTGGCGTTGATGACCGCGGTGACACCGCCGGACTGGGCGTAGAGGAGAGTACCGTTGCGCATGCTTCTACCTGCTCGGGGGAGGGGACATTGCAGGGACATTACCCGGATGCGGTAAAGTGGCGCTATTGCGGTGCAGCGATACCGGTCCGTCCGGGACGCGAACCTTCTTTGTTTTCAACACGTTGGAGTCAGGTCAATGCGATTGGTTCTGTTGGGACCGCCCGGTTCGGGCAAGGGGACACAGGCGACGCGCCTGAAGGAAAAGCTGGGGATCGCCCACATTTCGACCGGTGACATGCTGCGCGCGGAAATCGCCGCGGGCACGGAGCTGGGCAAGCAGGCCAAGACGGTGATGGATGCCGGCAACCTGGTGTCGGACGACATCCTGCTGGGCATGCTGGAGTCGCGCCTGACCCAGGCCGATGTCGCCAAGGGCTTCATCCTCGATGGCTACCCGCGCAATGTGGCCCAGGCCAATGCGATGGACGGCCTGCTGGCCAAGATCGGCCAGCCGCTGGATGCCGTGGTGCAGCTGGACGTGGCCACCGAGCTGCTGGTCGAGCGCATCGCCGGTCGTGCCAAGGAACAGGGCCGCGCCGATGACACGCCGGAAGCGGTGCGCCAGCGCCTGCAGGTCTACAACGACCAGACCGCCCCGGTGGTCGACTTCTACGCCGGCCGTGGCACCCTGGCCCGCGTCGACGGCGTCGGTGAGCTGGACGAGATCGAAGCCCGCATCCTGGCGGCGATCAAGGGTTGATCCTGCAGGGCCGGTGCACTGCCGGTCCTTCGGGCGCAAAAAGCACAGGCCTGGTCCGCGAGGACCAGGCCTGTGTCGTTTGATAGGCGCCAGCAGAGGGCTTGCTCAGGGCCCCGCAGCATGAGCTCCCTTGGGGATGGCCTCTTGGGGAGTAGGACCGGTTCGGGTACTGCGGCTGGCAGTTCGAATTGTGTCCGGGTTCACAGAACATCGCTATCGGGATTTCCCTGACAGATGATTGGAGTTTTCTCACATCCTGTGTAGGACTTGTCTTACCCCGGATCGGACATTGGCCCTATACAGCCGTCATCGGTCACAATCCTCGGTCATGAGCAGCGTACATATCCTTGCAATTGCCGGCACCTTCATGGGCGGCGTGGCCGCCCTGGCGCGGGAACTGGGCCATACGGTCAGCGGCAGCGACCAGGCCATCTATCCGCCGATGTCGACCCAGCTCGAACAGCTGGGCATCACCCTGGACCAGGGTTACCGCGCCGACAGCGTGCCGGCCGGCACCAATGAGGTGGTGATCGGCAACGCGCTCTCGCGCGGCAACCCGGCCGTGGAGGCCGTGCTCGACGCCGGCCAGCGCTACATCTCCGGCGCCCAGTGGCTGTCCGAACAGGTGCTGCCGGGCCGCGACACCCTGGCCGTGGCCGGTACCCACGGCAAGACCACCACCACCACCATCCTCACCTGGCTGCTGGAAAGCGCCGGTCGTTCGCCCGGTTTCCTGATCGGCGGCGTCGCCGAGGATTTCGGCGTCTCCGCCCGCCTGGGCCAGGGCCGCGAGTTCGTGGTCGAGGCCGACGAGTACGACACCGCCTTCTTCGACAAGCGCAGCAAGTTCGTGCACTACCGGCCGCTGGTGGCCATCCTCAACAACCTTGAATACGACCACGCTGATATCTTCCCCGACGTGGCCGCGATCCAGCGCCAGTTCCACCATCTGGTGCGCACGGTGCCGGCGCGTGGCCGACTGATCGTCAACGGCGAGGATCAGCATCTGGCCGAAGTGCTGGCGATGGGCTGCTGGACGCCGGTCGAACGCTTCGGATTCGATCCGTCGCTGGAATGGCATGCCGAGCTGCTGGCCGCCGATGGCAGCGCCTTCCGCGTGCATCACCGCGGGCAGGCAATGGGCGACGTGCAGTGGTCGTTGCTGGGCCGCCACAACGTGCTCAACGGCTTGGCTGCGCTGGCCGCCGCGCATGCGGTGGGCGTGGCACCGGCCGACGTGATTCCTGCGTTGTCACGCTTCCGCAGCGTCAAGCGCCGCATGGAAGTGATCGGCCAGCATGACGGCATCACCATTTACGACGATTTCGCCCATCACCCGACCGCGATCGCCACCACATTGGAAGGCCTGCGTGCCAAGGTGGGTGATGCGCGCATCGTGGTCGCGATGGAGCCGCGCAGCAATTCGATGCGACTGGGCGCACACGCGCAGGCGCTGGCTCCGTCGCTGGCGCTGGCCGATGAAGTGGTGTTCCTGCATCGCCCGGAACTGGCCTGGGATGCCGCTGCGGTGATCGCCGCGGTGCGTGGCGAAGCGCACGCGGTGCCCGATACCGACGCGTTGCTGGCGCAATTGCAGGCCAGCGCGCGCAGTGGTGACCACGTGGTGTTCATGTCCAACGGTGGCTTCGACGGCGCGCCGCGTCGCTTCCTCGCCGCGCTGCAGGCCCGATGAGCGTCGACGGTTCGCTGCCGCTGTTTCCTCTGCACACCACGCTGGTGCCGGGTGCGGCGGTAGGCCTGCGCGTGTTCGAGCGCCGCTACCTGGATCTGGTCCGCGACAGCGGCCGCAGTGGTGAGGGGTTTGGTGTCTGTCTGATCCTCGATGGCGAGGAAGTCGGCGCACCAGCGACGCCGGCCGCCTATGGCGTGCAGGTACGCATCGAAGACTTCGATGTCGGCGCAGACGGCGTGCTGCAGTTGCGCCTGCGTGGCACCCGCCGCTTCCATGTCGAGCGCACCCGCGTACGCGACAACGGCCTGGTGGTGGCCGACGTGCGTTGGTGTGATGAAGACCCGGACGATGAGCTACGGCCGCAGCATGCGCTGCTGGCCACGGTGCTGGGGCACATCATCGAACAGGCCGGCGAGGCCTATGCGCCGGCCAACCCGGCGTTGCTGGACCAGGCCAGCTGGGTCGGCTGGCGGCTGGCCGAACTGCTGCCGCTGAGCGAGCAGCAGCGCCTGCAGCTGCTGCAGATGGATGACCCGCACCAGCGATTGCAGCAATTGCTGGGCTGGATGCCGTAACCGATAACCGCCAACCAAGGTTGGCCACTACCAGAGCGCAGCGGAACCGGGAAACGCCAACCAGGGTTGGCGACAGCCAGAGCGCGCCGGAACCGGGAAACGCCAACCAGGGTTGGCGACGGCCAGGGCGCAGCGGAACCGGGAAACGCCAACCAGGGTTGGCGACGGCCAGAGCGCGGCGGAACCGGGAAACGCCAACCAGGGTTGGCGACAGCCAGAGCGCGCCGGAACCGGGAAACGCCAACCAGGGTTGGCGACGGCCAGAGCGCGCCGGAACCGGTAGATGCCAACCTTGGTTGGCGGCCTTTTCCCGAAGAGCCAACCAAGGTTGGCATCTACCAGAGCGGGCGGTAGCGCCGGGCCGTGCCCGGCGGCGCCATCACGGCATGGTCTTCAACCGCAGCACCGGCAGCCCGGTTTCGCTGTGCACGTCTTCGCGCTGCGGCAGGTCCTGCACGGCGTCCTTCACCGCGTTCAACGCCGGGTCGACACCACGCAGCGGGTGCCACATGCCGATCCATTCGAAGTGGCGCTCGTAACGCAGAGTCTGTGCACTGCCCAGCCACAGCGGCGTGTTGCCCGGCTGCAGCTGCGCGGGTGCCGGCCACAGGCGCAGCACATAGCGCTCATCCGGCTTCGCACCCTGGCGCACCATCAGCAGTGCTTCCACGCGGGTATCCAGCGTGGCCGGCAACACCGGCAGCTCGTCGGCACCGGTGTTCTTGTCCAGCATCAGCAGCGCCTGCTGCCAGCCGGCCTGCTCTTGCCGCTTCCAGCCGCGGGCTTCCAGCTGCGCCTGCAGCGGCGCCAGCGGGCCCGCCACCTGCACGTCCAGCGGCCAGCGCTGGTCGTCGTCGAACTCGTTGCGGCGCGCCGGCAGCGTGGCCCAGTCGTGCTGCCACCAGGCTTGCGCATCCATCGCCTGCGGTGCCGGCAGGGTCGGCTCGAACCGCTCCAGCTTCACCGGAATGTGGCGCGGTGCGTACCACATCGCCGCCACGGCGAAGACGCCGTAGAACAGCCAGGCCACCGGCTTCACCCAGAACGAGCGGTTGAAGCGGCGGCGATAGGCGATGCCCAGCACCAGCAGCCAGAACGTGCCGAACAGCATGCCGCCGATCACATCGCTCAGCCAATGCGCGCCCAGGTACAGGCGCGAGAAGCCGATCAGGCTGACCACGATGCCCGACACCAGGTACGGCCAGACGCGGGTGCGACCGGGCATCTCGCGGGCGATCAGCACCGCGAAGAAACCGAAGGTGATGGTGGCCATGGTCACCGACACCGACGGGAAGCCAAAGCCGCTGCTGGCATCGACCGGGCGCACCACATCCACGGTGGCGCCGAGCAGCATGGTCAGGGCCAGGCCGAAGGCAAGCGCGGCCAGCCAGTGCGCGGCGGCCATCCAGCGCCGGCGCCAGATCAGATAGCCCATCGCCGCCGCGGTGGCCGGCAGCAGTACCTGCCAGGCGCCCAGCGATGCCAGCGCGGCCATCGGGTAGTCGGCCAGCGGATTGCGCAGCGCCAGCATGGCCTGGTGCACCAGCAGGTCGATCGCCAACGGTTCGCCATGGGCGACCACCACAGTCAGCAGCGCGAACCAGCCCCAGCCCAGTACCAGCAGCATCAACGCCAGCATTGCCAGCGGCACGGACTCACGCCGCTTCGGGTCCAGCACGCCAACGGTGTAGCGGCCCAGCGTCGGGTGACGGTTGGACCAGTCCAGCAGGCGCGCCAGCCAGTTGTCCATGCGCGCGGCCGACCAGCGATAGCCGTACAGAACGATGGCCCAGACCAGGCCGAGGATCACCGCCAGCAGGCCGACCACCACCACCAGTCGTCCGGCCACGGCGGCCACGGCGTCATACGCCTCGCCAAGAATCCAGCCCGGCGCCAGGAACAGCACGGCCCAGGAGATGCTGGCGATGCCGCTGGCCTGCACGTAGCGGCTGGCCGGCATCTTCATCATGCCGGCGATGGCCGGCACGAACGGGCGGATCGCGCCCACGTAGCGTGCGATCAGGATGCTCTTGAAGGCGTTGCGGCGGAACAGGTTCTCGCCGCGGTCGAGCAGCTGCGGGTAGCGGCTGAACGGCCAGATGCCGCGCAGGCGGTCGCCCCAGCGTCGGCCGATCCAGTAACTGATACCGTCGCCGGCAAATGCGCCCAGGGCTGCAGCCGCCACCGCGTACGGCCCGGAGATCTGGCCCAGGCCGATGAACACGCCCACCGCGAACAGCAGCGGCAGCGCCGGCACGATGGCGCCAAGAATGATCACCGCATCGCAGAAGGCGATGAGGAAGATAACGGCACCCGCCAGCACGGGGTGAGCGGCAATCCACGCGAGCGTGGCGTCGATCCATGAAGAGTCCATTGCCCGATTATAGGGGCGTGAAGGTGACTGGTTCCCAGCCGCTTCGTGACCGTTTGCAACCGGCGCCTTCGCCTAGAATGGCCCCATGCCGCATACGCCAGACGCTCCATCGCATGCTTTGAAGGCCGACAGCTTCGGCCAGATCCTTCTTGTGAAAGGGCCCGATGGCCCCTTCGTGCGCCGTGATCTGGGCGCCACGCCGCTGTGGCTGCGGCTGCCGGCCTGGTGGCTGGCCCGCCGCGAAGCACGCGCGTTGCAGCACATCCACGGCATGGCCGATGTGCCGCAGCTGCTGGCGTGGGATGGCCGTCACCTCGACCGCAGCTTCATGGCCGGCGATGCCATGTACCAGCGTCCACCACGCGGTGACCTGGCCTGGTTCCGCTCGGCGCGTCGGCTGCTGCAGCAGCTGCACCGCAATGGCGTGGCCCACAACGATCTGGCCAAGGAAGCCAACTGGCTGGTCACCGAAGACGGTCGTCCAGCGCTGATCGACTTCCAGCTGGCGGTGATAGGCAACCCGCGCTCGCGCTGGATGCGGCTGCTGGCCCGCGAGGACCTGCGCCACCTGCTCAAGCACAAGCGCATGTATTGCCGCGAGTCGCTCACCCCGGTGGAGAAGCGCGTGCTCAAGCGCACCTCGTGGGTGCGCGAACTGTGGTTCGCTACCGGCAAGCCGGTCTATCGCTTCGTGACCCGCCGCATCCTGCATTGGGAAGACAACGAAGGGCAGGGGCCGAAGCCGTGAGCAGTGCGTCCGTCGTGAGCAGGCCGCCAACTGCCTGCAGCGTGCTGCGTGCGCAGTTGCCCGGTGCCGACTTCGTGCACGCCTGCCAGGCGACGACCCGTCGCGATGGGCGCTCGGCCCTGCAGGCCTATCGCGATATGGCGGCGACCATTCCCGGCTGGTTCGATGGGCTGATGGCACTGCGCAATCGCGGCATGCGCCTGCTCGGCATGAAGCACCTGGGCTCGTTGCGTGCGGTGCAGGATGTTGAGGATCCTCAACCAGGCCAGCGGCTGGGCATCTTCACCCTGCAGTCGCTGGACGACGATGCCATCGTGCTGGAAGACGACGACCGCCACCTGCGTGTGCAGCTGGCGCTGCAGTGGCAGGGCGATGTGCTGGAAGTGGCGACCGTGGTGCATACGCACAACGCGTTCGGGCGTGTGTACATGCTGCCGGTCGCCCCGGTGCATCGGTTGATCGTGCCGCATCTGTTGAAAAAGCAGGTGCAGGCGTACCGGTAGATCCACGCCATGCGTGGATGCTGTTCGCAATTCAATGATTGCGCACAGACGCCAGATAATTGGCGCTGAAAACATCTTTCATCTGCTCGTGGTACTCACCTAGAATCGAGAGCGAGAGAGTCGCATGGAAGCGTCGTCGCGCCGCCCTGGCGCGGGTTCGCATGCGGACGCGAGGGGAATGCTGTGAGTCGATTTTCTACTTGGCAGTACCGCGCAGTTGCGGTACTGGTGCTGTGTGTGGGTGCGGGAACGGTCTCGGCGGTCCAGCCGTATCAGGAGTATCGCAAGCTCATCGAGTCCGCACAGAATCTGACCGCGCTGAAGGACGATCTCTTTGGTGAGAGTGTCAGCCTCTACAACGGCAAGACCGAATTTGCCGTGACCGATGTCAGCCTGCCCGGCAACAACGCACTGCCTGTGCAGATGCGGCGTCGCTTCAGCGTCGAGATGGATCTGGTGGGGGCTGGAAGCTTCAACGCCAACATCGAGGGAGTCGGCGGTTGGGAGGTGGACGTTCCCTACATTGTGGCGATGCTGCCGGGAGCCAACTCATGGGCCAATGATCGCTGCAGTGTAAATATGGTCCCGCGCGGTCCCATTACCTTCCGTCTCAACGAAGTCTGGCAAGGAAACGTCGTGCACGTGCCTGAGGGCGGCGATCGGACGATGCTGGGAATCTGGCAGAATCAGCCAGTGCCGAGTGATGGCATTGCCAGGAAATGGACCACGTCGCAACGGGACGCGATCGATTGCATACCGATGAAGTCAGGTCTGGCTGGTGAAGGATACCGGGTCAAGACCACTGCAGGGGTGAGCTATTTCTTCGATACTGCGTTCAGTCGTTACGGCGGGACGCTGGTGAAATCCGGCGGTCTGGGTGACCGCAGCCAGATCGCACGCATGCGGATGTATCTGATGGCAAGCCGCGTGGAGGATCGTTCCGGTAACTGGGTGCAGTACCAGTACAACGGCAATGGGCATCCTGTACGTATCTGGTCCAGCGATGGGCGCGAGATATCACTTTCCTATAATGGCTCGCTGTTGGCCTCTGTGACGGCAGCGTGGCGCACGTGGACTTATGCCTATGGGCAGGTTGAAGGGCAGAACCGCCTCAATCATGTCGCGCTGCCGGATGGAAGTGCATGGCGCTACTCGTATTCGAGTGCGTTGAAGGCGTTCGATGATATCGCATGGGATGGCAACAGCCGACCCGATTGCCTCGAACAGCCGCCGCCGCGCGATGGCCGGCTGATCATGACCATCCAGCATCCATCTGGTGCGACAGGGGAGTTCAGCTTCTCCAATGGGCGCCAGTACCGAAGCGGTCTGCACGCAAGCGAGTGTGTCCGGCGAATCTCCAACTCGCAGTACTACTACGAAGTCGCTATGCCCTACTTCTTCGATGTTGTCTCGCTTTATTCGAAGAAGATCTGGGGGCCAGGGCTGTCGAAAACCCTCCAGTGGCAATATGGCTATGGGGATGGATTCGAGGCGCTCTGGGGTGGGGCCGGAGGGCCGGCAATCTATCCGTGCACGAACTGCAAGCAGGAAAAGCAGGTTTCTGTAGTTAATCCTGACGGAACCCGCACGCTCTATCGCTATGGCTCGCAGTACGCCCTCAATGAGGGCCGCCTGCTGGGCAGTAGCGTAGTTGATGCGACCGGAAAAACGCTCAGAACATCGACGTCGGTTTACATGTCGAGCGATGAAGCCAAGAGTCAACCGTTTGTTCCGCTGTATGGAATCATCTACAGCGGTGACGAGCCCAGTACAGCCCAGGTGCGTCCAGTGGTGGCCGAAGCCATTCAGCAGGACGGCGTCAACTATCAGACCAGCATATTGTCCTTCGACGACCTGGCTCGCCCGTTGCGTGTCAACAGTTCCAGTCCTTTGGGAAACAGGACCGACGCGACCCAGTACGCGGACGACCGCAACAGGTGGATACTGGGGGCGACGGCGAAGATCACCAACGAAAACACTGGCGTGGTGGTTGAACAAACGGCGTTTGATGGTCTGATGCGGCCGGCCGAAGTGCGCTCCTATGGGGCTCTGAAGCAGATACTGACCTACAACGCGGACGGAACTATTGCCACGGTTGCCGATGGTCGCGGCAACCGCACCACGCTTTCCGGCTGGAAGCGCGGCACGCCACAGCAGATCCAGTTTGCCGACGGCGCTACGCAGTCGGCGGTGGTGGACGATAACGGCTGGGTCGCCAGCATCACCGATGAAAATGGTGCGGCTACCCAGTACAGCTACGATGCAATGGGGCGCGTCGCAGCCATTGATTGGCCAGCAGGTGATAGCGTTGCCTGGGCGCGTACGACGCAGCAGTTTGCTCCCATCAATGGTGATGAGTACGGTATTGCGGCAGGTCACTGGAGACAGGTCGTTGCGACCGGGAATTCCCGCCGCAGTGTCTTCTTCGATGCCTTCTGGCGACCGCTGCTGACGGAGGAATATGACGATTCCGCCCGTAGCACCACCCAGCGCTATCAGCGGTTCGCCTATGACGAAGCGGGAAGGCAGGTGTTCGCTTCGCACGTTGGTGGATCCGCGTCACTGAGCACGGGTACCTGGACGGGCTACGATGCGCTGGGGCGGCAAACCTCGGTTTCGGTCGACGGTGAGACAGGGATTTTGACCTCCCTGACCAGCTATCTGAACGGTGGTGGTTTGAAGGTGGTTGACCCGAAGGGCAACGCCACGGTGACCACATTCCAGGCCTTCGGTGCACCCTCGACAGAGGCGCCGGTATCGATCACCCACCCTGCGGGCACCTTTACCGAGATCGGGCGCGACATCTTCGGCAAGCCGCGCTCGATCGCGCGCCGCAGCCAGGACAGCAGCACCAAGATTGTCCGTAGCTACGTGTATGACGGTAATCAGCAGCTTTGCAAGAGCATAGAGCCGGAAACCGGTGCGACCGTCATGGGTTATGACGCAGCAGGCAATCTCGCGTGGAGTGCGGCAGGCCTGGATCTACCCAGTGCCACTGCTTGCGATTCCGGGGCGGCGAGCGTGGCGGCGCGTAAGGTCGTGCGTGGGTATGATGCTCGCAATCGGCTGTCGACGTTGGGTTTCCCTGACAAGAATGGCAACCAGAGCTGGATCTATACCAAGGACGGAAGGCCCGCGACCGTGACCACCGTCAACGATGGTGGGGCCACTCAGTCGATCAACACCTTTACGTATAACAAGCGTGGTCTGTTGACGGCGGAAACATCCAGTGACAGCACGCTTGGCATACAGGCGCTCGGGTATGCCTACGACACCAATGGTGCCTTGTCCGCACTTACCTATCCGAGCGGTCGCTTCGTTGACTATGCGCCCAACGCATTTGGCCAGCCCACCAAGGCGGGTAGCTTTGCATCCAGCGTCACCTACTATCCCAATGGCGGCATGAAGCAGTTCACCTATGGCAATGGCATCGTCCACACGATGGCTCAGAACCAGCGGCAGCTTCCCACCCGCGTCACCGACAGCAAGGGAGCCCTCGATAGCACATACGAGTACGACGCGAACGGCAATGTCGCTCGTATTGTCGACAATCTGGACGCCAAGCGGACCCGGACCATGGCATACGATGGCCTGGACCGATTGATCCAGGCTACGTCGCCGTCGTTCGGGGGCGACGGCGTCTATCGCTACACCTACGATGCTGTGGATAATCTGCGCTCGGCCAAGTTGGCTGGCGTCAAGGACCATGTCTACTGGTATGACGCCAAGAATCGATTGACCAATGTACAGAATAGTGGTGGTGCAACCACACTTGGCCTGAGCTACGACGTGCAAGGCAATCTGTCCAATCGTAGCGGCGTAGCCTACAGCTTCGACTTCGGCAATCGTCTGCGAACCGTGGCCAGTGCCGAGCGATATCGCTACGACGCTCACGGTCGACGCATTCTATCCACGGGGGCTGGCGAAAACTCGAACATCCGTTCGTTGTATGGCAACGATGGCGTGTTGCGTCGCCAGGAGAATGCCAGGGAAGGCCGCAACACCGAGTACATTCACCTCAACGGCAGCTTGATTGCTCAGGCTATCCAGATTGTGGCGCCGACTACACCGGTGCTGACCGCACCCGTCTTCAGCAGCAATGGTGCCTATGCATTGCAATGGACGGCGGTATCCTATGCTACGCGCTATGAGCTGCGTGAACAGAGCGGTTCGGGGGCTTGGGCTACTGCCTACACCGGTGCTGACCGCAGTTGGAATGTATCGGCGAAGGCAGAGGGGACCTTTGGCTACGCCGTTAGGGCCTGTCAGCAGAACAGTTGCAGTGGTTGGTCTGCTACGGCCAGCGTGGTGGTGCAGCGTGCTCCCACGGGAAAGGCCGTGGCCTCGGTGCCGGCAACCGCCTTCAACGGGAGCTATGTGGTGAGTTGGACGGAGGTGGCTGGCGCCGCCACCTATCGCTTGCAGGAGCGTGTCGGTTCGGGGGCTTGGCAGAGTGTGCAGGAAAGCGCTGTACGTAGCCGTGCAGTTTCAGGTAAGGCGGCCGGCAGTTATGGTTACCGCATCTATGGCTGCAATCCGGCTGGATGCGGTCCTGAATCAGCCATCGCTTCGACCACGGTGATCTATCCACCCGCTGCGGCTACATCAATCACTGTTCCGGCACAAAGCCTCAATGGCAGCTACACGATTTCATGGGGCAGCGTTGCAGGCGCAGCCCGCTATTCGCTTGAGGAGAACGTCAATGGCGGCGCATGGAAAGCCGTGGCTTCGGTCAGCAGTACAAGCCAGGGGTTCAGTGGCAAGGGGACCGGAAACTATGGATATCGGGTTCGCGCGGGCAACGATGCTGGCTGGGGCGTCTACTCGGCTTCTGCTGTCGTTTCTGTAATCCGACCGCCGGCCTCTCCCGTGATCAGCGCGCCAGCAGCGACGGCATCAGGTACTGCCGTGGTGAGTTGGAGTGCTGTTTCCATGGCAATCAACTACATGCTTGAAGAGCGTATCAACAGTGGCGCTTGGTCACTGGTCCAGAACGATGGATCGACACAGTCGAATCGCAGCGGTCTTGGCTATGGGGTTTACGGCTACAGGGTCAAGGCCTGCAATGTCTCGGGTTGCAGCGGGTACTCTGCGGTTGCCAGCATCAACTCCACACCGCCGCCAGCGACCCCGAAGATTACCCACTCGCTGCAGACCACGTGGCGACTCAAGCGTCTGCGACAACAGCGTTGTGAGGTTACATGGACCGCCAGCGCGGGCGCAGCCAGCTATCAGTTGCAAGTGCCTGGCGGTATGAAGCAGTACGACGGTCCCGCGACCGAAGTGTCGTCCAACGTCTCCTCATCGGCCTATTGCGCGCCTTCGCATGTCGTGCGGGCCTGCAACGCGAGTGGATGTTCTGCGTGGTCTGACCCGCCGTACGCACAGCCCATCTACGACCTGGGCGATCTGGATGAAGACGGCGGCGGGGTGCCGCGGTGATGAGGCGCAATGGAATGAAGATATTTGCTTCGTGTTTTATGTGGCTTGGCCTGATCCTGAGCGGACAAGTCGCTGCGCAGGAAATCATCCAGTACGTGCATACCGATGCGCTGGGCTCCCCGGTTGCCATTTCCGACGCGAGCGGCGCGATCATCGAGCGCACTGTGTACGAGCCCTATGGTGCGGTCGTAGGTGACGCGAAGGGAGACCTGCCGGGGTTCACAGGGCATGTGTCGGACTCGGCGACGGGGCTGACGTATATGCAGCAGCGGTACTATGATCCGTTGATCGGGATATTCCTATCGACAGATCCGGTCGACGTGGGCTTGAACAACGGGGCGCTGTTTAACCGATACATGTATTCGGCGTTGAATCCCTATACTTTCTTTGATCCAGATGGTCGCTGTACTGGGTCTAGAATCACGAATAGCGATGGTACATGTAAGAGTACAGGTGGGAATACGACGGCCACTGGGCCTACATCATCTGAATCGCCGATTCCGAGGGCGCCATCCTCAGGTTCATATCCGGGCTCAGTATCTGGAGGAGAATCAAATTCCAGCTGGCAGGAGATGAAATCGCGTCTTGGCTTGTCGGGAGATCTGACAAAGAATGGAAACATCTTTGATATCGGCGCCCTCTTTCATGATATCGCGATACCTGCAATGTACTCGCGAGGTGGTGGAGGGCTGGCTTCTGCTCCTGTTGCAATTCCAATGCTTGCTCGATTCAACTTTGCGGTACGAACAGGGCATGTATTTAGAAGCGCCACGGGACATGTAAACCCCGGCACACTTGCTTCACAGATGAGATTTGTTGGCCTTTTTCAGCGTGTTAGCGCAAACCCAGCGAACCTAAGGGTGGATGCCGTTGCCGCGCGGCTAATGACGCAAGATGCAGCCTCGGCTGGCGTCAGTACGTACACTCAGACGATGAGAGGAGGGGCGCAGGTTTGGGTTCATGTGCGGAACGGTGAGATAGTCAATGCAGGCGTTAATGTCGCCGGAAAGGTGAGATGATGATTGATTCTGATGAATTGGCTGATGTGGCTAAAACTATTGCTTGGTATAAGAGCAATTTCTTCGAAGGTTGTGAAGAGGACTTTGTTGCAGACTTTATGGTTTTTTGTTGGCAGGCGGTTGATCCCGGTCGCGTCGCTTTCCTGGATTTGGATGACGAAACTGTAGATGCATGCGCCAATATGCTCTCTGAGTTGAAGCTCTTTGTTGATGAGAAACGCGGGAAATGGGGGGTTTCTGCTTTCTGGAGGCGCTACATCGATTGGGCGGATTACGCCATAGATTTTCCGCTTGATGAGTGCAGGCGATTCATGCGAGAGACTGTTGGTTATCTTGAGCCCTCATTTTTCGTATTTACGGCCACCGGTGGTGCCGAGATGAGGTCCGAGGCAATGGCGATTTTTGCCGAGTACTCACAGTCCGGCAAGGCGCGGGCTACCTATGTTAGATCGGTAATTGAAAGCCGGTTGGCGACTGAATCATTCTATCGACGATCCCTTTGATTCTCTCCGTCGCGAAATATGAGGTACTGCCGCTCTGGTCGTCGTTCGGCTTTTGGTCAGGGGAAAGCCAATATCCACGGTCCGCTGGGTGTTGGGCGCGGGGCAGGCCCCGCCCACCACAGCATCGCGACGCTCAACGCCTTACGGCGTCGCCGGCACCACCTGCTGGCCAATGAAGTTGCGCTTGGCATCGAAGTCATAGGCGATCTGCAGCTGCCCCACGTCCGGGCAGGCGTGGCAGTCGCGCAGCGGCGTGCGGTACAGCAGGCGGATGCCGCCGTTATCCAATGGCGAAGCGCCGGCCGACTGCGCCGGTGCGAACGGCGTGGCTTGCGGGTTGGCCTTCAGCAGCTCCTGCACAGTGGGGTCGGCACGCAGGGTGTCGTCCAACTGCACGGCATCCACATCGATGCGCTTGCCGCTGGCATCGACCAGGCGGGTGCCTTCATTGGTGTTGGCGCGGAACGGATACTCGACCGTGGCAATGCCCAGTCCTTCGTTCTCGTGCCAGGCGGTCACATAGGCCAGCTCGCCGCCGCTGGACAACTGCTCGGCGGCGGTGATGGCATCGGCGCTGGCGCCACCCGCGCGCATCGCATCGCGCAGACAATCGCGGGTCGCGGCGTTCTCACCCTGGCGGCAGGCGTTGAGATCGCCATCCCAGACCACCGCCTCGCTCCAGCGCATCTTGCCGTCGGCGGCGGCCTTCTCCGCGCTGGGCGCGTCACCGGCGGGCGGCTCCTTTCCGGGTTCCGGCGAACGGCCCTGGCAGGCGGTCAGCAGGACAAGCCCCAGGGCAGGCAGCAACAGGCGGGAACGGCGCATGGCGTGGACCTCGTGCGTTGTCTGGAGGCCCAAGTATCGTCAAGGGCGGGTGAACTCCGCGTCGGCGCGGCATACTAGCGGCTCATTGCATACGCTGGAGTGTGGAACGTGGGCAGTCTGCAGGGCAAAACCCTTTTCATCACCGGTGCCTCGCGTGGCATCGGCCTGGCCATCGCACTGCGCGCTGCGCGCGACGGCGCCAACGTGGCCATCGCGGCCAAGTCGTCGGTGCCGAATCCGAAGCTGCCGGGCACGATCCATAGCGCGGCCGAAGCGGTAACGGCAGCCGGTGGCCAGGGCCTGGCCCTGAAGTGCGACATCCGCGAGGAAGAGCAGGTGCAGGCGGCGGTGGCGGCCACGGTCGATACCTTCGGTGGCATCGACATCCTGATCAACAACGCCAGCGCGATCTGGTTGCGCGGCACGCTGGATACGCCGATGAAGCGCTTCGACCTGATGCAGCAGGTCAATTCGCGTGGCAGCTTCCTGTGTGCGCAGGCCTGCCTGCCGTACCTGCTGCAGGCGCCGAACCCGCACATCCTCACCCTGGCGCCGCCGCCGAGCCTGGCGCCGAAGTGGTGGGCACCGCACACCGGCTACACGCTGGCGAAGATGGGCATGAGCTTCGTCACCCTGGGCCTGGCCGCCGAATTCGGTCCGCAGGGCGTGGCGGTGAATGCGCTGTGGCCGCGCACGGTGATCGCCACCGATGCGATCAACATGATTCCGGGCGTGGATGCGGCTGGCTGCCGCACGCCGCAGATCATGGCCGATGCCGCACATGCGGTGCTGGTGCGTGAAGCGGCCGGCTTCCACGGCCAGTTCCTGATCGACGATGAAGTGCTGGCACAGGCCGGTATCACCGATCTTTCCGGATACGCGGTGGATCCGTCGCGGCCGTTGTTGCCGGATCTGTTCCTGGATTGACCGCGCGTCGCTGGAAGAGGCCGAGGGCTGCGACCCTCGGCCTGCTGCGCTAGAATGCGTGGCTGTAATCGTTTTCAACAAGGATGTGAGCACATGTCACGCACTCTTTCCGTGGCGGCGCTGGCCGCTTCGCTGTCGTTGATCCTGACCGCCTGCGGTGGCAAGGCACCCGCAGCTGCGGGCGCCGCCGCTGCCTCCGGCACGCTGGACGCCAGCACGGCCCCGTCCGATACACAGCAGCAGTTGACCGCCAAGCTCAACGCCTACATCGGCTGCTTCAACGCGCTGGATTCGAAAACCCACGGCAGCATCCAGTCCTACACGCGCTGGATCAAGGATGTCGACGCTGGCCCGACCGGACGCGAGACGCACGTGTACGGCCCGTTCGAGATCAGCGACTACGACATGAAGCAGTGCGACGCTCCGGTGACCGAGGCGATTGCTGCCAAGCCGGCGCTGGCCGAACTCGATGCGGCTGCAGGTCACTACCAGCAGGCGCTGAAGGCACTGGTGCCGGTCAGCAAGGACGCGCATGACTACTACGATCGCCAGGACTACGAAGACGACCAGTTCGCCAAGGGCAAGCAGCTGCACGCGCCCTTGATGGCCGCCTTCAAGGATTTCGTGGCTGCCAGCGAAACGTTCAATGCCGAGCTGGAGCGCCAGAACGACGCTGCCCAGCGCGAGCAGCTCAAGGCGCTGGAACAGGCCGAGGGGCGCACGCGCGAGTACTACCGTCTGGCGATGATGCTGGAAGCCAAGGCCATCATGGATCTGATGAGCGAGGATGATTTCGATCAGGCCAAGGCCCGCGAACGCCTGGATGCCTTCAACCGCATTTCCGATGAAGCGCACGCCAAGGTTGCCGACCAGGAACCGGGCAAGTCGGACTGGGAAGGCTTCGAGCGTGGGGCCGAGAATTTCCGGCGCGAAGGCAAGGAGCGGCTGCAGCGCGTCAGCGAGAAAAAGCCTTACACCGATTTCGAACGACGCATGCTTGATTCGCCGTCGATGGCGCCGCGTGGCTCTGCCAGCAAGCTCATGCAGGAATACAACACGCTCGTTTTCCAGAGCAACCGCCAGTGACCGGCGCGCCAGCACCCATGCGAGAGACCATGACGACTTCCTGTCTGCGTATCGCGCCGCTGCTGCTGATCGGCGCTGTGGCTGGCCTGAGCGGCTGCAACAAACCGGCAGGGTTGTCGCTGGCCGACCCCAGCCTGGAGAAGGTGAACGCCTACATCGAGTGCTACAACGGCGTTGAACAACCCATTCACGAGGGTTTCCAGACCTACACCAGCTGGATGAAGGACCCTGAAGCCGGCCCGACCGGCAATGAAGCGCAACCGCGTTCGCCCGGGAAGGTGCTGTCGCACCGCGTCGAGTACTGCGGCCAGCCACTGACCGACGCGCTGGCGAAGACCCCGGCCTTGCCGATGGATGGCCCCGCGCGTGACTATCAGCAGGCCTTCCAGGCATTGAACACCCTGGTCGAGCGCACCGATGGATACTTCACCCGCGAGGATTATCGTCGTGATGGCGGTGAAGGGATGCGCAGCCAGCATGCCCCGCTGATGCAGGCCTATGCTGATTTCTTCAAGGCCAGCGAAGCGATGGATGTGGCGCTGGAAAAAAACGAGAACGATCGCCGTGCCGCGCAACTGAAGCAGATCGAGGAGAGCGAAGGGCGCTCGCTGGCCTACTATCACCTTCGCCTGCTGGGCGACGGCAAGCTACTGGCCACGGCGTTCCAGGACGACGCACCGGATGTTGCGGCGCTGCGCGTGCAGCTGGCTGACTATCAGGCACTGGTGACGGAAATCCAGAACGGCGGCGTCGGCAAGGACGACCCGATGTGGGGCCACGTGCAGCGTTCGGCGGACAAGCTGGTGCGTACTGCGGGACGTGGCGTCGAGCGCCTGGAGCAGCACAAGCCGATCACCGCCGAAGCACTGGCGGCAGAGCGGAAGGCGTCGGGCAGTTGGCTCACCACCGACCCGGAAGGAGCGCAGTCAACGATCCTCGCCGCATACAATGATCTGGTGACCACCAGCAACCGCATGCGGTGAGCAACGGCACACGCATCCATGCGTAACCGCCGAGAGGTAGTGCCGGCCGCTGGCCGGCATGTGCCTCAATGGTTGAACGCATCCGGCAGCTTGCCGCCGCACTTGCGGCAGTGCAGTGCATCCGGTTCATGGCCTTCCAGCCCACAGTCCGGGCAGCCGCGCGCATCGCGGCGCGCGGCCTGCTCGGCTTCACGCATGGTGCTGGCCAGTTCGGCGGTATAGATGCCGGTGGGCACGGCGATGATGCTGTAGCCGATCAGGATCAGCACCGAGGTGACGAAGCGGCCAAGCACGGTCTGCGGCACGATGTCGCCGAAACCGACCGTGGCCATGGTCACCACCGCCCAGTACATGCTGGCCGGGATGTTGGTGAAGCCGTGTTCGGGGCCCTCGATCACGTACATCAGAGCACCGGCGATGATGGTGATGGTGATCACCGTGAACAGGAACACCAGCACCTTGCGCCGGCTGCGCCACAGTGACGTCATCAATACGCCGCTTTCCTCGATGTAGCGGGTCAGCTTGAGGATGCGGAACACACGCAGGATGCGCAGCGCGCGCACCACCAGCAGGCTCTGCGCGCCGGGGATGAACATCGACAGGTAGGCGGGCAGGATCGACAGCAGGTCGATGATGCCCCAGATGCTCACCGCGTAGCGCAGCGGGCGCTTGACCACCGCCAGCCGCAGCAGGTACTCGGCGGTGAAGATGATCGTGAAGCCCCATTCCAGGATGTACAGGCCGGTGGACCATTCGGCATGCAGGTGCTGCACGCTGTCGATCATCACCACCAGGATGCTGGCGATGATCGCCACCACCAGGATCAGGTCGAAATTGCGCGAAGGCCGGGTGTCGTGGCGGTAGATGATGTCGAACCACCGACGGCGCCAGCCGGTCTCGGTGGCGGGGTTCAGCTGGGGGGCGGAAAACGGTCGCATGGGCGCATTGTGCCGCAGGGGTTCCGGCGCGAGAATGGGGATTCCTGAACCCTGCCGACTGCCATGACCGCCGCTACCGATCCGCTGATCTCCCTTTCGCACTATTACCTGCCGGTCTACAAGCCCCGCCAGGTGGTACTGGAGCGCGGCCAGGGCGCCCGCGTGTGGGACAGCCAGGGCCGTGAGTTCATCGACCTGGCCGCCGGCATCGCCGTGTGTGGCCTGGGCCACAACGACCCGGACCTGGTCGCCGCGCTGGTCGAGCAGGCCGGCAAGCTCTGGCACACCAGCAACGTGTTCTACAGCGCGCCGCCGTTGCACCTGGCCGAGGAGCTGGTGAAGGCCAGCCGCTTCGCCGAGCGCGTGTTCCTGTGCAATTCCGGCGCCGAAGCCAACGAAGTGGCGATCAAGATGGTCCGCAAGTGGGCCTCCAGCCAGGGCCGCCCGGCCGACAAGCGCGTCATCATCACCTTCCGCGGCAGCTTCCACGGCCGCACCATGGGCGCGGTGACCGCCACCGCTCAGCCGAAGTACCAGGAAGGCTACGAGCCGCTGCCCGGTGGCTTCCGCTACATCGATTTCAACGATGAGGTGCAGCTGGAAACCGCGATGGCCGCCGGCGACGTGGCCGCAGTGATGCTGGAGCCGATCCAGGGCGAGGGCGGCGTGATGCCGGCCAAGTCCGGTTTCCTCAAGCGCGTGCGCGAACTGTGCGACCAGCACAACGCACTGCTGGTGCTGGATGAAATCCAGGCCGGCATGGGCCGCACCGGCACGCTGTTCGCGCACTGGCAGGACGATGTGGTACCGGACATGGTCACCCTGGCCAAGGCGCTCGGCGGTGGCTTCCCGATCGGCGCGATGCTGGCCGGCCCGAAGGTGGCTGAGACCATGCAGTTCGGCGCGCACGGCACCACCTTCGGTGGCAACCCGCTGGCGGCCGCAGTCGCGCGCGTGGCGCTGCGCAAGTTGGCCTCGGCGGAGATCGCCGCCAACGTCAGCCGCCAGTCGAAGGCGCTGCGCGATGGCTTCGCCCGCATCAACGACGAGTTCGGTGTGTTCAGCGACGTGCGTGGCCGTGGCCTGATGCTGGGCGCGGTGCTGAGCAAGGACTTCGCCGGCCAGGCCGGTGCGATCCTCGACCACGCCGCCGAGCAGGGCCTGCTGACCCTGCAGGCCGGCCCGGACGTGCTGCGCTTCGTGCCGTCGCTGAACATCACTGACGAAGAAGTGGCCGAAGGCCTGAAGCGCCTGCGCGCAGCGATTGCTGCGTTCATCGCCGCGCGCTGACGCCGCGGCGCTGGGGTCGGATCCCTCTCCTGCGGAGAGGGCTCTGACCCCGATCAGCTCACCGCGTAACGCTTCAACACCTTGCCCAGCCCACGGCCATCACGCACGGTTTCCGCGTGCAGGCCGGCGGCGCGTGCGCCGCGCACATTGGCGAACAGGTCATCGACGAACAGCGTGCGCGCAGGTGCCACGCCGAGTACCTCAAGCGTGCGCAGGAAGACTTCCGGCGCCGGTTTGCGCAGGCCGAAATCGGCGCTGCAGAACACGCGGTCCTGCAGGGCAGGGAACAGTTCCGGCAGCAGGGTGGGCAAGGCCTGTTGCATCAGCGCGCCGTTGTTGGTCAGCACTGCCATCGGCAACTGCAGGGCCTGCAGCCGCTGCAACACGGCAGCCTGCGGATGGCTGGCGGCCCGCCGCGCCGCGGTCCAAGCAGTCACATCGACCGTCGTGCCTAGAAGCTCTCCCAGCTGCGCCAGATAGGCCGGGCCATCCAGCGTGCCATTGTCATGTGCCGCTTCCAGCCCGCTGTCGTACAGCGCGGCCTGCACGGTTTCCGGCACGACATCCAGCGCCTGCGCAAGGTACAGCACGCGCTGCGCGCGCTGGTACTGCACCAGCACGCCATCCACATCGAGCAGCAACAGGTCGATCCGCATTGGCCGAGCATGCCACTGCAGTGAGTGCGCGGGAAACCCTGGAGTTGGCATGCGACAGACGGTCGCAGACGCGGCCGCAGGGGCCTGCCTAGAATGGCGCTTGAATCCGCAGGAGATGCAACAATGAAGGCTTGGATGGTGGCAGTGGGACTGGGCGCGCTGATGCTGGCGCCGTCGGCGATGGCGCGGGTGTGTGCGGTGAGCATCGACAGCACCGACCAGATGAGCTTCAGCAGCCGCGAGATCAAGGTGGCCGGTGATTGCACCGCCGTGGATCTGACCCTGCGCCACACCGGCAAGCTGGCCGCTACCGCGATGGGCCATAACTGGGTGCTGACCCGCAGCGCGGATTACCAGCCGGTGGCGATGGCCGGCATGCGCATGACCCTGGCCGACAGCTACCTGCCGAAGGCCGACAAGCGCGTGCTGGCGCACACCAAGGTGATCGGCGGTGGCGAGACCACGCGCGTGCGCTTCTCTACCCAGGGCCTGCAGAAGGGTGGGGATTACACCTTCTTCTGCTCGTTCCCCGGCCACTTCGCGATGATGAAGGGCAAGTTCGTCTTCGGTTGAGCAGCCACGCATGGCGTGGCTCTACCAGGAAAAAAAGGGGACGGAGGGGATTAAGTCGTTTGTGCACAAACGACTTAATCCCCTCCGTCCCCTTTTTCGTGCAGAGCGGGCTCAGCCCTTGGCGGCCTTGAACGCCACGCGTGCGGCGGCCAGCGTGGCCTCGATCACGGCATCGTCGTGCGCACTGGACAGGAAGCCGGCCTCGTACGCCGACGGTGCCAGGAACACGCCCTGGTCCAGCATCGCGTGGAAGAAGCGGTTGAACGCCGGGATGTCACAGGCGGTGGCCTGCGCATAGGTCTCCACCTTCTCGCTGGTGAAGAACAGGCCGAACATGGCGCCCACGTGGGTGGTGGTCACCGCCACGCCGGCGTCGGCGGCGGCCGCTTCCAGGCCGGCACACAGGCGCGCGGTGCGCTCGGCCAGGTCGGCGTGGAAGCCCGGCTGCTGGATCAGTTCCAGCATCGCCAGGCCGGCGGCCATCGCCACCGGGTTGCCGCTCAGCGTGCCGGCCTGGTAGATCGGGCCGGCCGGGGCGATCTGCTGCATCAGCTCGCGGCGGCCGCCGTAGGCACCCACCGGCATGCCGCCGCCGATGATCTTGCCGAAGGTGGTCAGGTCCGGGGTGATGCCGTAGTGCGCCTGTGCACCGCCAAGGGCAACGCGGAAACCGGTCATCACTTCGTCGAAGATCAGCAGCGCGCCATGCTTCGTGCACAGGTCGCGCAGGTGCTGCAGGTAGCCTTCACGTGGCGGAATGCAGTTGGCGTTGCCGACCACCGGTTCGATGATCAGGCCGGCGATGTCGTCGCCCTGCTGTTCGAACAGGGCAGTAGCCGCTTCGAAGTCGTTGTAGGGCAGGGTCAGGGTCAGTTCGCTCAGGCCGGCCGGCACGCCCGGCGAGGTCGGCACGCCCAGCGTCAGCATGCCGCTGCCGGCCTTGACCAGGAACGAGTCGCCATGGCCGTGGTAGCAGCCTTCGAACTTGACGATGCGGTTGCGGCCGGTGGCGCCGCGCGCCAGCCGGATCGCCGACAGCGTGGCTTCAGTGCCGGAGTTGACCATGCGCACCATCTCGCACGACGGCACCAGTCGGGTGATGGTCTCGGCCATGGTCACTTCGGCCGCGCAGGGCGCGCCGAAGGACAGGCCATTGTCGATCGCCTTCTTCACCGCCTGGCGCACCGCCGTGTGGTTGTGGCCGACGATCATCGGGCCCCAGGAACCGACATAGTCGATGTAGCGGTTTCCATCGACGTCGTACAGGTAGGCGCCATCGGCGCGCTCGACGAAGAACGGTTCGCCGCCGACCGATTTGAACGCGCGCACCGGCGAATTGACGCCGCCCGGCAGCAACTGCTGGGCGCGGGAGAACAGGGCGTGGGACTGGTCGTGGTTCATGGGGCTTTCCTGGGCGTTACGCGAACTGGGCGAGGTAGGCGCGCTGGACCGCAACCGGGTCTTCGGCGGCGAACACGCTGCTGACCACGGCGACCAGATCGGCGCCGGCGTCGATGATGGGACCGACATTGTCCGGCGTCAGGCCGCCGATCGCCACCCGCGGCACGCCCAGTGCGGCGCTTTGCCGCAGCAGGTCGGTATGGGCGCGGCTGTTGGTGACCTTGGTGGTGGTCGGGAAGAACGCGCCGAAGGCCACGTAGCTGGCGCCGGCGGCAACGGCCTGCTCGGCATTGGCCAGCTGGTCGTAGCAGGAGGCGCCGATGATGGCCTCGGCACCAAGCAGCGCGCGCGCGCTGGGGATGTCACCGTCGGTGCCGCCCAGATGCACGCCGGCGGCGCCGACCGCCTTGGCCAGCGCCGGGTCGTCGTTGACGATCAGCGGCACGCCGTGTTCCGCGCACAGCGCCTGCAGGGCGAAGGCCTGCTCGCGCCGCAGCGAGTCGCTGGCGGTCTTGTTGCGGTACTGCAGCCAGGTGGCGCCGGCGGCCAGCAGCGGCGCGGTACGGGCCAGCAGGCGCGCGGTATCCGGCTCGTCCGGGGTGATCAGGTAGACGCCGCGGGGCGCCGGGGAAGCAGAAGTCATCGATGGCTACCGGTGAGTGGACCGCGATGGGACAATGGCGGCCCGTGAATCCAGCCTTGATTATCCGATGAGCGATGCCACCCCCACCACCTTGCGTACCTGGATGTGCGTGGTCTGCGGCTTCCTTTACAGCGAAGCGGAAGGCTTGCCGGAAGAGGGCATCGCGCCGGGGACGCGCTGGGAAGACATTCCCGAGACCTGGACCTGCCCGGATTGCGGGGTGACCAAGGCCGATTTCGAGATGGTCGAGGTCGATTGATGGCGGGGCCTGCAGGCCCTTCTGTGGGTGCGGACCGTTGGTCCGCACACCGGACAACCTCAATGCAGCCGCGGCACCGGCCCGCCGAGGTCGATCAGCTTCTCGCGCAGCCACTGCGCATCGCTGGCTTCCGGGTTGCGCTTCAGATACTGCCCCAGGTCGTGGCGGGCACCGGCCAGATACTCCAGCTGCAGGTAGGCCAGGCCACGGTCACGCAGCGCGTCGTCCTGCTCCGGGGCCAGCTTCAGCAGGCGGTCGGCACTGCGTGCGGCACGGTCCCATTCGCCCGCTTCGGCATACACACCGTGCAGGTTGCGCAGCATCCGCATCAGGATCGCGCGCGCAGGGGCCGGGTCGAGGATCTGCGCCAGCACCTGGTCGTCGGGCATCTGCCCGCCCAGGTGTGACTTGGCCCGCTCGCGCAGTTCGTCCACGTCCAGCGGGCGGCCGCCATTGAAAGGATCCATCACCAGCACGCCGTCGTCCACCGGCAGGCGCACCAGGAAATGGCCGGGGAAGGACACGCCGTCGAGCGGAATGCCCAGCCGGCGCGCGACTTCCATCTGCACCAGCGCCAGCGAGATCGGGTTGCCCAGGCGGCGCTCGAATACCTGGTTGAGGTAGCTGTTGCGCGGGTCGTAGTACTCGTCGTGGTCGCCGCTGTAGCCCAGCTCGTCGAACAGATGGCGATTGATCGCTGCCATCTTCAATGGGCTGTTGTCGATGCTGTCCACTTCCGAACGGAGGTGGTCGACATGGCTCTGGATCAGCGCGTCGTAGGTGGACGGCTGCAGATCGGGGTATTCATCGCGCGCGATCAGCAGCGCGGTCGGCAACAGTGGCAGCGCCTCGTCTTCGAGGTCGGCCAGTGCATCCCAGTCGGGGAGTGAGATCCGGTCCTGCATGACCACAGACTGGCGTCATTCGCAGGCGGTTTCAAGCGGTGCCGCGTGAAAAGAACATCGTCTTGGAAATGTCGTGTCGACCAAGGTCGACACCTACCAACAGCCGCCGGCCAACTGGCAGAGGTGGGGCGGTGTGGGCTTGCAGGACCGCAGGCGCCATGGATGGCGCCTACGAGCCCCCAGGGACGGGTTTACGGCGTGTCCTGCAAGTCCACACCGCCCCGCCATCCCTCGGTAACCCAGCTTTTGCCTTTGATGTTGATTCGGCGGGTGCCGGCCGCTGGCCGGCCGCATCGTTTACTACTCGATGCCCGGGCCGAAGGTCAGCTGGGTGCCGTCCTTCAACTGCAGCTTCTCGGCCTGGCCGGCGTTGAGCTCCAGCACATAGCGCGCCGGTCCACCGCTGGGGTAGGGCGGGCACATGTCGCCGGCCGAGCACGGCGGTACGTCGCGCTGCTGGCTGACCAGCTTGCGCTGGCTGTCGAAGTAAAGGATGTCCAGCGCGATCTTGGTGTTCTTCATCCAGTACGCCTGCATTTCCTCGCGGTCGTGGATGAACAGCATGCCGTGGTCGGCCGCCATCTGGTCGCGGAACATCAGCCCGCGCGCGCGGGTTTCATCGTTGGTGGCCAGCTCCACCTGGTAGCGGGCGCCGTCCAGCTCGACCCAATGGCGGGCCGCGTCGGTGGCGCAGCCGGCCAGGGCCAGCAGCGGAAGCATCAGCAGCGAACGCAACAGCGACATCGTCAGGATCCTTCGAAAGGGTCAGAGCACGACCGGCGGCTCACCACCGACGATCACCACATCGGCGCGACGGCGCGCGAACAGGCCGACGCAGACCACGCCGGGCAGCTGGTTGAGCTCGCGCTCCAGCTTTTCCGGATCGGTGATCTGCAGGTTGTGGATGTCCAGGATCTGGTTGCCGTTGTCGGTGACCACGCCTTCGCGCCAGGTCGGCTGGCCGCCGGTCATGTCGCGGATCTGGCGGGCGACCAGGCTGCGCGCCATCGGGATCACTTCCACCGGCAGCGGGAACTTGCCCAGCACCGGCACCTGCTTGCTCGGGTCGACGATGCAGATGAAGCGCTCGCTGGCCTCGGCGATGATCTTCTCGCGGGTCAGTGCGGCGCCGCCGCCCTTGATCAGGCACTTGTTGGCATCGCACTCATCGGCGCCGTCCACGTACAGCGACAGGTTGCCGCTGTGGTTCAGCTCGATCACCTCGATGCCGTGCTGCTTCAGGCGCGCGGTGCTCTGTTCGGAGCTGGACACGGCGCCCTTGATACGGTGCTGGATGCGGGCCAGGGCATCGATGAAATAGGCCACGGTGGAACCGGTGCCGACACCGACGATCATGCCGTCTTCTACGTACTCGATGGCTTTCTCGGCGGCCAGGCGCTTGGCTTCGGACATGGGAGAACTCTCAGGCAGGGAATCAGGATTTCTTTTCCAGCGACAGCAGCAGCTTCCACTGCGCGGCGGTCACCGGGAACACCGACAGGCGGTTGCCCTTGGCAACCAGCGGGAAGCCCTCGCCGAGTTCTTCGGCGTGCAGCTTGATCTCGTCCAGCGCGATCACCTGCTTGAGCTTGCGGTCGAAGGCCACGTCCACCAGCATCCAGCGCGGGTTCTCGCGCGTGCTCTTGGGGTCGTGGTAGTCGGATTTCGGGTCGAACTGGGTGTCGTCCGGATAGGCCGGGCTGGCGACCGTGGCCAGGCCGACGATGCCGGGCACCTTGGTATTGGAGTGGTAGAACAGGATGCCGTCGCCCACCTGCATGCCATCGCGCATGAAATTGCGCGCCTGGTAGTTGCGCACCCCGTTCCAGGGTTCGACCTTGACCTTGGCCAGGTCATCGATGGAGAAGGCGTCCGGTTCGGACTTCATCAGCCAGTAGTGCTTGCGGGCGGTCATGCGTTCACGGGGGCAGCGGAGGGGAACAGGGTGCCGTCTTCGGTGCAGATCGCATCCACCGGCACGTCCCACGACGCCACCGGCAAGGACTCGACCTGCTGCACCGCGAATGCAGCGCCGACCAGCCAGGGCGGCGCCGGCCGGTCGTGGCGGAAGGCGAAGCTGCGATCATACCAGCCGCCCCCCATGCCCAGCCGCCGGCACTGTGTGTCGAAACCCACCAGCGGGGTCACTACCAGCGCCATCTGCGCCGGTTCCAGGGTGTCTTCCACCGCCACGTCCGGCTCGGGAATGCCATAGCGGTTGCTGGTCAGCGGCTGCCCGGGGCGCCACGGTGCGAAGCGCAGCACGTCACCCGCCAGTACCGGCAGGCAGTAGGTCAGTGTGTCGGGTAGCTGCAACTGCCAGCGGTGCAGGGCGATTTCGCCATCCAGCGCCCAGTAGCCGGCCACGGCGCCTTCGCGCGGGGCGAACGGCAGGGCCAGCAGGGCATCGGCAAGCGATTCGGCGGCGGCAATGCGCTCAGCGGCGGAAAGGTCGCGGCGGCGTTGCCGCAGGTCGTGGCGCAGGGCCTGGCGCGGGTCGGTCATGGCAGCGTGCGGCAAGGATCAGCCGTCATTGTGCCGGAAAGAACAAGGGCGACGCCCGAAAACGCCGCCCTTGCTGGAATATTGCATTCTCCGCAATGTCGATGCATGCGAAACGACCTTGAACCCGGGGGCTCAAGTGGGAACGCTGGAGAACCATCGGGCTTCCCGCTACAAGGCGGACCTGCACTCCCGGCGCTGTCGCGCTCCCGGTGTCGTTCTTAAGGGACAAGGCGAATGTTTGCACATGCCGTCGAGTACCGCAGAGAACGCGTGGCCATTATAGCCAGCACGCAGGATCTGGATAGGCCGTTCGTCGGCAACAGTCCGTGCCAATTCAGATATGAGAAAAGGGGACGGAGGGGATTAAGACGTTTCCGGCACGGAAGGGGCGAATGCGCCTTGATTCCCTCCGTCCCCTCTTCTACGGGGTGCCGTCGATCGCGCGGTCCAGGCGCCGGTTCAGGTCGGCCAGCGTCTGCTGCAGGGCGACTGCCTGGCGGGCGTTCTCGTCGCGCAGCAGTTGCAGTTCATGGGCCAGGTTCAACGCCGCCAGCACGGCGACGCGGTCGACCGCGGCCATGCGGTTGCTGCCGCGGATTTCGCGCATGCGCGCATCGAGCAGGCGCGCGGCCGCCATCAGGCTGTCGCGTTCATCGCCGCCGACACCCACGGTGTATTCACGATCGAGGATGCGGACACTGACCGGTTCGGCGCTCATGTGTGCTGCTCCAGGGATTTGAGCCGGCTGATCATTGCTTCCACCCGCGAGCGTGCCTGCTCGTTCTTGGCCAGCAGCGTGGAACGCTCGGCCACCAGCTGTTCCTGCTGGTGGCGCAGGCTGCGGTTCTCCTCGGCCAGGCGCTGGTTGCGTTCAAGCAACGCTTCCACGCGGGCAGCGAAGTCCTGCAGCTGGGCAAGGGGATCGGCGGGTTCCATACGGGCACGATAGGCAAGCCGGGTAAGGGCGGTCAAGCGTTGTCGCAGCAAGGCCTGACGGTCGCAGAGAGGATGCCGTCGGGTTGCTACACTACGGGGTCTCACGGGCGCGCGCGTGCGCGCCCGGGTTTCCTTTCCGAACGAGCCGCACGATGACCGAACTTCCCTCCGTCGACGACGTTACCCGCGCCAGCCAGGAGCTGGGCCTGGGCGCCACCGCTGCCGAGCTGCACGGCGCACTGTGCGGCTGGCTGGCCGCCGGTGGTGCCCCCGGCAATGATTGGCCGGCGCGTGTGCTGGCCGACGACAACCTGCCGCCGGTGGCCGCCGACAGCGTGCTGGGGCAGCTGCTGCAGGTCACCATCAAGCAACTGGAAGACCGCGATTTCGCCTTCGAACTGCTGCTGACCGATGGCGACGACGTGTCCGCGCAGGCTGATGCCATGTTCAGCTGGACCCGTTCCTTCCTGGGCGGCTTCGGCCTGGGCAGCGGCGGCCGCCGCCCGACCCTGTCCGAAGAGGGCGAAGAAGCGCTGACCGACATGGCCAGCCTGGCGCGTGCCTCCAGCGAGGATTTCGAGGCCGGTGGCGATGACGATGACGAAGCCCTGTCCGAGATCGAGGAATTCATCCGCGTGGCGGTACTGCTGCTGCACGGTGACGTGGTGCTGGCCTCGCGCCATCGGCAGCGCCTGAACTGATGGACATCAAGCAGCGCACCGGCATCGCGGCCGGCGAATACAAGCGTCGGCGCCGCCAGCTGATGGACATGGCCGGCGAGGATGCGATCCTGGTGCTCCCCGCCGCGGCCGAGAAGGTGCGCAGCCTCGATACCCATTACCCGTTCCGGCAGGATTCGGACTTCCAGTACCTGAGCGGCTTCCCGGAACCGGAGGCGGTGCTGGTGCTGATCCCGGGGCGACGCCACGGTGAGGCCATCCTGTTCTGCCGTGAGCGCGACGCCGAGCGCGAAGCCTGGGACGGCAGCCGCGCCGGCCAGGAAGGTGCGGTGGCGCAGTACGGCATGGACGATGCGTACCCGATCGACGATCTGGACGACATCCTGCCGGGCCTGCTGGAAGGGCGTTCGCGCGTCTATTACCACTTCGGCCGCGACGCCGATTTCGACCTGAAGCTGATCGGCTGGGTCAACCGCGTGCGTTCGCAGGTGCGCCACGGCGCGCAGCCGCCGCATGAGTTCCTGGAGCTGGGCCACCTGCTGCATGAGCAGCGCCTGTTCAAGTCCGGCGCCGAAGTGGCGCTGATGCACCACGCCGCGCAGATCAGTGTACGTGCGCATCTGGCAGCGATGAAGGCGGCCAAGGCAGGCATCCACGAGTACGAACTGCAGGCGGAGCTGGAACGCGTGTTCCGCGCCAACGACGCGGTGCCGGCCTATTGCAGCATCGTCGGTGCAGGTCGCAACGGCTGCATCCTGCATTACCGCGACAACAACGCACGTTCGCGCGATGGTGAGCTGGTGCTGATCGACGCCGGTGCCGAATACCGCGGCTATGCCAGCGACATCACCCGCACGTTCCCGGTGAACGGCCGCTTCAGCGCCGAGCAGCGCGCGCTGCACGACCTGGTCGGTGACGCGCAGGCCGCGGCACTGGCCCAGGCCAAGCCGGGCGTGGCCTACGAGATGGGTCACCTGGCGGCGGTGCAGACCCTGACCGAAGGCCTGCTGCGGCTGGGCCTGCTGAAGGGCACGCTGGAAAAGAACCTGTCCGAGGGCCTGTACCAGCGTTTCTACCGGCACAAGACCGGGCACTGGATCGGCATGGACGTGCACGACGTGGGTGACTATCGCCTGGCCGGCGATTCGCGCCTGCTGGAGCCGGGCATGGCGTTCACCATCGAGCCGGGGCTCTACATCGGCGTGGACGATACGACGGTGGAACCGCGCTGGCGCGGTATCGGCATCCGTACCGAGGATGACGTGCTGATCACCGATGACGGGCATCGCGTGCTGACCGAAGGCCTGGCGCGCAGCGCCGACGAGATTGAAGCGGTGATGGCGGGGTAAGGGGTTTCGGCAGGGCTTGCAGCCCTGCACCTGCTGCAATCAACGGCAACGTCAAAAACCGAAGCGGCATTCCGTGGGAGGGCGGGGCACTGTGGGTTTGCGGGGACGCCGCAAGTACGTCCCTGTAGGCTTGGTCGCCGCATCCATGCGGCTCACACCCCGCAAACCCACAGTGCCCCGCCTTTGACAGGTTCAGGCGGCTGTTGGTGGGTGCCGACCGTTGGTCGGCACATCTGTCAGATATCGAATGAATCATCCACGCATGGCGTGGATCTACTGGCCACTGCGGCCGTTGGAACGCGCGGCTGTTGGTAGGTGTCGACCTTGGTCGACACAGAGCGAGCGCAGCGAGCGACCCGCTTCTGCTTTTCTTTTTTCTTTTCTGTGGTTGAACGCGGCAGGAAACTGTCAAAGGCCGGCTTTAGCTCCAAGCGCCCAACCACGAGGGGCTCAGCCGTTCGCCGCCGCAAACGCCGGCCGCGTCAGGTTGTCCGCCTCGCCTTCAGTGCACAGCACTTCGTCTTCAATGCGGATGCCGCCATACGGACGGAAGAAATCCACGCGGTCCCAGTTGATCGCATCGCCATGGCCGGCATCCTTCACTTCATTCAACAGCATGTCGATGAAGTACAGGCCCGGTTCGATGGTCACCACCATGCCGGGCTCCAGCACGCGGGTCAGGCGCAGGTACGGGTGGCCCGCCGGGCGCTCGATGCGGCCACCCTCGTCGCTGGCCGCGAAACCGGCCACGTCGTGCACCTGCAGGCCGATCAGGTGGCCGATGCCATGCGGGAAGAACGCGGCGCTGACGCCGGTTTCCACTGCGGTCTGCGGCGACACCTTGATCACGCCGAAGTCCTTCAGCACGCCCATCAGCGAAAGATGCGCGTCCACGTGCAGCTGCTTGTAGTCGAAGCCCGGGCGCACCGCTGCGCACATCTGCTGCTGGGCAGCGTCGACGGCGGCGATCATCGCCGCGAATTCGTCGTGGCCCTGTGCGGCGTAGGTGCGGGTGATGTCGCTGGCGTAGCCGTGCGCGCTGGCACCAGCATCGATCAGGAAGCTGCGCAGCGGCTGCGGCGCCTTGCGGCCCAGCTCGGTGTAATGCAGCACGGCGGCATGTTCGTTCAACGCCACGATGTTGCCGTAGGGCAGCTCGTTGGCGTCCTGGCCGACGGCCTGGCAGTACGCCATGTGGATGCTGAACTCGTCGGCGCCGTTGCGGAACGCGGCTTCGGCGGCGCGGTGGCCGCGCACGCCCAGCACCTGCGCCTGGCGCATCAGCGCGATTTCATACGGCGTCTTGCTGCCGCGGTGCCATTCCAGGTAGTTCACCACCGGCGCCGGGTTGTTCGGCACGTAGTTGCCCAGCGTGCTCTGCGGCTCGCCGAGGATCGCGCAGCGCGACGGGTCGGCCGGCAGCAGGGCCAGTGCCTCTTCGGGCTTGCGGATGATGTGGATGTCGAAGTGCTCCACCCACCAGCCACTCGGTGCGTCCGGTACCACGTGCCAGTAATCGAACGGCTGGTGGAAGATCACCGCCGGACGCTTGCCGGGGGTGAACACGATCCAGCTGTTGGGCACGCGGGTCAGCGGCAGCCAGGCCTTGAACTGCGGATTCACCGCATACGGGTAGTCGCGGTCGTCGAACACCTGGTAGTGCAGGGTGCCGCTGGGCACCACCAGGTGATCGAAGCCGCCGCGGGCCAGCGCCTGTTCGGCGCGTCGGCACAGCACGGCCAGGTGGTCGGGATACAGGGCGCCGGGGTCTTGCTGGATCATTGCGGTGGCTCGACACGGAAAACGGCCCTAGATTCTGCCGCATACCGCGAAAAACCGCTGTGCCGGAACCGGCACTCAGGCCGTCGAAACCGGTCCCTCGTCGCTGTCCTCGCCCACCCATTGGCGCAGCAGCTGCCGATGTTCGCGTGACAGGGTCAGGAAGCGGAAGCCGGTCCAGCTCTGGCCGGGTGCATGTGCGGGCTCGCTCCACAGCAGGTGCACGCCCACATCGATGGCCTGCTGACGGCCATCACCCAGTGGCAACGGGAAGCGCAGCTGGTACAACGCATCCTCGCGCAGCGGCACGCTGGCCAGCATCAGCATGCCGGTTTCGGAGACATTGCCGAGGCGCCCGACCACGCACTCGCGCATCTGGTCGGTGACCGGCACCAGGTCCGAGACCTGGCGGCGCGGCGCGCGGCGGGTGTCCTGCGGCGGTACGGCTTTCATGCGGGGGTCTCCTGTGCGCGGCCCGTGGCCAGTGCGCGCAGCGCACCAAGGCTGGCTTCCCAGGCACGGTCGACCAGCCGGCCCTTGTCTTCGGTGACCAGTTGCGCGCGCCCGGCACTGATCTGCCGTGCCAGCGTATCCAGGTCGGTATCGGTGATCTTCTGCCCGCGTGGATTGACGAACAGGGCGTGGCCGGTCAGCAGGCTGTACCAGGACAGGCGCTGGCGGCGCAGCGTGCCATCACCGGTATCGATGTCGAACCAGCTGCCGAACGGCAGCGTGGACAGCTGCTGGTAGGCGGCTTCTTCGGCACTGCTGCGGGGCGTTGCAGGCGCCGTGCCGGTGGGCGCGCCGGCGTGTTCGCCCAGTCGCGCACGTGCCTTCAGGCGGGCACTGAGTTCGGTACGCGAGGTGCTTTCATCCTCGCCACCGGGCGTGGCCAGCCTGCGCGCGACGGCGGCGGCTTCCTCTGCGTGGTAGCCGACCTGCAGCAGTGCGGCCTCCACGTCCGCTGCCAACGCGGTATCGGTGCCGCCGGGGGCGTCGATGGCCTGTGCGGTGATGGCAGCGATGCGCTCGGTCTGTTGCAGGCGTTCCTGCCACTGTGGTGAATCATCGCCATGACGCAGGCGGGTGAGGGTCAGTGCATCGGCCCAGGCCTGGCGCAACAGGGTCTGCACGAAGCGCGGTGGCGACTGCGTGTCGCAGCACTGGTCGATCTGTGCGGTGGCCTGGCGACGGGCCAGTTCCAATCGTTCCTTGCCGCGCGCGGCCTCCACGTGGCGGCGCTCGGCCAGTTCGGCACGATGGGCCGCCGCGCGCTGGTGCTGCTGCACGTCTTCGTTGGCAGCGGCGAAGGCTTCCGGCGCGCGTGCATCCTGGCCGAGCAGGCCCTGCACGCTCTGCGCCATGCGCTGCAGCAGCTGCGGGTCGACATCATCGTCGCCCAGCCAGTTGGCACCGACTTCGGCAATCTGGTTGAGCAGCTCACGCGCGGGATGTTCGTCGCGCACGAAGAAGCCCGGGTCGGCCATGGCCGCGCGTGCCAGGGGCACCTGCAGGCGGGCCAGCAGGGCGGCCGGCACCGGATCGGGACGTTGCTGCTGTTGCACCTGCTGCATCAGCATGCGCAGCAGGTCCAGGTTGTCCCGATCGTGACTGCCCAGCTGGGCCTGCGCACCATGCTCGCTGCGCAGTTGCGCGACCACGGCCGCCTGCAGGTCGGCCACGCCGGTTGCCGCGCTGGACTGAGCCTGCAGACGCGCGAGTACCGCGTCGACTGCCGCACTGGGCACTGCGCCGCTGTCCGCCGGGGCAGGGTTGGCGTGCCGGGCCTGCTGCAGCAGCTCATGCAAAGCACTGCCGGTGGATGTGGTCACGCCCGGCGTGGCGGGGCCGGCTGCGCCACCCTCGTGGAAGGCGTCCTGTACCAGGCTGGACCAGGAGCCGGCCGGTGCCGAACCGTTCCAGCCGGTCAGTGGGGCCGCGCTGCGCTTGGCCGGCTGCGTGGTGCGGCCGCCACCCACCGACTGGGTGATGATCCGCCGCGTGCTCGACGAGCGTGCCAGGTAGGGGGTGTAGACCAGCCCCGGCAGTACGCCGGACTGGGCCAGCAGGGCATTGGCACGGTCAAGGATATCGCCCAGCCGTTCCAGCACCTGTCGTTCGAAACTGCGATACAGCGCCAGCTGTACCTCGACGCTCAGCGCGTCCTGTTCGGCAATCCGGCGCACCATCGCGCACAGTGCCTGCGGTGCCAGCGGCAGGGTGTCGGCCTCGAAGGCCGGCGCCGCCGCCAGTACCCCCAGGCGTTGGCCGAGCAGGTTCAGTGTGTTGGTTGAACGCAAGGTTTCGCGCCGCACCATCTCGGTCAGCAGCAGGTCGCGATCCACTTCGTGCTCATCAACCAGCGACAGCCCGAGCATGCCCGGCAGCGCTGGCGGCGTAGCACTGGTGCTTACACCGTTGGCCGGTTCGCGCAACCGTGCGAGGGCGTCGGCAACGGCATCAAGCATGCGGTCGGCGAAGTGGCCGGCGAAGGCGTGCAGCTGTCCACGCTGGGCCATCAGCTCGGCCTGCTGCTGCGGATTGCGTGCGCGATCGGCGTCGTGCAGCAGGGTCTGCTCCAGCGCTTCGACAGTCAGGATCAGGGGCGCGGCCAGCGTCTGCCGGCACAGGCCGATCAGCGCGCCCAGCAGCTCACGTACCCGCGGTGGCAGGTCGCTGGCGGCCAGGCGGTTCTTGTCGGCAGGAGTGATGGAAAAGACAGCTGACATCGGCAGGCGGTATCCGGATTCCCGCGGATCGATCTGGTGAATCTACCGTGTCGGCCGCTGTCGGCGCTACTTTAGGGCGAATGTGCATCCCGTTCGCCAGGCATGGCCCGACCGATGAACGGTAGTGCCGGCCGCTGGCCGGCAATCCGCGCCGATCGAGCTGCCGGCCAGCGGCCGGCACTACCCCCTGTCAGGCGAGGATCACTCCTCCAGGAACAGGCTCACCACATCGTTGGTGAAACGGCGGCCCAGTTCGGTCGGATGCACATGGCCATCGGTCACGTCCAGCCAGCCGCGCTGCACGGCCTCGGCCAGCGGTGCATCCAGCACGCTGCGCGACAGCCCGGTACGCGACTCGAAATCGCGCAGGCCGAAGCCTTCGTGCAGGCGCAGCAGATTCAGCATGTACTCGAAGGGCAGGCGCTCCGGCGCGATCACATCGTCGCCGCCGAACGAGGCGGGCGTGCCGGCGCTGTCCAGGTAGGCCTGCGGGTGCTTCAGCTTCCAACGGCGCAGCACGTGTTCTTCGGCACCCGAGCTGATCTTGCCGTGCGCGCCAGCACCGATGCCCAGGTAGTCACCGAAACGCCAGTAGTTCAGGTTGTGCGCGCTCTGCCGGCCGGGGCGCGCATAAGCGCTGACCTCGTACTGGCCGAAACCAGCCTGTGCCAGCAATGCCTGGCAGTGTTCCTGCATGTCCCAGGCGTTGTCTTCATCGGGAATGCCCTGCGGTGGCCGCGCGAAGAACACCGTGTTCGGTTCCAGGGTCAGCTGGTAGTGGGAGATGTGTGCCGGCTGCAGCGCGAACGCGCGTTCCAGGTCGGCCTCGGCACCGGCCAGGGTCTGTTCCGGCAGCGCGTACATCAGGTCGATGTTGAAGTTGTCGTAGCCCGCGTCCTGCGCCATCTTCACCGCGCGCTCGGCTTCGCCACTGTCGTGGATGCGGCCCAGGCGCTTGAGCATGGCGTCGTCGAAACTCTGGATGCCGAAGCTGAGGCGGTTCACGCCGGCCGCGCGATAGCGGTCGAAGCGGCCATGTTCGGCGGTGCCCGGGTTGGTTTCCAGGGTGATTTCGGCGTTGGGCGCGAAACGCAGGCGTGCGCTGGCCTGTTGCAGGAAGCGGTCGATCGCCTCCGGCGGGAACAGGCTGGGCGTGCCGCCACCGAAGAACACGCTGTGCACCACCCGGCCCCAGACCAGCGGCAGGTCCTGGTCGAGGTCGCGCAGCAGCGCATCGATATAAGCGTCGAACGGCAGCTCGCCCTTGGCCTGGTGCGAATTGAAATCGCAGTACGGGCATTTGCGCACGCACCACGGCAGGTGCACGTACAACGACAGCGGTGGCGGCACCAGCCGCGGCGGGTTGTCGTGGTCGGCGGAGCAGGCTTCGCCGGGCAGGTGGTTGCAGTGGTCGTGGGCGTGCGGCATGGGCTTCATCGGTAGTGCCGGCCGCTGGCCGGCTTCCCTGGTTCGATCGGGTGGCGTCAGTACAGCGTCGCCAGTTGCTGCTTGAGCTGGTGCAGGGCAATGGCACGGTGGCTGATGGCATTCTTCAGTGCCGGCTCCATTTCCGCGGCGGTCAGGCCGTGGGTGGTGTCCAGGAACACCGGGTTGTAGCCGAAACCATTCGTGCCGCGCAGTTCGCGGATGATCTGGCCTTCCCAGCGGCCTTCGCAGATCAGCGGCTGCGGGTCGGTGGCGTGGCGCAGCAGCACGATCACCGCATAGAAGCGGGCGCTGCGCTGGCCGTCGGGAACATCGGCCATCGCGTCCAGCAGCTTGGCGTTGTTGGCCGCGGCGTTGGTCGGGTGACCGGCATAGCGCGCGCTGTACAGGCCCGGCGCACCGCCGAGTGCGTCGACGATCAGGCCCGAATCATCGGCCAGTGCCGGCAGGCCGGTCGCTTCGCAGGCCGCGCGTGCCTTCAGCAGCGCATTCTCGACGAAGGTCAGGCCGGTCTCTTCCACGTCGCCCAGGCCCAGTTCGGCGGCCGAGGTGATCTGCAGCGGCAGGTCGGCGAGGATCTCCTGCATCTCCACCAGCTTGCCGGCGTTGTGGCTGGCCAGTACCAGTTTCTTCATTGACGGGGCTCCAGCAGGTCCCAGGTGTTGCCATACAGATCGCGGAACACGGCGACCGTTGCATAGGGTTCTTCGCGCGGCGCTTCCAGGAACTCGACTCCCGCAGCAAGCATCGCCGCGTGGTCACGGTGGAAGTCGTCGGTGTTGAGGAAGAAGGCGACGCGGCCACCGGTCTGGTTGCCGATGCGGCTGCGCTGCGCCTCGTCGCTGGCACGGGCCAGCAGCAGGGCGGCGGCGCTGCCGTCGGTCGGGCCGACCACCACCCAGCGCTTGTGGCCCTGGTCGATGTCCTCCAGCAGTGCGAAGCCGAGCTTGCCGGTGTACCAGGCAATGGCTTCGTCATAGTCGGCCACCACCAGGGTGGTCAGGGCGATGCGCCGGTTCATGCCGACAGCGCCGCCTGCTGTGCGTCCAGCAGCTCGCGCACGCCCTTCTCGGCCAGGCCCAGCAGCGCGTCCAGCTCGTCGCGACGGAAGGCATGCCCTTCGGCGGTGCCCTGCAGCTCGATGAAGCCGCCACCGTCGTTCATCACCACGTTCATGTCGGTGTCGCAGTCGCTGTCTTCGGCGTAGTCCAGGTCCAGCACCGGGGTGCCGCGGTACACGCCCACCGACACCGCGGCCACTGCGCCCAGGATCGGGTTGCGCTTGATGTCGCCACGCTTCATCAGCACGTTCACCGCATCGACCAGGGCCACGTAGGCGCCGGTGATGGCAGCGGTGCGGGTGCCGCCGTCGGCCTGCAGCACGTCGCAGTCGAGGGTGATGGTGCGCTCGCCCAGCGCGTTGCGGTCCACGCACGCGCGCAGGCTGCGGCCGATCAGGCGCTGGATCTCCAGGGTGCGGCCGCCCTGCTTGCCACGGGCCGCTTCGCGGTCGCTGCGGGTGTGGGTAGCGCGCGGCAGCATGCCGTATTCGGCGGTCACCCAGCCTTCGCCCTTGCCGCGCAGGAAGCCCGGCACGCGGTTCTCGACGCTGGCGGTGCACAGCACACGGGTTTCACCGAAGCACACCAGCACCGAACCTTCGGCGTGGCGGGTGAAGCCGCGTTGGATGACGACCGGGCGGAGCTGGTCGGGCTGGCGGCCGCTGGGGCGGGAATCGGACATGGTGCGGGTTCCGTAATGGCGAGGGAGTACGCCGCCACGCCCGCGGCCTTCACGGGGCGGGCAAGGGGGCTCTGGTGAGGGCGCTAGGGTACCATTCCCCCTTTGCACGCACCGGACACAATCCATGATTCGAAGCATGACCGCCTACGCCGGCGGCGAGCGGGTCACCCCGTGGGGCACGCTGGGCTGCGAGCTGCGCTCGGTCAACCACCGCTTCCTGGAGGTCGGCACCCGCCTGCCCGAGGAACTGCGGGCGCTCGAGCCGCAGCTGCGCGAGCGTATCGCCGCGCGCCTGAGCCGCGGCAAGCTGGATCTGGTGATGCGCCTGCGCGCGCCGGAAGCGGCCGCCAACCTGCAGGTGGACGAGGCCCTGCTGGGCCAGCTGGGCCGCCTGGCGCACCGCCTGACCTCCGATTTCCCCAATCTGCAGGTCAGCTTCACCGATCTGCTGCAGCTGCCGGGCGTCACCCGTGGCGAGGCCACCGATGCCGCCGCCCTGCAGGTCGAGGCACTGGCCCTGCTGGACCAGGTGCTGGATGGCTTCGTCGAGGCCCGTGAGCGCGAAGGCGGCAAGTTGTCCGCGGCCATCAGCGAGCGCGTGGACGGCATCGAACGCATCGCTACCGAAGTGCGCACCTTGATTCCGGCCATTCGCGACGGCCAGCGCGCCAAGCTGGCCGCCCGCCTGGCTGACCTGCCGCACCCGGTCGACCCCGGCCGCGCCGAGCAGGAGCTGGTGCTGTGGCTGCAGAAGCTGGACGTGGATGAAGAGCTGGACCGCCTCGGCAGCCACATCGTCGAGATCCGCCGCGTGCTCAAGCAGCGTGAGCCGGTTGGCCGCCGCCTGGACTTCCTGCTGCAGGAGTTCAACCGCGAAGCCAACACGCTGGGGTCGAAGTCGGTGGACAGCCGTACGTCCAATGCGGCAGTGGAACTGAAGGTGCTGATCGACCAGATCCGCGAACAGGTGCAGAACATCGAGTGATAGGGCGTGGCCGGGCGTGCCGTCAGGTCATCGAAGATGCGTGCCCTGGCGGTTGGGACGAGCGCGTGATGGGTGATCATTGATCCGCCTGGGTACGCATTTGGGGGATATTCAACGTCTCCCCTTCGATGCGCGGGCTGCGCCTACCTCCCTAGCGCTGCAGCAGTTCGGTGTATTGCTTGTAGCTGAACTGCTGGTTCCGTTTCTGATTCCCGGTACCGACAAGGACGTCAACGCTTTGCAGGACTTTGACAGCCGCGCTGGCGGTGGGAAATGTCACCCCCAGCCTTTCAGCTGCAAATGTAATGGTGAAGCGCGGCATCGTAGGCAGCATTTCGAACAAGCGGATCGCCTGCACCGTGCCGTCTTTCGCAGCCATGACCTTTCTCCGGTCGGCTGCGATGAGTGAGGCGATGTCGATGATGTTTCTTTGGGCGTTCTCGGCGGCTTCGGTCGTGCAGTCGAGGAAGAAGCGGATCCAACTCTCCCAGTCGCCATCGGCGCGGATGGCCGACAGAAGCCGGTAGTACTCGTCTTGATGTTTCTTGAGTTCGCCAGAGACATAGAGCAGTGGCTCCGGCAGCAGCTTCCAGTCTTCCAGCAATGCTGCAATCAGCAAGCGGCCTATGCGCCCATTGCCATCAAGGAACGGGTGGATCGTTTCGAACTGTGCATGGATCAAGGCAATGCGGACCAGAGGAGGAAGGTCTGTCGTAGGCTCGTGGATATAGCGCTCCATCTCACCCAGCAACCGTCCGACTTCCATGTGAGGAGGGGGGACGTAAAGAGCATTGCCTGGCCGGGTACCTGCGATCCAGTTCTGGGAGCGGCGCACTTCACCAGGTAACTTCTGCTCGCCGCGCGCACTGTTCAAAAGGATGCTATGTGCTTCGCACAACAGGCGCGTTGAGATCGGCAGGCCCCAATCGTGTTTCAGCTGGTCTCGCACATACGCGAACGCTTGCAGGTAATTCGTCACGTCGCTGACGTCCGTGGTACTGGCCACGTCGATTCCGGATTCTTGATCCAGCAGATCCGTCAGTGTCGCCTGAGTTCCCTCCATCTGGGAGGTCAACAAGGCCTCCTTGCGGATGGAGCTGTAGATCAGCCATTCAGCAGAAGCGACCAAACCTGACATGGCGGAGAGCCGTCCCAGCGCCGCCTCGGCTGCCGCATTGGCCATGTAGCAAGCAGGATCAAGGGGCGGCATCGTGGGCGGCAATGGATGGGGCACGAAGGCCTTGACAAGCTCGCCGCCCGAATCGGTGGTGGTGTAAGTGCCGGTGGTCCTGGGCATTTGCGCTCCTGGCGAGGCGTTGTTAAAGGGATCTTTAAGAATCCCGGCCGCTATTAAAGCATGCTTTAATAGTGCTGAGGTTGCTCCCAGTGGCACGTTATCCGAGCAAACCGATGAAGTGGTGCCGCCGCCATGGCTGCGGATCTCAACGACGGGGGGTGCGCGCCCGAGGCAAGAACATCTCAAACCACCCTGACGCCCGCCGCTCCCTCGCTCAAGCGCCCCAGCACGGCCGCCTGGCCGAACCCCGCATCGTTGAAGCAGGCCAGCACCGCATCCAACGCTTCCGGCGCACAGGACACCAGCAGGCCGCCGCTGGTCTGCGGGTCGGTCAGCAGTGGCTGCCAGTGGGCGGCCAAGCCCTCGGCGAAGCGCACCTCGGCGCCATACGAGGCCCAGTTGCGGTTGGAGGCGCCGGTTACGCAGCCACGTTGCAGCAGGTCCAGGGTCTGCGGCAGCAGCGGCACCTGTGCACTGTCCACCTCGGCGGCCACGCCACTGGCGCGGCACACTTCCAGCAGGTGGCCGAGCAGGCCGAAACCGGTGACGTCGGTCATGGCATGCACGCCGTCCAGCGCGGCAAGGGGCATGCCCACGCTGTTCAGGCGGGTGGTCGACTCGATCATCTGCCGGTAGCCCTCGGCATCCAGCACTTCTTTCTTCAGTGCCGACGAATACACGCCCACCCCCAGTGGTTTGCCCAGCACCAGTACGTCACCGGCGCGTGCATCGGCATTGCGCTTGAGCCGTTGCGGATCGAGCACGCCGATCGCGGCCAGGCCGTAGATGGGTTCCACCGAATCGATGCTGTGGCCACCAGCCACCACGATGCCGGCATCAGCACAGGCGCGTTCGCCACCCTGCAGGATGCCGCGGATGGTGTCCTGCGGCAGGCTGTTGATCGGCATGCCGACGATGGCCAGTGCGAACAGCGGGCGCGCGCCCATCGCGTACAGGTCCGACAGCGCATTGGTGGCGGCGATGCGGCCGAAGTCGAACGGGTCGTCGACAATCGGCATGAAGAAGTCGGTGGTGGCGACGATTGCCTGCCGGTCATCGAGGCGATACACCGCGGCGTCGTCGCTGGTCTCGCGGCCGACCAGCAGCTCGGCCGGTGCCGGAAGCGCTGGAACGCCACGCAGCAGTTCGGTCAGCACGCCGGGCGCGATCTTGCAGCCGCAGCCACCGCCATGCGCGAGAGACGTCAGTCGTTGCGGGGCATCGGCCGTTGAAGGAGCGGGGGACTGCGCGTGCGTGGCCATGCCGACATCTCCTGCGGAAACACGAATGGCGGAAGGCAGCAGGAGTCGAACCTACCAGGGAACGATCGACGCTCCCTACTGGGTTTGAAGCCCAGCCGCATGCCCGGATGCGCATGCCTTCCGAAAGTACGGCGGTACCGGTGGGCTCAGTCGCGGGCCGCGTTCCACTGCAGGTCGCCGCGCGGCCGATGTTGGTCACCGACGCGTCGAGTGTAGCCAACGCGATTGAAGAACTCCAAGATCTGGATGCTGCGTTTGCGGCCCAGGCTGATGGCATCGCGGAACGCCGCCGCATCCACCGTGCCGCTGGCCTGTGACAGCTGCGCGACGATAGCAGCGAGTTCCGCAATGCGCGCGGGTGAATAAAACAAGTCCGGTACCACCTGGAACAGTTCACCACGTGCGGCGGCGCGGCGCAGGACGGCGCGGACCTCGTCTTCGGCCAGTCCGGCGTCGGCGGCCAGGGTGCGCACCCACGGTGGATCGAAGCCACCGGCATGCAGTTGCGGCAGCACGCGTTCCAGCAGAAGGCGTTCGCGTTCCGGAGGCGCATGGTCATGGCCGGGCAGGCGCCACCATGCGCCCACGCGCTGCACCGTGCCATCGGCCAGCAGGTCCTGCAGCAGTGCATTCCAGAGGCTCGCTGCAAGCGAGGGCAGGGTACTGCGCTGCAGGCGTCCGCTGTCGACGCCGGGTTCGTCGGGGCGTCGCTCGTGCCAGCCGCGCAGCGAGGTGATCACCTGCTCGCGCAGTGCTTGCCAGTGCGGTGCGAGGATGATCACCGTGTCATCGCGGGTAGCGATGCGTCGCGCGTCCTCGGGCAGGTCGATGCGGTCGGCGGCGCGTCGGCAATAGCGTTGCAACGCGGTGAGGGGAATGCCGGCAGGTGCCTGCTGCAGCAGCGGGACAACACCGGCACCGGCCGCCAGCTGCTCCAGTGCCCCCAGCCAGGCCAGCCGCGCAGGACTGCGCCGACGCCGCTGCGGAGGATCCGGATCGAGCACGACGCCACCGCCCAGTGTGTGGGTGGCTGCTGAATCACGGGCGATGAAACGATCGCCACACATCGCGCAGACCTCTGCATCGAACACCAGCTGCACCAACTGCCCATCGCCGTGGTCGTGGTCTTCCAGCAGCACTACATGGGCCTGCCGGTGCATCGTGCCCCAGTGGATGTGCAGCGGTGACCAGTCGCGCAACGGTGCGGCCAACGCGGGCAGCCGCAGTCGCACATCAACGCGGGTAGTGGCCAGCAGTGCGCGCGCGTCGGCAATCCAGTCGCCACGGCGGATGTCGTCGCGGGCGATGGCGGCCAGGTTCAGCGCGCAGCGTTGCCCAGCCATCGCGTGCTCGCTGGCCTGGTTCTGCGCATGGATGCTGCGCACGCGCACGCCGGTGGCGGTTGGCATCAGCTGCAGATGCTCACCCACTGCGGCGATGCCGCCATGTACCGCGCCGGTCACCAGCGTGCCGTGGCCGGGCAGCGAGAACACGCGATCCACCGGCATGCGGAACAGTTCGCTGCGCAGTTCGGCCTGGCGTGTGCTGGCATCGTCCGCCGCCCATGCGTGCAGCTGGGTACGCAGTGCGCTGATGCCGGCATCGTCGGGTGCGGTGCTGTTGCAGGCGAACAGAGGAGAATCCTGCAGCGGTGTCGCGGCCAGCAGCGCGGCAATCTCGATCTCGACCCGGGCGAGGCGTGCCGCATCCACACGGTCGATCTTGGTCAGCGCCACCGCGCCGCGATCCACGCCCAGCAGCTGCAGGATGGCCAGATGCTCGCGGGTCTGTGGCATCACGCCGTCGTCGGCAGCGATCACCAGCAGGGCGACATCGATACCCGTGGCGCCGGCCACCATCGTGTGCACGAAGCGCTCATGGCCAGGCACGTCGACGAAACCCAGCGTCGCAGCCGGGCCTTCGGCGTCCCTGCTTTCCACCGGGACATAGGCGTAGCCCAGTTCGATCGATATACCGCGCGTTCGCTCTTCCTGCAGGCGATCGGTTTCGATGCCGGTCAGTGCGCGTACCAGGCTGGTTTTGCCATGGTCGATATGCCCGGCGGTGCCGACGATCATGCCTGCAGCGTGCTCCACTGGGTGAGGAAGTGGGCTTCGTCGGCCGGTTCCAGGCAGCGCAGGTCCAGCCACAGCGCGTCATCGGCAATGCGGCCCAGCACGGGCCGCGGCAGCTGACGCAAGCGCTTGGCCAGGCGATCCAGTCCGCCACGGCGCGCGCTGGTAATGCGCAGTCCGGCGCTGGCCAGCTGCGCCTGTGGCTGGGCGCCGCTGCCGATCTGGCTCTGCATTGGTGACCGTTCAAGATCGTAGTCGGCCGCGAGCACGGAACGCATCGGCTGCAGCAGGCGCTGAGCCTGCACGTCGAGGTCCTCCTGCGTGCGTGACAGGGTGCGCAGGGTCGGCAGTCGCTGTGCCAGCAGCTCCGGCTCGCGGTACAGGGCCAGCACCGCTTCCAGTGCGGCCAGGCCCATCTTGTCCATGCGCAGTGCCCGCTTCAGCGGGTTGCGGTTGATCCGCGCGATCAGGTCGGCGCGGCCGGCGATGATGCCGGCCTGCGGACCACCCAGCAGCTTGTCGCCGCTGAACGAAACCAGATCTGCGCCGGCCGCCAGCGTTTCCTGCACGGTGGGCTCGTGCGGCAGGCCGAAGACCGCCAGATCGCACAGACTGCCGCTACCCAGGTCCACCACCAGCGGCAGGCCGTGCTCGTGCGCGATCGCGGCCATCGCCGCGGTGTCGACCTTGGCGGTGAAGCCGGTGATCGCGTAGTTGCTGGCGTGCACCTCCATCAGCAGCGCGGTGCGCGTGCCGATGGCATTGGCGAAGTCAGCCGGATGGGTACGGTTGGTGGTGCCGACTTCCAGAAGCCGCGCACCGGCACTGCGCATCACGTCGGGAATGCGGAAGGCGCCACCGATCTCCACCAGCTCGCCGCGTGACACCACCACGTCGCGGCGGTTGGCCAGGCTGTTGAGCAGCAGCAGGACCGCCGCCGCATTGTTGTTGACCACAGTGGCGGCTTCAGCGCCGGTCAGTTCGCAGATCAATGCCTGCACCCGTGCATCGCGGTCGCCGCGACGGCCGCGGCTGATGTCGAATTCAAGATCCACCGGCGCGGTCATCGCGCGGGTGACCGCGTGCACGGCGGCATCCGGCAGCAAGGCGCGGCCGAGATTGGTGTGCAGCACGGTGCCGGTCAGATTGAACATCGGCTGCAGATCCTGCCGTGCGTCAGCGGCCAGTGCGGCCTCGACTGCTGCCACCAGCGCCGGGCCGTCAACCGCTTCCTGCAGCTGCGTGGCCGAGAGCTGGCCGGCGCTGATACGGTCGCGCAGCACCTGCAGGTGCGAACGCAGCAGCTGGGTGATACGGCTGCGGCCGTGGCCCTCGATCAGTGCTGCCAAGGCAGGCAGACGCAGCAACCGGTCCAGCGAGGGCAGGGCGGAAACCGATGCCGGGGTGGGGGGCGTGGCTGTCATCGCCTCACTCGCCGTCGGATTGCCACAGCAGCGGATTCTGGCTGGCACGCGCATAGCCCTCCTCTGCCAGCAGCAGATCCAGCGCCAGCGTGCCGAGGTCATCGGCCACCGGCTCCAGCGACGGGTCTTTCTCCAGATACAGGATCTTGCGATAGCTGTGGCAGTGGTCGCAGGTCTCGGCACGGACCGCGCTCTCGCGCACCGCCTCGCCGCTGTCGCCGTCCACATCGGCCAGGGCGCGATAGGCGATGTCCTTGCCGGCGGCACCACACTGGCTGCACTGCACGCGGACGTAGTGCCACTGGCAGGCACACAGCGAGCACGACAGGTAGCGGTAGGAGGCATAGGGCGGCCGCGCCTGCACCACGCTGACCACCGGCAGGGTGCCGCACAGCGGGCACAGCCCCGGTGCATCGGCCAGCGGCTTCAGCTCGGTGGGCCGGAAGCTGTCCGCCAGCACCGTCCAGTAGACCTGCAGCGCGTTCATCACCAGCAGCGCAGCCACCGCATCCACCGACGGCGCGTCATCACGCTCCAGTACCGCATGCGCCTGCGCATCCAGCCACCCGTCATCGGCAGCAGCAACGCGCTGCAGTTCCTGGCGGGTTTCCGCCGGCAGGCCGGCTTCTTCAGCGCAGTGCTGGCATAGCGTGCGCAGCCAGCCGCGCCAGCGTCCATCCAGCTGAAGTGTGTTGGCGGGCCGCAACGGCATCCCGGCGCCGGCCGCCGCACTCGACTGCTGTGCACGCGCCTGTGCCTGAAGTTCCTCGCGTTGCTGCGGTGTCAGATCCTCCAGCAGCGCCTGCTGCGCATCGGCCAACGCCGCCAGCAGCTGCAGGTAACCACCGATGGCACTGTGTGCAGCCAGACTGCGCAGGCGGTCCGCACGTCCGGCAAACAGCGACGCGGTATCGGGCAGGATGATGCGCGGAACATCGCGCGAGGCCAGCGTCTCGATCTCACCGGGTTCAAGGATGCGTTGCGCCATGCAGGGCCAGCCAGAAGAACCAGGCTCCATCCTCGCCGTTGTCGACGCTGGCGTCCAGCGTGTCGAGGCAAAGCAGTCGAGCATCGCTCGACTCTACAAAAGCCGGCTTCGATCATTGCCATGTTCATCGTGTCGACCAAGGTCGACACCCACCAAAAGCACCGCGGACCTGTCGAGGGCGACCGGACCCACCCCGCCATTCCTCAGGAAACCCGCTCTTGACGTTGATGTTGACGTTGATCCAGCGGGTGCAGGGCCGCAGGCCCTGCCGCTAACCCTGTTCCCGCCGTCCGCGCAGGATGTCCCGGAACCACTGCCGGTGATGCTTGTACGCCCACCCGTAGGTCACCTTGCCCTGGGTCATCGCCCGCACCGAGCCCTTGATCCAGATCGCTGCATAGATGTGCACCACGATCGCGCACACCAGCACCCAGCCGAACAGCGCGTGGGCCAGCACCGAGAAGCGGATCACCCCGATCGGGAAGAAGTGGCTGAAGTACTGCCGCCAGATCACGAAGCCGGTCAGCAGCAGCGCCGACAAGCAACCGATGATCGCCCAGAACAGCAGTTTCTGGCCGGCATTGAAGCGGCCCACCGGCGGCAGCTTCTCGTCCTCGTTGCGCAGTACATCGCGCATGCCGCGCATCCACTTGCCATCGTCGGCGGTCGGCAGATTGTCGCGCCACATGCGGAACGCCAGCAGCGCAAAGCCGACGACCATGGCCAGGCCGATGAACGGGTGCAGGATGCGCGTCCATGGCCCACCGCCAAACAACTGGGTCAGCGGGAACAGGGCAGGGTGGAACAACGCCAGCCCGGACAGCGCGGTCAACACGAAGCAGATCGCCACAATCCAGTGATTGATGCGGGTCGGCGCGCGGTAGCGGATGATCTGCCGCGGGTGCGGGGCGTACTTCATGGCCGCTGCTCCTCTTCGATCTTCTTCGCCTCGTGCTCGGCTTCCTCTTCTTCCTCGTCATTGACCGTGTTGCGGCCGATGCCGATGTAATGCAGGAAGCCGGCGAAGGCGGTAGCGGCAATCGCCAGCACGCCCAGCGGCTTGGCCACGCCCTTCCACACCTCCACCATCGGGCTGATGCGCGGGTCCTTCGGCAGGTCGGCATACAGTTCCGGCTTGTCCACGTGCTGCAGCACGTACATCACATGGGTGCCGCCCACACCCTGCGGGTCGTACAGGCCGGCGTTCTCGTAGCCGCGCGATTTCAGGTCTTCCACGCGGCCGGCGGCATGCTCGGTCATTGCCTGCTTGCTGCCGAAGGTGATCGCGCCGGTCGGGCAGGTCTTCACGCAGGCCGGTTCCTGGCCCACCGCCACCCGGTCCGAGCACAGCGTGCACTTGTAGGCCTTGTGGTCCTTCTTGGATATGCGCGGCACGTCGAACGGGCAACCGGTCACGCAGTAGCCGCAGCCGATGCAGTTCTCTTCCTGGAAGTCGACGATGCCGTTGGCGTACTGGATGATCGCGCCCGGCGACGGGCAGGCCTTCAGGCAGCCCGGATCGCTGCAGTGCATGCAGCCTTCCTTGCGGATCAGCCACTCCAGCTTGCCCTTCTCGTCCTCGTACTCGCGGAACTTCATCACCGTCCACGACTGTTCGCTCAGGTCGGGCGGGTTGTCGTAGCTGCCAACGCAGCTGCCGACCTCGTCGCGCAGATCATTCCACTCCATGCAGGCGACCTGGCAGGCCTTGCAGCCGATGCACTTGCTCACATCGATCAGCTTGGCGACCTGGCCGGTGTGCGCGCCACGCGCCTCCGGCGAGGGCGTGGTGGTGGCCGAGCGGCGGATGATGTCCAGGGATTGCAGTGACATGGCGTGTCTCCTACACCTTCTCGACCTTGACCAGGATGCACTTCGATTCGGGCGTCTGCGAATTGCCGTCACCGATGGCGTTGGTCAGCGTATTGGCGATGTATCCGGGCTTGGCCGCACCGAGGAAGCCCCAGTGGATCGGCACGCCCACCTGGTGCACAGTTCTGCCATCAATCTGCAGGGCCTTGATGCGCTTGGTCACCATCGCCACCGCTTCGATATGCCCGCGCTTGGAACTGACCCGCACGCGGCTGCCGTTGTTGATGCCCAGTTCGTCGGCCAGGGCCGCGCCGATCTCGACGAACTGCTCGGGCTGGATGATGGCGTTCAACTTGCCGTGCTTGGTCCAGAAGTGGAAATGCTCGGTCAGGCGGTAGGTGGTGGCTACATGCGGGAACTCGTCCGGCGAACCGATCTGTGCGCGATCGCTGGCGAACACGCGCGCCGCCGGGTTGTTCAACGTCAGTGCCTGACCGGGGCTGAGCGGGTTGCTGCGCAGCGGTGTATCGAACGGTTCGTAGTGCTCCGGGAACGGCCCTTCGGCCATGCCGGCCTTGGCGAAGAAGCGGGCGATGCCTTCCGGATTCATGATGAACGGGCCCATGCCCCCGGCGGGATCTTCATCGGCCTTGAAGTCCGGCACGTCCACGCTGCCCCAGTTCTTGCCGTTCCAGGCCAGCAGCGTGCGCCGCGGATCGAACGGCTGGCCGGCCACGTCACACGAGGCGCGGTTGTACATCACCCGGCGATTGGCCGGCCACGCCCAGGCCCAGCCCAGCGTGTTGCCGATGCCGGTGGGGTCGCTGTTGTCACGTCGCGCCATCATGTTGCCGGTCGGGCCCCAGGCGCCGATGTAGATCCAGCAGCCGGAGGAGGTGCTGCCGTCGTCGCGCAGGTCGCCGAATGCCGCCAGCTGCTCGCCGGCCTTGCGCACCAGCTTGGTCGGGTCCTTCGGATCGAACACGTCGGCCAGTGCCTTGCCGTTGTATTCCATCGCCAGTTCTTCCGGCGTCGGCAGTTCCGGGTTGGAGTACTTCCAGGCCAGGTCGCGCACCGGCTCCCACCACGCACCGCCGTCCTTCTCGTACATCGCCTTGATGCGATGGAACAGCTCGGACATGATCTCGATGTCGCTGCGCGCTTCGCCCGGCGGATTGGCCCCCTTCCAGTGCCATTGCAGCCAGCGCGAGGAGTTCACCACCGCGCCGTTTTCCTCGGCGAAGGAAGTGGTCGGCAGGCGGAATACTTCGGTCTGGATCGTGCTCGGGTCGACGTCGTTCAACGCACCGTGGTTCTGCCAGAAGGCAATGGTCTCCGTCTCCAGCGGGTCCATGCTGACCATGAACTTCAGCTTGGAGAACGCACTGATCAGCTTGCCCTTGTTCGGCGCCGAAGCCAGCGGGTTGAAGCCCTGGCAGATGTAGCCGTGGATCTTGCCCTCGTTCATCAGCTCGTACGCCTGCAGCATGTCGTACGGCTTGTCGAGCTTGGGCAGATGGTCGAAGCACCAGTTGTTGTCGGCGGTAGCGGCGTCGCCCCACCACGACTTCATCAGGCTGACATGGAACTTCGGGTAGTTCTGCCAGAACGACATCTGGTTGGCGCGCAGCGGCTTCTGCGTGCGCTTGGCGATGTAGGCGTCGTAGTCCTGCTCGTCCTGTTTCGGCAGCGTCAGGTAGCCGGGCAGCAGGTCGGACATCAGGCCGATGTCGGTCAGGCCCTGGATGTTGGAATGCCCGCGCAAGGCGTTCATGCCACCGCCGGCCACGCCGATGTTGCCCAGCAGCAGCTGCACCATGGTGCCGGCACGCACGTTCTGCGCACCGATCGAATGCTGCGTCCAGCCCAGCGCGTACAGGATGGTCATCGCCTTGTCCTTGCCGGCGGTGGACGCGATCATCTCCCAGACCTGGCGGATGCTGTCCGCCGGCGTCCCGCAGATGCGTTCGACCATCTCCACGGTGTAGCGCGCGTAGTGCTGCTTGAGCAGGGTGTAGACGCAGCGCGGGTCCTTCAGCGTCGGGTCGCTGCGCACGAAGCCATCGTCACCGTAGGCGTAGTCCCAGCTGGAGCGGTCGTAGCTGCGCTTCTCTTCGTTGTAGCCCGAATACAGGCCGTCCTTGAAGGCGAATTCATCCTTCACCAGGAACGACATGTCGGTGTAGTTCAGCACGTACTCGTGCTGGATGCGGTCCTCGGTCAACAGGTAGTTGATCAGACCGCCCAGGAACACGATGTCGGTGCCGGTACGGATCGGCGCATACACGTCGGCCACCGCGGCCGAGCGGTTGAAGCGCGGATCGACCACGATCAGCCGGGCCTTGTTGTGTGCCTTGGCCTCGGTCACCCATTTGAACCCGCACGGGTGTGCCTCGGCGGCATTGCCACCCATGATCAGGATCAGGTCGGCATTCTTGATGTCGACCCAGTGATTCGTCATCGCACCACGGCCTAGCGTCGGGGCAAGACCTGCCACCGTCGGGCCGTGTCAGACACGTGCCTGGTTGTCGAATGCCAGCATGCCAAGGGAGCGCACGACCTTGTGGGTCAGCACCGCGGTTTCATTGCTGGTCGCCGAGGCCGCCAGCATGCCGGTGGTCAGCCAGCGGTTGACCGTCTGCCCGGCCTCGTTCTTCTGCACGAAGTTGGCATCGCGGTCTTCCTTCATCAGCCGCGCGATGCGGTCCAGCGCATCGTCCCAGCTCAGCCGCTTCCACTCGTTCGAGCCCGGCGCGCGGTACTCGGGGTAGAGCAGGCGTGACTTGCTATGGATGATGTCGGCCAGGCCGGCACCCTTCGGGCACAGCGTGCCGCGGTTGACCGGATGGTCCGGGTCACCCTCGATATGGAAGATGCTCGGCTCGGCGTTCTTGGCGCCATCGCCGAGGCTGTACATCAGGATGCCGCAGGCCACCGAACAATACGTACAGGTGTTGCGGGTCTCGGTCGCACGGGTCAGCTTGTACTGCCTGACCTCCGCGAGCGCGATGCCGGGCGCGAAGCCCATCAATGCCAGGCTGGAGCCGACCAGGGTTGTCCCGGTCACTTTCAGGAACTGGCGGCGGCTCATCGATGGCATGCCGTTCTCCTGGGATGGCGGGGAGGCGCAGGCCTCCGGGCTGTCGTTGGGTACGGCCCGGTTATAGCACAGGCCCCCGGATGCCCATGTGGCACAAGGCCCCGCGCCTGCCGGACGGGCGCGCAACGCGGCCGCTCTGGTAAAGTTGCGTGCCCGCACCCCGGGGAAGCGTCTGCCGGGCCTGGTTCCAGGATGTTCCGCGCAGCCCCCGCCGTCCTGGCGCGATCCTCCGCGCCGGATCTGGAACACCGAGGAAAAATTTTGCGAAATCAACCCGTTGGATCCCCCGCATGAGCGCCCCGTCGAAGCCGTCGGACGCCGTTGCGCGCGGCACGCTGTACATCGTTGCCGCCCCTTCCGGCGCCGGCAAGAGCAGCATCGTCAATGCCACCCTGGCGCGTGACCCGCAGATCGCCCTGTCGATCTCCTTCACCTCGCGCGCGATGCGCCCGGGTGAAGTGAATGGCCAGCACTACCATTTCGTCTCTGCGGAGAAGTTCGAGGAAATGATCGCCGCCGGCGACTTCTTCGAGCATGCCTGGGTGCACGGCGACTGGAAGGGCACCGCCCGCCAGTCGGTGGAGCCGCAGCTCGCCGCCGGCCAGGACGTGCTGCTGGAAATCGACTGGCAGGGCGCGCAGCAGGTACGCCAGCTGGTGCCGGGCACGGTCACCGTGTTCATCCTGCCGCCGTCCAAGCAGGCCCTGCAGGACCGCATGCGCAAGCGCGGCCAGGACAGCGAGGCGGTCATCGCCCAGCGCCTGGGTGCCGCCCGCGATGAAATGCTGCACTTCAACGAGTTCGACTACGTCATCGTCAACGAGGTGTTCGACACCGCCGTGGACGAACTGTGCGCCATCTTCACCGCCAGCCGCCTGCGCCGGGAGGCCCAGAAGGTCCGCCACGCTGGGCTGATCCAGGCCCTGTTGACCCCCGATCCGGGCGCAACTGACTGATTCCAAAAGAATCGGGTAGGGGTTGGCTTGATTTTGTCCAGCCCCTGCCAGTACACTCCGTCCCCTTTCCCTCATTCGACTGAGCGGCCGACCGGTCGCCGGGAGCCCGTATGGCCCGCATCACCGTAGAAGATTGCCTGGAAGTCGTTAACAACCGTTTCGAACTGGTCATGATGGCTTCCAAGCGTGCCCGCCAGCTCGCCAACGGCGTGCAGGCCACGCTGGACAACAGCGAGACCGAGGACAAGCCGACCGTGCTGGCGCTGCGCGAAATCGCTGCCCGCAAGATCGACAACGCGCTGATCGACGAAGTCGAGAAGGCCGAGCGTGAGCGCGCCGAGCGCGAAGCGCTGGAGTGGGCTGCCGCGGAAGTGGTCGCCGACGAAGACATGTCCAAGAACGACGATTGATCGCATCGATCAACGCAATCGTTGGATGTGCCGAACAGCCCGCCCCGTGCGGGCTGTTTCGCATTCAGGATTTGCCGTAAACGTCGCGCTGGAATAGGCTTCGGGCATGAACCCAGGCCCCACTGCCAAGGTCGCCGCAGCCCCCGCTGCCGCCGTACCCGACTACGTCCTCCAGCTTGAACGCGCCGCCCATTACCTGCCGCCGGAACAGCTGCCGCTGTTGCGCCGTGCCTGGGAAGTCGGAGCCGCCGCACACGCCGGGCAGACGCGCAAGTCGGGCGAGCCCTATATCACCCATCCGGTGGCCGTGGCCCAGGTGCTGGCCGAGCTGGGCCTGGACGTGGAAGCGCTGATCGCCGCGATCCTGCACGACACCATCGAAGACACCCCGCTGACCCGTGAGGCGCTGGCTGCCGAGTTCGGCGAAGCCGTGGCCGAACTGGTCGACGGCGTCACCAAGCTGGACAAGCTGAAGTTCCGCGACCGCCAGGAAGCAGCCGCCGAGAGCTTCCGCAAGATGCTGCTGGCGATGTCGCGCGACCTGCGCGTGATCATGATCAAGCTGGCCGACCGCCTGCACAACATGCGCACGCTGGGCGCGCAGAGCCGCGAAGCGCGCGGCCGCATCGCCCGCGAGACGCTGGAGATCTATGCGCCCATCGCCCAGCGCCTGGGCATGAGCCTGGTCAAGAGCGAGCTGCAGAACCTCGGCTTCAAGGCGCTGTATCCGTGGCGCCACGCGATCCTGGAAAAGCACATCCGCAGCCAGCCGGTGGTCCGCCGCGAAGCGCTGGCGCAGGTAGAAGTGCAGCTGTCGCAGCGGTTGGCGAAGGAAGGCATCGAGCACCGCCTGGTCAGCCGCATCAAGACCCCGTGGAGCATCTACAACAAGATGCGCGACGAGAACAAAACCTTCGACCAGGTGATGGACGTGTTCGGCTTCCGCCTGGTGGTGCGCAGCGTGCCCAGCTGCTACCACGCGCTGGGTTCGGTGCATGCCACGTTCAAGCCGCTGGATGGGCGTTTCCGCGATTTCATCGCCATTCCCAAGGCCAACGGTTACCAGTCGCTGCATACGGTGCTGTTCGGGCCGTATGGTTCGCCCATCGAAGTGCAGATCCGCACCGAAGAGATGGACCTGATCGCCGAACGTGGCGTGGCCGCGCACTGGACCTACAAGTTCGGCGGCGATTCACCGAACAGCGCGCAGAGCCGCGCACACGCCTGGATCGTTGAACTGATCGACTCGCAGCGTGCCGCCGGTTCCTCGCTGGAGTTCCTCGACAACGTCAAGGTCGACCTGTTCCCGGACGAGGTCTACCTGTTCACCCCGAAGGGCAAGATCCTGGCCCTGCCGCGCAATTCCACCGCGCTGGACTTCGCCTACGCCGTGCATACCGACGTCGGCAACATGGCCGTGGCCTCGCGCGTGGACAAGAAGCTGGTGCCGTTGCGCACCAAGCTGGTGTCGGGCCAGTCGGTGGAGATCATCACCGCACGCTCGGCCACGCCGAAACCGCAGTGGCTGGAATTCGTGGTTACCAGCAAGGCGCGCACCGCCATCCGCCACCAGCTCAAGCAGCTGGAGCACGAAGACGCCGTGCAGCTCGGCCACCGCATGCTGGACCGTGCGCTGGAAGCGATGGATTCCTCGTTGGAGCGGCTGCCGAAGGGGCGCCTGGATGCGTTCCTCGCCGAGCACCGCTTCCCGCGCCTGGAGGCGCTGCTGGCCGAGGTCGCACTGGGCAACTGGATGCCGACGCAGGCTGCACAGGCGCTGATGGCCTACGCCGAACTGCGTGGCGGCCCGCATTCGCGCCACCACTCGCAGGAAAAGATCCTGATCAACGGCAGCGAGCGCGGCGTGGTCACCTTCGCGGGCTGCTGCCAGCCGATTCCCGGCGACGAGATCATGGGCTACCACACCGCCGGCAAGGGCATCGTGGTGCACCGCATGGACTGCCCGAACCTGGCCGAGCTGCGCAAGTCGCCCGAGCGCTGGGTGCCGATCGGCTGGGACACCACTGTTTCCGGCGACTACGACACCTCGCTGGTGGTGGAAGTGGAGAACGGCACCGGCGTGCTGGCGCAGCTGGCCGCCGCCATCGCGCAGAGCCATTCCAACATCGAGCGGGTGGACTACCTTGACCGTGATTTCAATGCCGCCGTGCTGGCGTTCAACATCCAGGTGCGCGACCGCAACCATCTGGCCGAAGTGATGCGCCGCCTGCGCCGGCTGTCGGTCGTGCAGTCGGTACGCCGCCAGTAACGAGAACCCGGTAGTGCCGGCCGCTGGCCGGCAACTTCGCGGTGCTTCCGACGTTCATGGGTTTGCCGGCCAGCGGCCGGCACTACCGAAACGGCGCGGTAGATCCACGCCATGCGTGGATGCGCCCCCAGCCGGTACAATCACCGCTCTGTTTTCCCCCAAGCACCGGAGCGACCCATGTCCCGCCAGATCATCAACACCGAAAAGGCCCCCGCCGCCATCGGCCCGTACTCGCAGGCCGTGCGCGCCGGCAACACCGTGTACTTCTCCGGCCAGATCCCGCTCGACCCGGCCACCGGCGACATCGTCGGCGCCGGCGACGTCGAAGCACAGGCCCGCCGCGCCTTTGACAACCTCAAGGCCGTGGCCGAAGCCGCTGGTGGCTCGCTGGACAAGGTCGTGCGCCTGGGCCTGTACCTGACCGACCTGGGCGAGTTCGCCAAGGTCAACGCGGTCATGCAGGACTACTTCCAGGCCCCGTACCCGGCCCGTTCCACCATCGAAGTGTCCGGCCTGCCGAAGGGCGCCAACTTCGAGGTCGACGCGGTGATGGTCATCGACTGACCGCCACGTGGCACGCAAGGCGGCGGTCACCCCGGTCCTGTCACCGTCCGGCGAAGCATCCCTGGCGATGCTCGCGGGCGTCGGTCCGGCCGTGGCCGCCAAACTGCAGGCGCGTGGCCTGGCCACCCTGCAGGATCTCTGGCTTCATCTGCCGCTGCGCTATGAAGACCGCACCCGGCTGACCCGCATCGAAGACCTGCGCAACGGCGTACCGGCGCAGGTGGAAGGGCGGGTGGTCGCGGTCGAGCGCGGCATGCGCTACCGGCCGATGCTGAAAGTGGCGGTGGAAGACGAAGGGCGGGGCACTTTGGTGCTGCGCTTCTTCCACTTCCGCCAGCAGCAGGTCGGCCAGTTCGCGGTCGGCAACCGGCTGCGCTGCTTCGGCACGCCCAAACCGGGCCAGCTCGGCCTGGAAATCGTCCACCCCAGCTACCAGGTGCTGGGCCGCAACGACGATCCCGAACTCGGCGACCGCCTCGACCCGGTGTATCCCACCGTCGAAGGCGTTGGCCCGATGACCATGCGCAAGCTGATCGGCCAGGCGCTGGACCGCCTGCCCGAGGAAAGCGCGCTGGAACTGCTGCCCAGCGGCTGGCTCGATGGCCTCGGCCTGCCGTCACTGCGCAGCGCGCTGCTGACCGTGCACCGGCCGCCACCAGATGCCGATCTGGCCGCGCTGGCCGCCGGCACCCACCCGGCGCAGCGCCGCCTGGCGATGGAAGAGCTGCTGGCCCACCACCTCAGCCTGCGTCGCCAACGCATCGCGTTGCAGGCACACCATGCGCCGCCGCTGGCCGGTCCTGGCAAGCTGGCCAAGGCGCTGCTGAAGCAGCTGCCGTTCGCGCTCACCGGCGCGCAGGCGCGCGTGTTCAAGCAGATCCGTGAAGACCTCGCGCGGCCCAGCCCGATGCTGCGGCTGGTGCAGGGCGATGTGGGCTCCGGCAAGACCGTGGTCGCCGCGCTGGCGGCGATGCTGGCGGTGGAGCAGGGCAAGCAGGTTGCGTTGGCTGCGCCCACCGAGCTGCTGGCCGAACAACATCTCAACAACCTGCGCGGCTGGCTGGAACCGCTCGGTGTGCGCATCGCGTGGCTGGCCGGCAAGGTCACCGGCAAGGCGCGCGCCAAGGTGATGGAGCAGGTCGCCAGCGGCGAAGCGCAGGTGGTGGTTGGTACCCACGCGCTGATGCAGGAGGCGGTGGTGTTCCAGGATCTGGCGCTCGCCATCGTCGACGAGCAGCACCGCTTCGGCGTGCACCAGCGCTTGGCGCTGCGCGACAAGGGCGCGGGCGGCAACAGCGTGCCGCACCAGCTGGTGATGACCGCCACGCCGATTCCGCGCACGCTGGCGATGTCCGAATACGCGGACCTGGATGTGTCGGCCATCGACGAACTGCCGCCGGGCCGTACCCCGGTGCAGACCGTCGCGCTCAACAACGATCGTCGTCCCGAGCTGATCGAGCGCATCGCACTGGCCTGCCAGGAAGGGCGGCAGGTGTACTGGGTGTGCACCCTCATCGAGGAAAGCGAAGAACTGGATGCCACCCCGGCGCAGGCCACCTACGAATCGCTGCAGGCGCTGTTGCCGGGCGTGCGCGTGGGGCTGGTGCATGGCCGTCTGAAAGCCGCCGAAAAGCTGGCGACGATGGTGGCGTTCAAGGCCGGCGACATCGACCTGCTGGTGGCCACCACGGTGATTGAAGTGGGCGTGGATGTGCCGAACGCCTCGCTGATGGTGATCGAGAATGCCGAGCGCCTCGGCCTGGCCCAGCTGCATCAGCTGCGCGGCCGCGTCGGCCGTGGTTCTGCGGTATCGCGCTGCGTGCTGTTGTACCAGGCTCCGCTTTCGCAGATGGCGCGCGAGCGCCTGCAGACCATGCGCGAAACCAACGATGGTTTCGTCATTGCCGAAAAGGATCTGGAACTGCGCGGCCCCGGCGAACTGCTGGGTACGCGCCAGACCGGCCTGGCCGGATTCCGCATTGCCGATCTGGCCCGCGACGCCGGCCTGCTGCCCGGCGTGCATGACCTGGCCGAACGCCTGCTGGCCCAGCAACCCGCGCTGGCCGATCGCGTGGTGCAACGCTGGATCGGCACCGCCGTGCGTTACGCCTCGGCGTAAGTGGCGGGGTCAGACCCCTTTGCGCAGCAAAGGGCTCTGACCCAATCCCCGGGACGCTCATCCCCGCATGGCGTAGATCTACAGCGCCAAACGTTCCGACAGGCCGGGAAGCACGAGATACTCGGAGGCCTTCCCGACGCGCTCTTTGCTGACAAGCCCGGAAGCCACCAATCCGTTCAGATCCTTCAATGCGGTCGGATAGGTAATGGTGTGTGCCGCCTGGTGGCTGGCGACGGTGTAGGTCCGGTCAGGATCCTTCAGCGCGTTGGCCAGCAACGCGCGCTGACGATGATTGAGAGGCACACCGCCAAGCCGGGCGGTTCGCAGCACGCGTCGCGCTGCCTGATCCTCCGCATGCTTCCTGGCGATATAGGCATGCAAACCCTGGATCGATTGCTCAATCGCCTCCAGTTGTTGCGCCACGAAGTAGCCAAGATCCCGGTTGTCGCTTTCGGTGTAGAGGTAGGCCCGCATGTACTTGCCTGGGGACTTCTTCAAGACGCTGGAAATGGAGAAGTACTCGGTCATCCAATATCCGGCATTCATCATCGCCCAGTAGAACAGTGCGCGTGCCGTACGGCCATTGCCATCCACGAAAGGATGGTCATAGCCAATCTGGAAATGCAGTGCGATGGCTTTGGCGACAGGATGGATGAACGGTGTGCTTTCCTCATTGATGAACGTGCACAGCCGCTCCATCCGTGCGGGCACTTCCTCGGCCGGAGGAGGGATGTGCAGCAGCGTAGGTGGTGAGCCGCGATCGAAGATCGCAACGTTGTCTTCGGCGGTTCTGAAACGCCCGCTGTCGGTTGGAAGCTCCAGCGTGCCGTCGGTGAGGATGCTGTGCAGCTCCAGAATCTCGCCGGGAGTGATCGGGCGTATGCCGCGCTCGCGGATCACGTTCATTGCCACGTAGTTGTTGTAGATCATGCGCTCGGACTGGTCGCGCGGCGCACGGCCTGTGCTCAGCATTTCCTTTGCCACCGCCCGCGTGGTCGAGGCGCCCTCCAGCTGCGATGAGGTCATCGCTTCCTCGATCAGCGAGCGGATCAGGAACCGTCCTTGGCCGCTGGCAGCATCCACACCCTTCACCGAGCCTGCGGCCTCCCGATCAATGTAGTGCAGGTGCCGCTGCATTGAATCGGTAAGTGCCAGCTTGAAGGGTTGCTGCGTCTTGTCCAGCAACAGCGGTAGCGGCTTCAGCAATGCTGCGCGCGTCCACGTGATGCCCAGCCACCACTGCTCCGCGTTCAGGCCCGCCGGTGGCGCTCTGTGGCGGACTTTGTCCCAGTGCTCATAGGCGCCGTTCACCTCGGGCCCGATCCGGGCGTCCAGGATGGTACCGAGGGTCTCCATGTACTTCCGGGTGAGGGTTGCCAGATCGGGAGCTGGCGCGGGCAGCTTCATGGTTTTTTTCTATAGAATGTTCAACAGTTTTTATAGCAAATGATGTTGGGCGCTCCAAGCGAACCGAACTAAATCTGTTCATGTTCGTGAGTGCGTTGGGCGGGGGCGTTGGTGGGGGCAACGGATCCAACCCTCTCCACTACATCTTTGCCGCCGGGGCAGACCGGTATTGCAACGGTCATCATCCCGGTCCACACTTCGTTGCCGATCTGAAGACGGCAACGATGACCCACAAGATCCCCCTGTTGATCGACACCGACCCCGGTGTGGACGACGCCCTGGCCCTGCTGATGGCCTTTGCCGATGAACGGCATGACGTGGTCGCCCTGACCATCGCCGCCGGCAATGTCGGCCTGCAGTACACCGTCCGCAACGCCCTCAAGCTCTGCGACATCGTCGGCCGCACCGACGTACCGGTGTTTGCCGGCAGCCCGGATCCCCTGCTGCATCCCTCCGTTGACGCCGCCCACGTGCATGGCCGTGACGGCTACGGCGACGTGGACCTGCCGCCGCCGAGCCGCCAGGCTGAAGCCGAGCACGCCGCACTGGCCATCCTGCGCCTGTCGCACGAGCACGCCGGTGAACTGATGCTGGTGATGCTTGGCCCGCTGACCAACCTGGCCCTGGCACTGAAGCTGGACCCGACCCTGCCCGAGCGCATCAAGCGCATCGTGGTGATGGGCGGTGCGGTCACCTGCCACGGCAACATCACCCCGGCGGCCGAATTCAACATCGCGTTCGATCCGGAAGCGGCGCACGTGGTGTTCACTTCGTTCAAGCACCTGCTGGTGTCGGACTGGGAGGCCACCGTCGCCCATGGCCTGCCGCTGCAGGATGCTGAAAAGTGGCTGCAGGCTGATTCCGATCGCGCCCGTTTCTACGAGCTGATCTCGCGCAAGACCCGTGGCCTGTCCGAGGACAGCAAGGGTGGCCGCTGGTATACCGCCGATGCGGTCGCCATGGCCTGGGCGCTGAACCCGGAAGGGCAGCTGCAGGTCGAGTCGCGCCCGCTGAACGTGGAGCTGAACGGCACGTTCAGCCGCGGCGCCACCATCGTCGATTGGAACCGCCAGACCGGCCAGCCGGACAACTGCGATCTGCTGATGGCCTACGACCAGCAGCGTTTCGAGGCCCTGGTGCGCCAGGCCCTGGGTGCGGACTGACGTCGATTGACCGGCACCGGTTGCCCCGGGCGGCAACCGGTGCTTATAATGCCGCTCTTGACCACCAGCCCATTTACGGTGTGAGCCCATGAAGGCCGATATCCATCCGAACTACCGCGACGTCGTCTTCCATGACGTCACCTCCGATTTCAAGATCCTGACCCGCTCGACCATGGCGACGAAGGAAACCATCCAGTGGGAAGACGGCAACGAATACCCGCTGGTCAAGGTTGAAATTTCCTCGGCTTCGCACCCGTTCTACACGGGCAAGCACAAGGTCATCGACACCTCGGGCCGTATCGACAAGTTCCAGAAGCGCTACGCGCGCTGATCTGTCGATCCAGCTTCGAACCAACGGCCGCGCTCTGCGCGGCCGTTTGTTTTTCCCCAACGCCAACCCAACGGGCGTTTGGATGGGCGGAACACTGCGTTCGTGTAACAACGCTTTTGCCGATCCGGGCCGCTCAACGGCCGGTGTCTGGCTGCCTGTCGTATACGACTTCTGTCTAGCGCCGGGCAAATGCTGCTGTGCGATAATGACCTGATCCCCGGCACAGGCCGAGGACGTCATTCACGTGCCTGACCAATGCGCTTGGGCAGGCGCCTTCCCATGAAGGAGCGCACACAGTGTCCGATCTTGATCAGGTCACGCTCAACGCCGGCGACAAGTCGGTCGTTCTGCCCGTCATCAAACCCACCCTTGGCAACGACTGCGTCGACATCGCGAAGCTGACCAAGGAAACGGGGTTCTTCACCTACGATTCCGGCTTCACCGCGACGGCCAGCTGCAAGTCCGCCATCACCTACATCGACGGCGACAAGGGCGTGCTGCTGTACCGCGGCTACCCGATCGAACAGCTGTCGGAAAAGTCGAGCTACGTCGAAGTGGCCTACCTGCTGATCAACGGCGAGCGCCCGAGCGCCGAGCAGCTGAAGGCCTTCACCGATGAGCTGACCGCCGAAGCCAACGTCGATGAGTCGATCAACACCCTGATCGGCAGCTTCGCCAAGGATGCCCATCCGATGGCCATCCTGGCCGCTGCAATCGCGCAGCTGTCGGCCATCTACCACGACTCGCTGGACCTGTCCGACGCCGAACAGCGCCGCCAGGCTGCCGTGCGCCTGATCGCCAAGGTGCCGACCCTGTCGGCGCTGATCTACCGCCATGGCAAGGGCCTGCCGGCCAACAAGCCGGACACCTCGCTGGACTACGTCAGCCGCTTCCTGAAGCAGACCTTCGAGTCGGCTGACGGCCAGTACGACCTGAACCCGGACGTGGTGAAGGCGCTGGACCTGCTGTTCATCCTGCACGCCGACCACGAGCAGAACGCCTCGACCTCGACCGTGCGCCTGGTCGGCTCGACCGGTGCCAACCCGTACGCGTCGGTTGCCGCTGGCGTCACCGCGCTGTGGGGTCCGGCCCACGGCGGTGCCAACGAAGCCGTGCTGAAGATGCTGGAAGAGATCGGCAGCGCCGACAACGTCGAGTCCGCCGTGGTCAAGGCCAAGGACAAGACCTCCGGCTTCCGCCTGATGGGCTTCGGCCACCGCGTCTACAAGAACTTCGATCCGCGCGCCAAGGTCATCGGCGAGATGACCAGCAAGGTGCTCAAGCAGCTGGGCGTGCAGGATCCGCTGCTGGACGTGGCCGTGAAGCTGGAACAGGCCGCGCTGCAGGACGAGTACTTCGTTGCCCGCAAGCTGTACCCGAACGTCGATTTCTACAGCGGCATCATCTACAAGGCGCTGCAGATCCCGACCGAGATGTTCACCGTCATGTTCGCCCTGGGCCGTACCTCCGGCTGGGTCTCGCATTGGCTGGAACAGCAGGTTGATCCGGAAATGAAGATCGGCCGTCCGCGCCAGGTCTACACCGGCAGCGACGTGCGCGACTACCAGGGCTGATCGCCCGCGTAGATTGTGCCGAGAACGCCCCGCATCCGCGGGGCGTTTTTTTTTGCTTCGGCTCTGGTAGCTGCCAACCTTGGTTGGCACGCTTTCGACACTCGTGAAAAATCATCCACGCATGGCGTGGATCTACTTTGTCCTCGCCCTTGGTTGGCACGCTTCCCCATCCACGCATGGCATGGATCTACCGCGTTCCCGCTTTTTGGTAGGTGCCAACCTTGGTTGGCACGCTCTTCACCGCGCCAAGACCGCGTGATTCAAGGGTCTCGCCAGCTTCACAAGCGCTCGCGCAGCCTCAGGACGCCAGCTGCACCCGCAGCATCTGATCCGGAGCGTCCGTCCCATGAGTACCCGATTCGACCCACCCGAGCGCGGCCCGCTCGGCCCTGACGTCGGCACTGTCGTCGCCGCCCCCATCGTCGCCCCGCCAAGCGAAAGCGCCGTGTCCTGGGGGGCAATCTTCGCCGGTGCCGCCGCCGCCGCCGCGTTGTCCCTCATCCTGCTGATTCTCGGCGTGGGCCTGGGGCTGTCCTCGGTGTCGCCGTGGTCGTTCGAAGGCGTCAGCAAGGAAACCTTCGGTTGGTCCAGCATCATCTGGCTCACCTTCACCGCGCTGGCGGCTTCCGGTCTGGGTGGCTATCTGGCAGGACGCCTGCGTACCAAGTGGACGCAGATCCACGGCGACGAAACCTACTTCCGCGATACCGCACATGGCTTCGTGTCGTGGGCGGTGGCCACGCTGCTCACCGCCGGTCTGCTCACCTCGGCCATCGGCGGCGTACTCGGCACGGGCGCGAAAGTGGCCGGTGCCACTGCAGGCGCCGCTGCCTCCACGGCAGGCGTTGCCGCCGCGAGTGCCGGTAGCGCCGCCGCGGCTGCGCCGGAAGGCGACCTCAACTACTGGGTGGACTCGCTGTTCCGCAGCGCCACCAGCGCAGGGCCGTCTGATCCTGCAACGCCGCCTCCGCCGGGTGCGCCGATGGATCCGAATGCGGCCCCGCCGCCGCCGGTCGCAAGCGTCGGCCCGCGCGACGCGCGCTTGGCCGCACCGCCGCGTCCGATGCCGGGCAATGGCCCGGTGGCTGACCGCCGTGAAGTGCGTGCCGAGGTGAATCGCATCATCGTCAACAGTCTGCAGGGAGATGGCCTGGATCCGGCCGACACCCAGTACCTGTCCCAGCTGATCGCGCGCGAGACCGGCATGAGTCAGGCCGAAGCGCAGGCGCGCGTGACCGATGTGCAGACGCGCATGCGTGCTGCGCTGGAGAAGGCCAAGAACACTGCCAAGCAGGCGGCCGACGATGCCCGCAAGGCAGCAGCGTATGCCGCGCTGTGGCTGTTCATCACGCTGCTGATCGGCGCGTTCTTCGCCAGCCTCAGCGCCACCTGGGGCGGCCGCCGTCGCGACCTGTAACCCCCGTTCCATGCAAGGAGACCTGCCATGAAAATGATTCTGCTCTGGTTGTTGGGCGTACCGATTCCGCTGCTGATCCTGTACGCGATCTTCTTCTGATCACGCGCCAACGCGAAGTCCACGCATGCGTGGATGGGTATTTGTAGAGTCGAGCCGTGCTCGACTCTACAAAACCTTGCTTCAGGATCTGAACGAATTCTGACACTGAATGTCGCTTTCACATCTTTTCGGATCTATTGCATAGGCATCACATCCGGGGCGATAGAACCTGAGGGCACTTACTCAGCCATGGAGAACGCCATGAATCGACTGCTTGCCATTGCCCTCATCGCCACGCCGCTGGCCCTGTTGAGCCCGCACGCATCCGCGCAGTACACCGGCCCGGGTGCGGGCACCGCTGCCAGCTCCGTGGCCGATGCGCGCGCCCAGCGCGACGACCACCCGGTGGTGCTGCGTGGCACCCTGGTCGCCAAGCTTGGCCACGAGCGTTACCAGTTCCGCGATGCCAGTGGCCAGATCGAAGTGGAGATCGATGACGAAGACCTGCCACCGCAGACCATTGGTGCGGACACCGTGGTGGAACTGCATGGCAAGGTCGACACGCATCGGTTCAAGCCGACCGACATCGATGTTGATCGCGTCACCGTGGTGCCCGCAGGCTGAGGCTCACGCGCACAGCGCGAACAGCGCGAACAGCAGTCGAGCATGGCTCGACTCTACAAAAGCAAGGCAATGAGATTTGTTGCATTCAACGCATGAGGGAAATTGCATAGCCAGGGCCGGTAGATCCACGCCATGCGTGGATGGCCCACTGTAGAGTCGAGGCAATGGGGTTTGTTGTATTCAACGCGTGAGGGAAGTTGCATAACCTTGTCTGTAGATCCACGCCATGCGTGGATGAACCACTGTAGAGTCGAGCCATGCTCGACTCGCACGCACAGCGCGAACAGCAGTCGAGCATGGCTCGACTCTACAAGGGCGAAGCAATGAGATTTTTTGCATTTACCGAATGAGGGAAATTGCATAAGCCTGGAACGTTGAACTAATTCAAAGATTCTTCTTAACGCTCAACGTTTTAGGAATGCTTGAATGGCTTGCAGGACAATGGGTTTCTAACATTCTATCCGTCGCCCGCAACCACCTCTGCGGGCGGCGCCTCCCTCCCTTTCTCCTTAGGGGAGGGGGGCTTTCTCATTCCCCCTTGTCCGAGAGAGACAACCCATGCACGCCATTATCAAGAAGGCCACGCTCGCTGCAGCGTTGGCCACGGCTTCGCTGTCCGCGCACGCCGTGGAAACCAAGATCTCCGTCTACGCCGACGTCGACCCGACCCTGGCCCTGCTGCGCGACGATGGCAGCGCGCTGCCGGATCTGGTCACCCTGACCCACGACCCGGTGCGCGGCCTGCTGCCGAACACCCAGCGCGTTCGTATCCACTCCAACGATCAGACTGCCGATATCGAGGCAAAGATCGGCGGCGCGTTCGTGTTGGTCAGCGGCGATGGCAAGGTCACTGAGGCGATGACGGTCAGCCTCAACAGCCGCACGCTGGCGGTGACCCCGATTGAGTTCAAGGCCGCCGATCTGTTCACCGGCGCAGGTGCCACCCCGGGTGCTTCGATCTCGATGCCGCTGACCATCGCCCAGGCCACCCCGAAGCCGATCGCCACCAAGGGCACGTACACCGGCGTCGTCAACATCGTGCTGAACCAGAAAGCCGCCGCGCCGTAATCCCCGCGCCGGCCCGCACGCCGGGCCGGCTGCCTTTCCAGCGGTACCCCCATGACCCCACACGCCCCCGCTATCACCCGGCTGGCGGTCGCGCTCGCCCTGGCGCTGGCAACGCCGCTGGCGGCGGCGCGCGGCGTCCCGCCCGGCTTCGAGGATCTGGTTGAAGGCCAGACCGAACAACTCGACATCCAGCTGTTCGGCCGCTCGGCCGGGCTGTCGCCGGTGAGTGTGACCCTGGAGCACGTACAGCTGGAAGATCCAGCAAGCGTGCTGCAGGCGCTCGACCTGCCCGCCGAGGCGCAGGCCGCGCTGCTGCCCGCGCTCTCGCAACCCATGCCGCGCAACAGCCATCTGGCCTGCCGCTTCGGTGGCGCCACTGCCGGCTGCGGCTATCTCGACCCACCGGAAGACCCCGCCGCCGTGCGCGCGCTGTACGACGAAGGCGAGGGCGCGGTGCGCCTGTTCGTTGCCCGCCAATGGATTCCCGGCAAGCCGGCTGCCGAGCGCTTCCACACCGTCAGCGCCAACGCCGAGAACGCTTTCCTGCACCAGCAGGTGATCAATGTGAGTGGCAGCCGCGACTACCAGACGCTGTCCGCGCGTGGCACCGGCGTGCTGGGCCTGTTCGATCGCGGGCATGTCTCTGCCGAATGGAACTTCAACCAGCAGCGCTACCGCAGCCGCGGCAGTGACAGCGCGTTCCAGTTCGACAACGTCTACTACCGCCATGACCTGGGGCAGGCGCATTACCTGCAGGCCGGGCGCATGGACCGCCGCAACCTGTCCAGCCCGCAGGGCGGCACCTTCAGCTTCAGCATGCTGCCGCTGGACCGCCTGCAGGGCCTGCGCGTGGGCACCACCCAGGCCTATGTGGATGCCGATGCCGCCGTGCAGGCCACGCCCCTGACCGTGCTGCTGGCGCGCGACGCACGCGTGGATGCCTACGACGGCACGCGCCTGCTGCAGACCTATTACCTGCAGGCCGGCATCAACCAGATCGACACCCGCAACTTCCCGTTCGGCAACTACACCATCACCCTGCGCATCTACGAAGACGGCGTGCTGGTGCGCAGCGAAGACGCGCCGTTCGACAAGGGTGGCGACTGGACCAACAGCCAGTGGCAGTGGTTCGTGCAGGGTGGCAAGCGCAACGAGCGCCGCAGTGACCGCTTCGATGGCGAACGCGTGGCCGTGGCCGGCATGCGCGTGCCGCTGGGCCGCGACGTGGCGGTGGTGGCCGGCGCCGCCGACCTGGGCGGCTTCCGCTACGGCGAGGTGCGCGTGGACCTTCGCCGCCTGTATGCCACCCAGGAACTGCGCGCCAGCTTCGGTGGCATGCGCGGCAACGATGGCAGCACCGGCCAGCAGCACCAGCTCTCGTACCGCCGTACCGCGTCCTGGAACATCTACCAGCAGCGCATGCGTGGCAAGGCCTGCCAGTTCGAGGCCGACGCCCGCGACCAGTTGGGCTGCACCAATTCGCTCAGCGCCTCGATGGCGCTGCCGCTGGCCGGTGGCAGTGCCTATGTGGGCTACACGCGGCGGCAGACCTGGCGCGCCGGGCGCGAGCTCCCCGGTGCGGAGGGCGACCCGCTGGCCGGGCTGGACCCGCTGCTGCCACCGCCGCCGCCGTGGCAACCGCGCCGCGAGCCGCAACTCAGCCGCACCTGGCAGGCCAGCTTCAGCCGCAGCCATCGCTGGCAGGATTTCAGCGTCTCCACCCGCGTGGGTGTGTGGCAGCAGCGTGCCAGCGACAGCCTGCGCGGCAGTGACCAACGTGACCGCGGCATCTACTTCAACCTGAGCCTGACCCGCCTGCTGCGCGGTACCGCCGGCAGCGGCCAGCGCCGCTACAGCGTGGACGTGCGCCAGCCGCAGCATCAGCGCCCGGACATCAACTACAGCGTCGGCCACAGCCTGCGCCAGGAAGTCGATGCGCAGTACCGCGAGCTGTCAGCCGAACTGCGCGCCAACAACAGCGACCGCTACAGCGCCACGCTCAGCGGCCAGCTGCAGAACAGCCTGGGCCAGAGCGGCGCCACGCTGGCGCACTACCAGCAGCGCGGCCGCAGCGAGACCGCCTACAGCGGCATGCACAGCTCCGGTTTCGCGCTGGGCAAGCGCGGCTTCTACTGGAGCGGCAGCAACGGTGCCGACGCCGGCCTGGCCGTGCAGGTGGCCGACACCGACGACGTCGACCTGCGTGGCGTGGCGGCCGAACTGCAGGTGGGCGGCCTGCGCCGTCAACGCCTGCAGATCGGTGAGCGCCGGTTGCTGCCGTTGTCCTCGTACCAGTCGCACCGTGCCGAAGTACAGGACGCCAGCACGCTGGACAGCATCGCCGCCATCCGTGTGACCGGCGTGGGTGGCGCACGGCCGTTGTTCCTCAGCCCCGGACGGCTGATGCGCATGCCAGTGCCGATCGAGGTGACCTACACCTTCATCGGCAACGCCAAGGATCTAGCCGGAGCGCCGTTGGGTGGCGCCCGCATCCTCAACGCGCCGGTGCCCGGCACCAGCGCCAACGGCGGCTTCGTCGCCGACTTCCCGCGTCGCGAAACAACGCTGTACCTGCTGCAGGACGACCGCCTGCTGCACTGCCCGCTGCAGGTGCGCGAGCGCCGCCAGGTGGTGCTGCTGGTCGGCGCCGTGCATTGCGAGCCGCTGGCCGTGGCCCAGCTGCCGGCCGAGATCCGCCAGCAGGCCCGTGTGACCCGCCTGCTGCAGGAACGCGCGTTGATTGCCGCCACGCCCCAGACCGCTGCTGCAGGAGGAACGCCATGAACCGGCGTGTGTTGTTGGTGTTGATGCTGGTGTGCGCGCTGGTGGTGCTGGCGCCGAGGGCGTGGGCGCAGTGGCCGCCGGAAACGCATCCGACGGATCAGCACAGGGACATCGTGATGACCTGGGATCGCTCGGCGGTGCCGGGTGATGTGGAGCTGTGGGCGCCACGGACGGTGTTGGGATTCAGTCACGACCTGGCGATGAAGTATGGGCAGATCCATGTTGTTTGTGAGTCTGCTTCTGATAGTGAGTTTGGGAGGTGTCCGACGGACGGGGTTCCATCAATAGTTAGCGGGCCATCCGAAATTGTCCTGCGTCTTGTAGAAAGCCGAACAGGCCTGCATGCGGAGCTTCGGGTGCTCGGAAGCCTTCAGAGAGTCCTGAATGATTGGACTTGTAGCCCGGATTATTGGGATAGCAGTCAGCGGGCGCTCCATGAAGCGTTCTATTACACGTGTGGTATCGATCAGCCAATCGGTACGGGTTCTAGGCTCGCATTGCCATCATCCGAATTGACGCGTCTTGTTGCAGGCCATTGGAAGGCAACGATGCGCCTGAACATCAAGGCCGACCCAGCCGCCGCACCGGTTGCAACAGCCACCTTCAACTTCGACTTCACCGTCACCGACTACGACGCGATTTCAATCTACTTCCCCGGCTTCGACGGCGTTGCACCTCTGGTCAACATGGACCTGCGCTACGACCCGATTCGCAAGGTCGTCGCCGGGCGCAAGGAAGTAGACATGTGTCTGTACGACGGCGTGGGTTCGCAGAGCGAATTCCTCGGCGTCACCGTGCGCGACAGCGGGCCACGCCCACCGCCTGGGCGGGACTTCGCGGTCTGGCATCAGGATGGCGGCAGCGACGACACCCAGCGTCTCGATTACCAGGTCGGTCTGAACTACGGCGGCAATCTGCTGGCGATGAAGCATGGCGAAGAACAGCTGCTGCGTGGCATCGACAGCGCACAGCTGCGCATGGTGCTGCTGCCCGGCATCAGCCAACCCGTGTACTGCGTGCCCACTCCACTGACGCTGGAAACACCGCCCACGCCCATCGCCAGCAAACGCCCCGGTCTCTACGACGGCGAACTGACGGTAGAGCTGCGCGTGCCGACCGCTAAACCCTGATGCCCCGGAGGCTCATCATGAAGAAGCTGCTGTTTTGCCTGTTGCCGTTGAGCACACTGCTGGCCCCGCCGGCACAGGCCAATCTGTCCATTCATCCGATGCGCGCAACGGTGGATGCCAAGCACGGCACGAAGATCCGCGTGTACTCGCAATCCACCCAGCCGCTATACGTGCAGGCACGCCTGCTGCGCATCACCAAGCCGGCACAGGTGGGGGAGGAAGAGATCGAAGTGGATGCCGCCGATGCGGCGATTGCCATCACGCCTGGCAAGTTCGCGCTCAGCGGTGGTGGCAATCGTCTGATCCGGGTGATTCCGCTGCAGACCGTCGAGAAGGAGGCGGCCTACCGCATCTACTTCGAGGGGGTAAAGGGCCCCGACGGCACGATCCTGGAAGGCGATGAACAGGTGGCGCAGGCCAACGTTGGTGTCAGCCTGGTCTGGGGCGCGCTGGTGAACGTAGTGCCCGCCAAAGGCAGCGTGGATCTGCAACTGCAGGGCAACACCCTGCGCAACACCGGCACGCTGCGCGTGGGCATCACCGGTGCTGCCGAGTGCAATGTCGGTGGCGTGTGCACGCCGCTTGAGCTGTCCAGAAGTCTTTACCCCGACGCTGCGCTGACCTTGCCGTTCCAGCTCCAGCCGGGCAGCACCCTGCAGCTGCAGTACCGACTGTCGAACGACAGCTATCGCGATCACGTAACGACCCTGGCGCCGAGCACCTGACCTTAATTGCCCTGCGTAAGCGCGGGGCTTCATTTCCCTTGTCCTGTTAAGGAGAGAGCATGAACCATATCTATCGTCGTATCTGGAGCACAGCGAAGCAGTGCTGGGTGGTTGGCAGTGAACTGGCACGCACGACGGGGAAGGGCACTTCTGGACGGCGTGCCACTGTACTGATGGGGTGCCTGATTTCACTGTCATTCGCGGCTGGTTCCGCTGAGCTGGATTCAGACGGGGAGCAGTTGGATCTGGTTGAAACCACACAGACTCTCGCTTTCGCAGAACCTGCCCAAGAGGCGCCAACTGTGGGCATGGCTCCAATGTCGGCGCGTGCGGGCCAAAACGCAATTGAGCTTGGCTATCTGGCAAGCGCAAGTGGAACTGGTGGTATTGCTATTGGGCTTAGAGCGAAGAGCAACGAAGCCTGGAGTGTGGCCGTGGGCTCGGACAGTCACGCGGCGGCCACGAACTCTGTGGCGGTGGGAGACTCGGCCAAAGCGACTGCGCGTGCTGCGATTGCTTTGGGCAAGAGCGCCAGGTCACTCGGTGAGGGCGATATTGCCATTGGTGGAGCAGCGCAGACAGTGGGAGTTGATGCTGGTATTTCACGAATTGCGATCGGTGCAGGGGCTAAGGCTGGAACTCAAGGCCGCACTGGGGCAGTCGCTTTGGGGGGCGCGTCCACGGCCGAGTTCGATGGTGTTTCCATTGGCTACAACTCCAAAGCGTCAAAGGCAGGGGCAGTGGCGTTAGGAGTGCATTCCATAGCCGATGAGATGAACACGGTATCGGTGGGCAACAAGACCATGAAGCGCCGTATCGTCAACCTTGATGACGCCCGCTTGACCAGTTCCAGTACCGATGCAGTGACCGGCAAGCAGCTCTACGCAACCGAGCAGAAGATCGGATCATTGAATGGCATGCTGAAGGCGGGTTCGCACACCGATGCCTTCGTAATTGGGACAGGCTCTGTGTCCGCCTCGGCCAACACGGTGTCTGTTGGCAGCGCAAGCAAGAAGCGCCGCATCCAGTATCTTGCCGACGGCGTGATTGGTGCCGGCAGCACGGATGCCATGACGGGTAACCAGCTGCATGCCACCAACACGAAGGTGGCGGCTGTCGAGAAAACTGCCAATGCCGCGAAGACGGATCTTGTAGCGGTGCGCGAAATCGCGCAGAAGGCCGCCAATCGTATTGACGCGGCCACGCTGGCCCTGGGCAAGGGGGCCACTGCAGAGAACGGCAGCTACGGCGTCAGCACCGCACTCGGCAACAACGCAAAGGCGTACAACGGCCGCAGCGTAGCGCTGGGCGACGACGCGCGCGCTGGTGTGGATGCGGACGGCAACAAGGTGGCGAACCAGAACGCGGGCGTCTCGGTCGGTGCCGGAACCCGTAGCGCCAACGGCGCCGTTGCAACTGGCTTCCGCGCAAACGCAAGCGGCAACTTCTCTATTGCCGTAGGCGGTGATGCCAAGGCCGAGGCCGAGCACGGTACGGCGGTTGGTTATCTGAGCAAGGCCAGTGCCGGCCAGGCCACTGCACTGGGGCGTGGTAGCGAAGCCACTGCGCAGTACGCCACTGCCCTCGGCAATCTGGCCAAGGCAACAACAACCAGTGCTGTGGCCCTGGGTGATCGCGCTCAAGCCAAGCATGACAACGCAGTAGCACTGGGTGCAGGCTCGGTGACTGCCTCGTCCGACTCTGTTTCCGTGGGGAGCAGTAGCAAGAAGCGAAGAATCCAGTACATCGCAGATGGTGTGGTTGGGGCCGGTAGCACTGATGCAATCACAGGCAATCAGTTGCACACCACCAACCAGGCCGTGACCAAAGCCCAGACAGCAGCAGACGGCGCGACCACCACTGCCAATGCCGCAAAGGTGGAATCGGGCAAGGCGCTGGCCGAGACGGTCGTGCTGGGTGGCCTGGTCAACCAGACCGCTGCCAATGGCAGTGTTCGTCTGGGCCAGAAGAACAGTGGCACGCAGCTGGACGTGCGCAACAGCGCCAATGCGAACCGCAGGATTCTGGGCGTCGCCGACGGAGCCATCAACGCGACCAGCAACGAGGCCGTGACCGGCAAGCAGCTCCATGAAACCAACGCGAACGTGAATGCGGCACAGACGACAGCCAGCGCAGCGAAGGTCAGCGCGGACAAGGCGCTGGCCGACACCGGAGTGCTGAATGGCCTTGTCGGTCAAGTCGCTGTCAACGGCAACGTTCGTGTCGGCGAGAAGAACAGCGGCACCATGCTGGATGTTCGCAACAGCGCGAACGCGAATCGGAAGCTGAGCGGTGTGGCTGATGGAGTAGTCAGCGCCAGCAGCTATGAGGCCGTCAACGGCAGGCAGCTCAACGCCACCAATGACAAGGTGGCTACGGTGGAGGACATTGCCAGGACTGCGGGCACGGAAGCTGCCGTGGCAAAGGGGGATGCGGCCAAGGCGCTGGCCGAGACAGCGGCGCTGGGCGGGTTGGTGGCGCAGGTATCCGCGACTGGCAATGTGCGCCTGGGTGAGAAGAACAGCGGTACGACGTTGGATGTGCGCAATAGCGCCAATGCTGAACGGAAGATCAGTGGTGTTGCAGATGGGCTCTTGAGCGCAAGCAGTGCCGAGGCTGTGTCTGGGAAGCAGCTGTACTCAACCAATTCACGGATATCGGCTCTGGAAGGTGTGGGTCAGTTTCTGAGTATTGGCGAGGCTCCCATCAGTGAGCCTGCTGAGGCGGGAGCCGGAGGCGTCGCCATCGGTAACTCAGCCAAAACAGGTTCTGAAAGTGGGACCGCAGTTGGCACGCGGGCCAGAGCAATGGGTAGGAATTCAACTGCGATTGGAAGGGGAGCGACCGTTTTTGAGGAATCCGAGAATGGATTTGCAATGGGGGCAGGTGCTGAGGTGGGAGCGGCAGGCGGCGGCGCAAACGACGGTGTTGCTATTGGTGCGGGTGCAAAGATCGGGGTTGGAGCGCATGGGTCGCTGGCACTTGGAAGAGATGCTCAGGCAAATGAAGCTGGAGTTGTATCGTTTGGCAACAGTGGTATGCAGCGCCGGATAGTGAACATTGCACGAGGCACCGCCGAACACAACGCCACCACTGTCTCCCAGCTTAAGGATTCATTGGCCACCCTCGGTGGCGGAGCAGGCATGAACGCTAGCGGAAACATCGTCGCCCCGACCTACACGATGCAGGGCGGAACGCAGAACACCGTGGAGGATGCGCTGATGGCACTCGATGGCGCCGTCATCACCGCCGGCCGTCGCGCAGACAAGGTGGAAGGTCAGCTCAGCTCGATCTTCCAGGATTCACCCTCGGCCCGTGCCGACGGCATAAGCCAGATCGCGCTGAATGGCGTGAACGGCATGGTGCTGACCAATCTTGCCGACGGTCGAGTAGCCCCAGGAAGCCGCGATGCCGTTACGGGCAACCAGCTGTACGCCGCAGAGCAGAAGATCTCGCAGAATCGGAATGATCTGGACGCGATGCGCAAGGAGCGGGAGATGGGGCTGCAGGCAATTCGAAGGTTGGATGCGAACGGCCCGATCGACTTCGGTGGCGCGCGTTTGACTGGCGTGGCCGAGGGGAAGCTGTCGGCTGACAGTTCGGACGTTGTGCGCGGCAGTCAGCTCTATGAGACCAATAGCCGTGTGTCGGCCGTGGAAGGTATCAGCCAGTACGTTAGCGTGGGTGCAGCTCCAGGCTATGGCCCTGCTCAGGCTGGCCCGGTTGGTCTTGCAGTTGGAAACTTCGCCACGACCGGCAGCGATGGAGGAACTGCAGTGGGGACCCATGCTAAGGCACTAGGCAGAAATTCCGTCGCCATTGGTCGCGCTTCGGTCGTGCACGAGGATTCCGATAGTGGATTTGCACTAGGAACTGGAGCGGAGGTTGGCATTGCTGGAGGTGGTGCGCGAGGAGGCATTGCTATCGGTGCTGGAGCAAAGGTGGGCATAGGAGCGGATGGTTCGCTGGCGATTGGCGAAGGATCTCAGGCGAATGAGGCAGGAGTGGCCTCATTTGGAAGTGGAGCTACTTATCGTCGTCTGGTAAACATCGCCAACGGCATCGCCAACCACAACGCCGCCACGGTCGGCCAGCTGCGCGGTGCGCTTTCCGCTCTCGGCGGTGAAGTCGATGCCAACGGCAACATCGTCGGCCCGCGCTTCAACGTCCAGGGCCAGACACAGTCCACGTTGAATGGTGCACTGGAGGCGCTGGATGGTGCGGTCGTCACCAGCACCTCGCGTGTGGACAAGGTCGAAACCCAGCTCCGTTCCGTCTTCCAGGACACTCCCTCGGTCCGCGCCGACGGCGTCAACCAGCTCACCCTCGCCGGTGCCAACGGCATGGTCATCTCCAACGTGGCCAACGGCCTGATCGCGGCCGGCAGCCGCGATGCGGTCAACGGTGGCCAGCTGCATTCGATGCAGCAGCAGCTCAATGGCCGCATGGATGGGCTGGAGCAGCGCATCGACGATGCCCCGGCACCGCGTGCCCTGGCGTCGTCCTCGGTGCCGAAGCCGCAGACCGATGAAACTTCGGTGGTACCGGAAGGCAAGGATTCCCAGCAGGTCGCTTCGGTAGGCGAGGGCGACAAGCCCACACCACAGCCGAAGGCCAACAAGGACGACTCGCCGAAGCCGCAGGTCGATACCGCTGAGCTGGAGAAGATGCTGGCCCGCGCCAACGAGTACACCGATGGGGCGATCAGCAACTTCGAGCGCCGCCTGGACAAGATGGACAAGCGCTTCAACCGCATGGCGGCGATGAGCAGTGCGCAGACAGCGATGGCGATGAACACCGCCGGCCTGGCCACCTACAACCGCCTCGGTGCGGGTGTGGGCTACAGCGAGGGTGAGTCGGCGATGGCGGTGGGTTACCAGCGCGTGCTCAACGAGAAGGGCTCAGCCACCTTCAGCCTCAATGGGGCGTTCACCAACAGCGGTGAGCGCAGCATGGGCGTCGGTGTGGGCATCGGCTGGTAAGCCATGGAGCCCCGGCGTGACGCGCGTAATCCACCCCGCCGCGCCGGGGTCCTCGCCCAGGAGATGGCGATGTACAGATGGGTAAAGGGAATCATCAGCTATCGCACGTTCTATATCTGGCGGGCGCGCTATCGCTACTACACGCGGAACCTGGATCTGTGGACGCTGATGAGCGGGCTGTGCATCGCCGGTCTGTTGCTGGTGCTGTGGTACATGTGGCGGATGTTGAGCGTGCCGACGCCGCGCGTGCACCCGGAGACAGCGGCGCTGCGCATCGAGGGTGTCACCAGGGAGGCGATCCATCGCATCGTGCTGGTGCGCCACGCGGGCAGCACGCCGGGTGCCCCGTTTACTACGCCGGAGGAGGTACGGGCAAGCACGCTGCGCACGATGCGGGTACGGCAGGTGATGGACAGTGAAGTGGTGTGGCGGCTGAAAGCCGACATGCTGGCGGACATCGCTGACTACATCACCGCCACAGGTGGGTGCTTTCCCTACGATTGTCGGCGGGTGCTGGATCGGTTGGACTACGTGCGCCAGGCCGGTGTGGAGAATGCGCAGATCAACGCGGCGCTGGCGACGATCCTGGAGGTGTCGTTGGACCAGATGCCGTCGTTGGAGGCAGACGAGCATGAGCGGGTGAAGAGTGGTTGGTCGGATGGGTTCAACGACATCTACTACCAGTCCTGGGTGTTGCGGGACCTGCAGGCCATGCACGCACAGATGATGCGGGAGTATCCGCAGCGTGCCCCCGCACCGTGGTTGCCGCGGCTGCTCAGCGACCCGCTGCGCGATACCCGATTTGTCTGGTAGCAGGAGCAAGATGGGCATCATCTGCCAGAGCAGGTAACACCGCTTTTGTAGAGTCGAGCTTGCTCGACTGCTCTCCGCTCAGCCATCGAAATGCACGAAGCACAGTGCGGACCAGCGGTCCGCACCTACCAAACACGGGTGCAGCGCCCCTGTAGAGTCGAGCCATGCTCGACTGCTCTTCGGTCAGCAAGCGAGGTGCCTGAAGCACGGTGCGGACCAGCGGTCCGCACCTACCAAGACCGGCGCGGCTCCACCACGCCCGTCCCACACCGCTGCGCTCGCCAGCCATGGGCCGGCGCTACCGTCACCCGCCGATATACGCGGTGATCTCCGCTTCGGCCAGCACCTGCCGCAGCTGCGCCACCGACGCGCGCCGCATCGGCTTCTCATCCACAGGTGACAGCGGCGCCTGGCGCAGGGCGTCATACGGCAGCACGGCCAGGTCGAAGGTCAGCTCTTCGGCACTGAATACCCACACCGGCACGTCCAGGCAGCGCTCACGGTCCATGCGCAGGCGACGCGTCCGCGATTCGGCGGGAATGCCGTGTTCGTCCAGGAAGCGGTGCACGGCCTCCGGGTCGTCGCTGTGCAGGTGCAGCTGCACGGGGCTGTTGGCGTCGGCGGTGCCGTCCAGCACGGGACCGGCCAGGCGAGGGGCGAAGCCGTGCAGGAACTCCAGCGCGCGCATCGCGGCTTCACGGCGGCGCTGCAGTTCGTTGCCGTGCTGGGGCCCGGAGAACAGCCGCTGGTACTCGCGCAGGGCGTCCTCGATCTCGGTATTGCGGGGCAGGGAGGCATCGTCGTGGATGCCGAGCCGGCTGGCGGCCTTCAACTTGGCCTGGTGGTAGTCGCGGATGCCGCCTTCGGCCATCAGGCGGGCGGCTTCGTGGGCGAGGCGGTGGCGCCGCTCGCGGGTCTGGCTGGCAGCATGCTGGCGGGCGCGATGCATGCGATGACTCCCTGTTGCGACCTGGCTACAGACTAGCGCACGGATGTGACATCTGCGTGGGTATGGCGGATGCAACTGCTTTGGTGGGTGCCGACCTTGGTCGGCACGGGGCGCCAACCAAGGTTGGTAACTACCGGGGCGGCATCGGCGCCAACCAAGGTTGGCGGCTGCCAGAGGCGCATCGGTGCCGACCAAGGTTGGCCCCACCCACGCTTTGGTAGATGCCGACCTTGGTCGGCACAGGGCGCCAACCAAGGTTGGCAACTACCGGGCCGGCATCGGCGCCAACCAAGGTTGGCATCTACCAGAGCAGCATCGGTGCCAACCAAGGTTGGCAGCTACCAGAGCCGCATCGGTGCCAACCAAGGTTGGCATCTACCAGAGCGGCATCGGCGCCAACCAAGGTTGGCATCTACCAGAGCGGCACCTACCGAACCCTTCCTCAGAAGATATCGAACGCGGCGGCGTCGGCCTGCGGCGTATTGAGGTTCAGGTCGTAGTCGGTCAGGCGGTCCATGTCTTCCACCTTCACCCACTCGGTCGCGCCGTTGAGGGTGGCCTGGACCATGCCGCTGGGCGGGTCGTTCTGCGCGATCGGGGTGTCCTTCAGCGCGGTGCGCATGTAGTCGATCCAGATCGGCAGGGCGGCCTTGCCACCGTATTCGCGGTAACCCAGCGAGCGGAAGTCGTCGCGGCCCACCCACACGGTGGTCACGTACGGCCCGCCGAAGCCGGAGAACCAGGCGTCGCGGTGGTCGTTGGTGGAGCCGGTCTTGCCGCCCACGTCCTCGCGGCCGAGCACCTTGGCCTGCACGCCGGTACCGCGCTGGACCACGTCGCGCATCATCGACACCAGCTGGTAGGCGGTGCGGGCATCGATCGCGCGCGGGGCGGTGCGGGCATCCGGGTTGGCCGGTGCCGCCGGGGTTTCGACCTTGGCTTCGGCCTTGGCCGCGGCGGCCGGGTCCACCTTCGGGGCCGGAGCGCCGAAGTTGAAGCCGTCCACCACCTGGTTGACCGGCTGGTCGCTGCTGCCGGCGCAGTCGCGGCAGGCCAGCGCCGGGTTTTCCTTGAACACCAGGTTGCCGTCGCGGTCATTGACCTGGTCGATCAGCCAGGTGTCCACGCGCGAGCCGCCGTTGGCGAACACGGCGTAGCCGCGGGCCACCGACAGCGGGGTCAGCGAGGCGGTACCCAGCGACATCGACAGGTTCGGCGGCAGTTCCGATTCGGCGAAGCCAAACTCGCTGATGTACTTGCGCGCATAGTCCACGCCCATGCCATCGAGCAGGCGCACCGAGACCAGGTTGCGCGACTGCACCAGCGCTTCACGCAGGCGCATCGGGCCGCGGAAGCCGCCACCGTCGTTCTGCGGGGCCCAGGTCTTGCCGCGGCGGTCGCGGAACACGACCGGGGCGTCGAGCACGATCGAGGCCGGGTTGTAGCCCTTGTCGAAGGCGGCGGCGTAGACGAACGGCTTGAAGCTCGAACCCGGCTGGCGACGGGCCTGGGTGGCGCGGTTGAACTTGTTGCCGGAGAAGCTGAAGCCACCCACCAGCGCCTTCAACGCGCCGTTGTGGGCATCCAGCGAGACCAGTGCGGACTGGCCGCGCGGGATCTGGTCCAGCAGCCACTCACCTTCCTTGGCCCCGGCGCGCACGCGCACGATGTCGCCGCGCTGCACCAGCTTGCCCGGGGTCTTGTTGGTCCACTTGGCGGCGCCGGCCGGCAGCACGATCTCGCTGCGGTTTGCCAGCACCACCGTTGCGCTGCCATCGGCACCGGTGCTGGCGACGATGGCCGGCAGCAGGCCGGCCTGGCCGTACATGCCACGCAGGTGCTCGGCCAGGGCAGCGGCGTCTTCGCCGGCACCCACCTGCACCTGCTTCTCCACGCCGTGCCAGCCGTGGCGGTGGTCGTACAGCAGCAGGCCGTCGCGCACCGACTGGTTGGCGGCGGTCTGCAGGGTGGCATCGATGGTGGTGGTGACGTGGTAACCCTTGTTGACCACATCGCCGCCGAAGCGGGCGATCATTTCCTGGCGCACCAGCTCGGCCACGTAGGGGGCATCGACCTGCACCGGCGGCTCATGTGCGGTGGCGTGCATCGGCACGGCCTTGGCCGCGTCGGCCTCGGCCTGGCTGACGAACTTCAGGTCGGCCATGCGCTGCAGCACGTAGTTGTCGCGGCGCTGGCGGGCACGTTCCGGGTTGGAGATCGGGTTGCCCGAAGACGGGAACTTGGGGATGCCGGCCAGCGAGGCCATTTCATCCAGGTCCAGCTCGTTCAGCTTCTTGCCGTAGTAGAACTCGGCGGCGGCGGCCACGCCGTAGGCGCGGTTGCCGAAGAAACTCTTGTTCAGGTACAGCTCGAAGATCTCGTCCTTGCTCAGCTCGGACTCGATCTTCCGCGCCAGCAGGATCTCGGCCAGCTTGCGGGTGTAGCTGTACTCGGAACTGAGGAAGAACTGGCGGGCGACCTGCTGGGTGATGGTGGAGCCACCCGGCACGCGCTTGTCGTTGGTGGTGGCCAGCAGCCACACCGCGCGGCCGATGCCCATGTAGTCCACGCCGCCATGCTCGTAGAAGCGGGCGTCCTCGGTGGCCAGGAAGGCCTGCTTCAGGCGCTCGGGCACGTCCTTCATGGTGATGGGGGTACGGCGGGTCTCGCCGAACACCGCCATCAGCTTGCCGTCGGCGGCATAGACGTACATGGGCTCCTGCATTTCCACGTCGCGCAGGGTCTGCACGTCGGGAAGCTTGGAGGACACGGCGTAGTACAGACCGCCCACGGCGGCCGCGCCGATCAGCGCCAGGACCAGGACAATCAGGAAGATCCAGCGCAGCCAGCGGCGGAGTCGAGTCATCGGGTTCAGATTCCGATTGCGAATTTCGTGGTCGCAGAGTATAGATTACGCAAGGTGGCGGCTGGGGTCGGCACCGGGGAGCGCAAGGGGAACAGTCAGGGGCTGCATGGTGAATCCGTGAAGGACTTCACAGCAGGGCCGTTGCCATTTGCTAAGAATACGTTATTAATGCTCGGGCGCAGGTCTTGCGTCCAAGTGCCCGTCGGCAGGGGAGAAACCGTGGGGCTCATCCCAAAAAGTCAGTCGCCGCTTGTAGGCGTCGACATCAGTTCGACTGCGGTAAAGCTTTTGCAGCTGTCCCGCAGTGGCAATCGTTTTCGTGTGGAACATTACGCTGTGGAACCTCTTCCGCCGAATGCGGTGGTGGAGAAGAACATCGTGGAAGTGGAGGCCGTGGGTGAGGCCATCCGCCGCGCGATGAACCGCTCGGGGAGCAAGGCCAAGCTGGCCGCTGCCGCCGTCGCTGGGTCGGCGGTGATCACCAAGGTGATCCCGATGCCGGCCGAGCTCGACGAGAACGACATGGAAGCCCAGATCGAGCTGGAAGCGGTCAACTACATTCCGTACCCGATCGAGGAAGTGAACCTGGACTTCGAGGTGATCGGGGCGATCCCGAACAACCCGGAGATGGTCCAGGTGCTGCTGGCCGCGTCGCGTTCGGAGAACGTGGAACTGCGCCAGTCGGCGCTGGAGCTGGGTGGCCTGCAGGCCAAGGTGATGGACGTGGAGGCCTTCGCGGTCGAGAACGCCTATGCCCTGGTCGCCAGCGAGCTGCCGGTATCCATCGAGGGTGTGGTCGCGCTGGTCGACATCGGTGCCACCATGACCACCCTCAATGTCCTGCGCGGCGGCCGCAGCCTGTACAGCCGCGAACAGGTGTTCGGTGGCAAGCAGCTGACCGACGAGATCATGCGCCGCTACGGCCTGAGCTACGAGGAAGCCGGACTGGCCAAGCGCCAGGGCGGGCTGCCGGAAAGCTACGAGATGGAAGTGCTGGAGCCGTTCAAGGAAGCCACGGTCCAGCAGATCAGCCGCCTGCTGCAGTTCTTCTACGCAGGCAGCGAGTTCAACCGCGTTGATCACATCGTGCTGGCCGGTGGCTGCGCCGTGCTGGGCGGTCTGCCGGAAATGGTCGAGGAACAGCTGGGCGTGCCGACCGTGGTCGCCAACCCGCTGGCGCAGATGACCCTGGGGCCGAAGGTGAACGCGCATGCGCTGGCCCAGGATGCCCCCGCGCTGATGATCGCAACCGGTCTGGCGCTGAGGAGCTTCGACTGATGGCACGCATCAATCTATTGCCCTGGCGCGCCGAGCGGCGCAAGCAACGCCAGCGCGAGTTCTACGCAATGCTGGGCATGGCCGCGATCGGTGGCCTGCTGCTGTCGCTGGTGATCTGGTTCTACTACGACCGCCAGGTGAGCGGCCAGATGGACCGCAACGCCTATCTGGAAGCCGAGATCGAGAAGGTCAAGGAACAGAACAAGGAGATCGACCGCCTCGACGCGCAGAAGGAACGCCTGCTGGCCCGCAAGAAGGTGATCGAGGAACTGCAGGCCAAGCGCTCGCAGATGGTGCACCTGTTCGATGCGCTGGTGCGCACGATTCCCGATGGCCTGGTGCTGACCGCGCTGAAGCAGGAAGGCGACGTGCTGACCCTGGAAGGCCGTACCCAGTCCAATGCCCGTGTTTCGGCTTACATGCGCAATCTGGAGACCTCCGGTTGGATGACCAACCCGGAACTGTCGATCATCGAAGCGCGTGATCCCGAGAAGGACAAGGACGGCAAGGTGGGCCCGCTGGCCGACATCAAGGCGCTGCCCTATGTGTTCGTGGTCAAGGTGAAGCTGCCGGCACAGAGTGAGGAAGTGGCCGGTACGCCAGGCCTCAACGCCGATGGTTCGGTGGCAACGCCGGCTCCGCCCGCAGTGGCACCGCTTGCAGCCGGCCCGGATGCAGCGGCACCTGCTGCACCGGCCGCCGGCCAGCCTGCTGCTGCACCGGCTGCACCCGCTCCCGCCGCCGCGCCGGTCAACGCACCTGCTGCCACCCCGGCCCCGGCTACGCCGAACCAGCCGGCAGCCCCAGCTGCAAAGCCTGCGCCGAAGCCCGAGGGCAGCCGCCTGGCGCAGCCGCCGCAGGCCTTCAACGCCCCGCTGCAGGGGGATCGCGCATGAGCCAGAAAATCGATCTGAAGAACCTGGATTTCAACGACATCGGCAATTGGCCGCAGAAGGCCAAGATCGTCTTCTGCTCGCTGTTGGCGCTGGTGATCATGTTCGTGGCGTGGATGCTGCTGATCAGTGGCAAGCGCGAGGAACTGGCCGGCCTGGAATCGAAGGAAGTCGAGCTGCGTTCGGAGTTCACCAAGCAGCAGGAGCGTGCGGTGAACCTGGCGCCGCTGAAGCAGCAGCTGGCACAGATGGAACAGGTGCTGCAGCAGATGCTGCGGCAGCTGCCCAGCAAGACCGAAATGCCGGACCTGATCATCGACATCTCGCAGACTGCGCTGTCCAGCGGCCTGACCAACGAGCTGTTCGAGCCGGAGCAGGAGCAGGTCAAGGAGTTCTACGCCGAAAAGCCGATCAAGCTGCGCATGGTGGGCAGTTACCACCAGTTCGGTGCCTTCGTCAGTGGCGTGGCGTCGCTGCCGCGCGTGGTCATCCTGACCATGCACGACATCAACCTCAAGCCCAAGGACAAGACCAGCGGCAACGCCCGCAGCGGTGCGCTGGAGCTGTCCGGCACGGTCAAGACCTATCGCTATCTGGATGAGACCGAGGTGCAGGCACAGCAGGCGGCTGACGCCGGCAAGGAGGAGAAGAAGTGATCCGTTCCCTCTTTGCGCGTTGTGGGATGGCTGCCGTCGTGCTGATGCTGGCCGCGTGCGGCCGCGATGTGACCAGCACGCCGGGTGATGCACCGAATCTTGAAAAGTGGGTGGAAGGCGAGCGTGCCCGGCCGGCGCAGCCGCTGGAGCCGCTGCCGGTGATGCAGCAGTTCGAAACCTTCGAATACTCCGCACAGGGTCTGCGCGACCCGTTCACCGATGCCTGGACCAATCCGCAGCAGGGGAATGGCGGATTGCGTCCGGATCCGAACCGGCGCAAGGAGCCGCTGGAAGGCTTCCCGCTGGACGCACTGGACATGGTCGGCACCATCGGCACCGGAGCCGCCACCGTGGCGCTGGTGATGGGGCCGGACAAGGTGACCTACCGGGTACGCCCGGGCGGCTACCTGGGGCAGAGCGACGGGCGGGTCACGGCGGTCTTCGAAGACCACGTGGAGCTGATCGAACTGGTGCCGGATGGCGCGGGTGGCTGGCTGGAACGGCCGGCAACGCTCTCGCTTGAAGATCAATGATCGTTTACTGGGGATAGCACGATGACCTTTCACCAAGCCAAGGGGCTGCGTCCCATCCGGCGCTTTACCTTGAACCGTGTCAGCGCGTTGGGAGTCGCGCTGATGCTGGCCTGCGCTCCGGCGCTGGCCGCCGCACCGGCGGAAAAGCCGGTGGGCGCCACCGTGGCACCGGCGGCAGCGCCGGCCGGCCTGTCGGTGGCCAAGATCGATTTCAAGCGCGGCGATGATGGCGCCGGGCGCCTGATCGTCCAGTTCGACGGCCAGGGCGCGGTTCCGGACCTGCGTACGCAGGGCAACAGCGTGGTGGTCGATGTCGGTAACGCCCGACTGCCGGCCAACCTGCAGAAGCCGATGAACGTCATCGACTTCGCTACGCCGGTGCAGCGCATCGACGCCAAGCCGTCCGGTGCCGGTACCCAGCTGGTGCTGAGCACCGGCGGTGCGGTCGAATCACTGGCCTACCAGAGTGGCAACGAGTACGTGGTGGAGATCAGCCCGCGGCAGGCGCCGGCCGCCGTCGGTGCCGTCACCGCTGGCAGCGTCACCCAGGCTGCCAAGGCCGTCGGCCAGCGCGGTTTCACCGGCAAGCCGGTGACCTTCAACTTCCAGGACGTGCCGGTGCGCACCGTGCTGCAGCTGATCGCCGAGGAATCCAATCTCAACGTGGTGGCCTCCGATTCGGTACAGGGCAATGTGACCCTGCGCCTGGTCAACGTGCCGTGGGACCAGGCGCTGGACATCGTGCTGCGTGCCAAGGGCCTGGACAAGCGTCGCGATGGCAGCGTGATCTGGGTCGCTCCGCAGGCTGAGCTGGCCAAGTTCGAGCAGGAGAAGGAAGACGCGCGCATCGCCATCGAGAACCGCGAAGACCTGGTCACCGATTACGTCCAGATCAACTACCACAGCGCCACGCAGATCTTCAAAGCGCTGACCGAGGCCAAGGGCATCGGTGGCGGCAGTGGTGGCGGCAATGGCGGTGGTGGCGGCTCGTCGCAGGAGGAGAGTGGCTTCCTGTCCGGGCGGGGCCGCATCGTCGCCGACGAGCGCACCAACACGCTGATGATCAGCGACATTCCGAAGAAGATCGCGCGCATGCGCGAGCTGATCAGCGTGATCGACCGCCCGGTCGACCAGGTGCTGATCGAAAGCCGCATCGTCATCGCGACCGACACCTTCGCCCGCGAGCTGGGTGCGAAGTTCGGCATCAGCGGCAGCCGCGACAACGTGTACTTCAGCGGCAGCCTCGCTGCCAACGAGGAAACCCGCAAGTCGCAGGTCGATACCGCACTGGCCAACGCCAAGGCGGTCCGTGAGTGGCAGGCCGGTGGCAGCGTCGGCCCGGCGCCGGTTCCCAGCGGCCCGACCATCAAGCGTGGCCTGAACTGGAACCTGCCGGTGGCTACGGCCAGCAATCCGGGTTCGCTGGCGCTGTCGATCCTCAACGCAGGCTACCTGCTGGACGTGGAGCTGTCGGCCATGCAGGAAGAGTCGCGGGGTGAGGTGATCTCCAACCCGCGCGTGGTCACCACCAACCAGCGCGAGGCGATGATCAAGCAGGGCAAGGAAATCGGCTACGTCACCATCAGTGGCACCGGTGCTGCCGGTGGCGCCGGTTCCACCCCGAACGTGCAGTTCAAGGAAGTGGTGCTGGAACTGCGGGTGACCCCGACCATCACCAACGACAACCGCGTGTTCCTCAACATGCAGGTGAAGAAGGACGAAGTTGACCGCCTGATCGAACTGCAGGGCTACGGCACGGTACCGTCGATCAACCGCCGTGAGGTCAACACCGCGGTGCTGGTCGAGGATGGACAGACCGTGGTCATCGGTGGTGTGTACGAGTTCACCGACCGCAGCAGCATCAGCAAGGTGCCGTTCCTGGGCGACGTGCCGTTCCTGGGCAACCTGTTCAAGAAGCGCGGCCGCAACAAGGACAAGGCCGAGCTGCTGGTGTTCGTGACCCCGAAGGTGCTGCGCGTGGCCAAGCAGAACTGAGCCCGCGCCTCCGCGAAACGCAGAAGGGCCGCCCTGCGCGGCCCTTCTGCGTTTCCGCCAGTAGATCCACGCCGCCCATGTCCAGTAGATCCACGCCATGCGTGGATGGGCCGTTCAGCCGTTCTTGATGCCATTCGCAGGGCACCCTGCGATGATGTCGGGAACCCGTGCCGTCCCGCGCCGGTCAAAGGCCCCCATGAACCTGCCACCGCCGATGCCCGAAACCGTCTCGCCGCCGTCCGCGCCGGCCACCTCCCGCCTGCATGCCGCTTTCAGCCAGCTGCGCGACGCATTGTCGGCCGAGATCGTCGGCCAGGCCGCGCTGGTCGAACGCCTGCTGATCGCGCTGCTGGCCGATGGCCACCTGCTGGTGGAAGGCGCTCCGGGCCTGGCCAAGACCACGGCGATCCGCGCGCTGGCCTCGCGCCTGGAGGCCGACTTCGCCCGCGTGCAGTTCACCCCGGACCTGTTGCCGGCCGACCTGACCGGCACCGAGATCTGGCGCCCGCAGGAAGGCCGCTTCGAATTCGTACCCGGCCCGATCTTCCATCCGATCCTGCTGGCCGATGAAATCAACCGCGCGCCAGCCAAGGTGCAGTCGGCACTGCTGGAAGCGATGGGCGAGCGCCAGGTCACCGTGGGCCGCCACACCTACGCGCTGCCGCCGCTGTTCCTGGTGATGGCCACGCAGAACCCGATCGAGCAGGAAGGCACCTTCCCGCTGCCGGAAGCGCAGTTGGACCGTTTCCTGATGCATGTGCGCATCGGCTACCCGGACCAGGCCGCCGAATCGGAGATCCTGCGCCTGGCTCGCGAGCGAGCCCGTGGTGCGTTGGGCGAAGCCGCACAAGCGCCGGAAAAGCTGCCGATGCAGGATGTGTTCGATGCCCGCCGCGAAGTGCTGGACCTGCACATGGCGCCGGCGCTGGAACGCTACCTGATCGAGCTGGTGCTGGCCTCGCGTGATCCGTCGCGCTATGACGCTGGCCTTGGCCGCCGCATTGCATGGGGCGCCAGCCCGCGCGGTTCCATCGCGCTGGAACGCTGTGCACGCGCGCGCGCCTGGTTGGCTGGCCGCGATTTCGTCACCCCCGATGACGTGCGTGCGGTTGCCGCCGACGTGCTGCGCCATCGCGTGCTGCCCAGCTATGAAGCCACCGCTGAAGGCTGGGATGGCGAACGCCTGGTGCAGGAGCTGCTGGCCCGGGTGCCGGCACCCTGAGCCTGCGCATGACCGATCCATCCCTGCACCACGCCTCCTCCGTCAGTGACGGTGACGGGCTGCGCCCGCAACTGTCCGAACTGGTGGCGCTGCGCCGCCTTGCACAGCGACCGCCGCCGCCACGCCGTGGCCGCGCCGGCAACGCCGGGCAGGCGCCGTCGCCGCTGCGCGGGCGTGGCATGGAATATGCCGAGTCACGCGAGTACGTGGCCGGTGATGATGCACGGCATATCGACTGGCGGGTGACCGCGCGGACCGGACGTGCCCATACCAAGCTGTTCCAGGCCGAACGCGAGCGGGTCAGCCTGATCGTGGCCGATACCTCGCCGGCCCTGTACTTCGGCACCCGCGTGCGCTTCAAATCGGTGCAGGCTGCACGCGCGGGCGCCGTCGCCGCGTGGTCGGCGCAGCGTCGTGGCGATCGCATCGGCGCCCTGCGTGGCAGCGACCGTGAACCACCGATTGCACCGGCAGGCGGCCCGCGCGGCGTATTGCGTGTGCTGGACGCGCTCACCCGCTGGTATGCGCAGCCCCCGGCCGATGACCTTGGCCTGGAACGTGCGCTGGACCATGCCGGTCGCGTCCTGCGCCCGGGTGCACGTGTGCTGGTGCTGGCCGATCCGCAGCAGGCCATCCGTATTCCGCCGGCGCGCTGGAGTGCGCTGGCCCAGCACCACGACCTCAGCCTGGTGCTGCTGGTGGATCCATTGGAACTGCAGCCTCCGTCAGCCGCGCTGCAGTTCCAGACCCTGCAGCAGCGCATCGGCCTCGACCTGCGCCGCAGCGAGGTCCAGGCCCATTGGCAGGCGCATTTCGTTGAACCGCTGCAGGAGCTGCGGCGCCAGCTGGGAGCGCGCCGCGTCGATGTGCAGGTGCTGTCCACCGACGCGCCCAGTGATGCCTGGCTGGCGCCATCCCCGACCGAGGTGCCGGCATGAGCGCGAACCTGCCGCTGCGCGATGTGCAGGTGCCACCCGCTCCATCATGGTGGCCGCCGGCACCGGGCTATCTGATGATCGGCGGCGTGGTGCTGCTGTTGCTGGTGGTGGCGGTGGCGGCCTTCTTCTGGTGGCAACGTCGCCGTCGCCGCCAACGCTGGTTGCAGCTGTTCGATCAGGAGCTGGCATCTACCGCCGATGCTGCTGCGGAACTGGCAGCCATCGCCGGACTGCTGCGTCGCGCCGCACGCCAGGCGCAGCCCGGCAGTGAATCCCTGCGCGATGATGCCTGGTGGCAGCGCGTGGATCTGCAGGGCACATTGCCGGAAGCACGCCGAAGCCTGTTGGCCGAAGGTGCCTATCGCCCACGGGTGGACGTCAACGAGGTGGCCGCAGTACGCCGCTGGGCGCGCGAGCGCTATCTGGCCATGCTGCTGGAGCGGCGCCGATGAATCTGCTGGCAAGTTACTGGCCATGGCCGGACCTGCAGCTGGCGTGGCCGTTGGCCCTGCTGGCGCTGCCGTTGCCGTTGCTGATGCGCTGGTGGAAGCGTCGTGCCGATCCCGGTGCTGCGCTGCGGGTGCCCTATGCGGCGACGGAACTGGAAGCGCTGGCCGGTGGCGGCCGCGTTGACGTGTCGTGGCTGCGCACGCTGCTGTTGTGGCTGGGTTGGTGCGCGCTGTGCGTCGCACTGGCTCGCCCGCAACAGCTGGGTGAAGCGATCACGCCGCCGCAGGAGGGCCGGCAGATGATGCTGGCGATGGACGTGTCCGGCAGCATGGGCGAGGGCGACATGGTGCTGGGCGGGCAGGCGGTGGATCGCCTCACTGCCGCGAAGGCGGTGCTGGCCGACTTCCTCGATCGCCGCGCCGGTGATCGCATCGGCCTGCTGATCTTCGGCGACCGCGCCTACACGTTGACGCCGCTTACGGCCGATCTGGCCAGCGTGCGCGACCAGCTGCGCGACAGCGTGGTCGGCCTGGCCGGGCGCGAGACCGCCATCGGTGATGCCATCGGCCTGGCGGTGAAGCGCCTGCGCAGCCAGCCTGAAGGCCAGCGCGTGCTGATTCTGCTGACCGACGGCGTCAGCAATGCCGGCGTGCTGGAACCGCTGCGTGCCGCCGAAGTCGCGCGTGCCGAGGGCGTGCGTATCCACACCGTCGCCTTTGGCGGTGATGGCAGCATGCGCCTGTTCGGTATTCCCATTTCCGCCGACCAGGATCCGGTCGACGAGGCTACCTTGAAGAAGATCGCGAGCATGACCGGCGGCCAGTTCTTCCGCGCCCGCGACACTGCACAGCTGGCCGGCATCTATGCCGAACTGGACCGGCTCGAGCCGATCGCTGCGAAGGGACCAAGCCTGAGACCGCGCGAGGAACGCTATGCATGGGCGCTGGGCCTGGCCTTGCTGCTGGGCGCATTGGCCTGGCTGTGGCCGGAGCGTCGCCGATGATCGCGCTTGCTTCGAATCTTCCCGACTGGAACGCGCTGCACTTCCTGCGTCCGGAATGGCTGTGGGCGTTGCTGGCGCTGCCGTTGATCATCGCTGTGGCGTTGTATCGGCAGCGGCGCAGCGACGTGTGGCGAACAGCGGTGGATGCCCACCTGTTGCCGCATCTGCTGGCTGCGGGCACGCGCCGCCGTGCACGCCTGCCCTGGGCCGTGCTGCTGGGCTGGATCCTGGCAGCGCTGGCCATGGCCGGGCCGAGTTGGCGGCAGCAGGCGCAACCGATGTTCCAGGCCAGCGCACCGCTGCTGGTCGTGCTGGATCTGTCCAGCCGGATCAATGCCACCGATCTGCCGCCGTCGCGCCTGCTGCAGGCTCGGGCGAAAGTGGGCGAGCTGCTGCGTGCCCGCCAGGGGGGCCAGGTGGGCCTGGTGGTCTATGCCGAGGATGCCTACACCGTGGCACCGCTGACCGACGACGGCAGCAACGTCGCGTTGTATCTGGACGCGCTGTCGCCGGATGTGATGCCGCGCGACGGACAACGCGCCGACCGTGGCATCGACTGGGCGACGCGGTTGATGCGCCAGATCGGGGCATTGCGCGGGCAGATCCTGCTGGTCAGCGATCAGGCGGATGATGAAGCGGCACTGGCCGCAGCGCAGGCGCGCAGCCTCGGCATGCAGGTGTCGGTACTGGGGCTGGGCACATCTGCCGGTGCGGCGTACCGGGATGGCACTGGGCAGATCCGCCAGGCCGCGCTGGATGAAGGCAGCCTGCGTGCGGTGGCGACCGCAGGCGGAGGCCGCTATGCCCGCATCGCCACCGATGACAGTGATCTGCGTGCGCTGGGCGTACTTGATGCACGCGAGGGTACTGCGGCGCAGCGGCCCGGCGAGGGCAAGCAATGGCGTGATGAAGGGTTCTGGCTGCTGCCACCGGTGATGCTGCTGGCGCTGCTCGCTTTCCGTCGCCGCGCGCTGCTGGCGGCGGTGCTGGCGGTGGGCCTGCTGCCATGGATGAGTGATGTGCAGGCGCAGGCGCCTGCGGTGCCGGCCGCACCGCCGGCGCAGGGCACGCTGTGGAAGCGCGCCGACCAGGTGCAGCACCAGCGTCTGGCCGAAGGTGCGCAGGCTTACCGCAACGGTGATTTCGCCAGTGCCCGCAAGCAGTTCGAGGGCATCGACAGCGATGCGGGCTGGTACAACCTGGCCAATACGCTGGCCCGCCAGGGCAACTACGACGAAGCCATTGCCGCCTACGACCGCGCGCTGGCACTGCATCCCGGCATGGCCGATGCGGTCGCCAACCGTGCCGTGGTCGATGCCGCGCGCAAGCGCAAGCAGTCGGGTGGCAAAGGCCAGGATCAGCAGAAGCCACCGCAGAACGGGCAGCAGAAGCAGCAGAACGATTCACAGGGCCAGCAGAATCCGCAGGGCCAGCAGCCGCAGCAGGGCCAGCAGAATCCTGGTCAGGGACAGTCGCAGTCGGGTCAGCAGGGCCAGCCCAATCCCGGTGACGACAAGAACCAGTCGAGCCCGCAGCCCGGCGAGCGTGGCCGCGATGGACAGCAGGCGCCACCACAGGTGGAGGATGCCAAAGCGCAGGCCCAGGCTGATGAGCAGCAGCGCCAGCGCATGCAGCAGGCCATGCAGCAGGCACGTGAGGGCAAAGGCGATCAGGATGGCAAGCCCGTGCCAGGCAGCGACGGCACCACCCCACGCCAACGCGAGGAGCAGCAGGCGGTGGAGGCGTGGATGCGGCGCGTGCCGGATGATCCGGGCGCATTGCTGCGGGCCAAGTTCCAGCTGGAAAACGAACGCAGGAAGAGGGAAGGGCGATGACGCGGGCGATCAACATGCACGGGCACTGGCCCCGACAGGTACTGGCGGCGCTGCTGCTGTGGCTGCCGCTGCTGGCCTGGGCGCAGCCGCGTGCGTGGCTGGACCGCGACCGCATCGCGATGGGTGACACGGTCACGCTCAATGTCGAGAGCGACCAGGGCGCCCCTGACTTCACACCGTTGCGCACCGACTTCGACCTCAGCGGGCAGACCAGCAGCCGCCAGGTAGCGTGGAGCAACGGCAGCATGCAGCAGCGCAATCTGTATGGCGTGGCACTCACGCCACGGCGTAGCGGTGCACTGGTGGTGCCGGGCCTGCAGGTGGGCAGCGTACGTACCGCACCGTTGACCCTGCAGGTGGATGCCGCTGCCGTGGCCGGTCCCGACAGCAATGCGGTGGCGTTCATCGAAACCGTTGTCGATGACGAGACACCGTATGTGCAGCAGAGCGTAGGCGTGGTGGTGCGGTTGTATTTCGCCTCGCAGCTGGCCTCCGGCGAACTGGTGCTGGATACACCGGCCGGCGCGTCGTTGCAGCGGGTGGGCGATGACCGCACCGATGTGCGACAGGTCAACGGCCGCCGCTACAACGTGGTCGAGCGGCGCTTCCTGCTGATCCCCGAGCGCAGCGGTGCACTTCGGCTGGCCGGTGCGCGCTTCAGCGGGCGCAGTGCCGGTGGCTTCTTCGACGATTTCTTCGGCGGCGGCGACGGGCGCATGAATGCCACTGGCGCGGACCGCACGTTGCAGGTGCAGGCGCAACCGGCACAGGCGCCGCAGCCATGGCTGCCGCTGCAGGGCCTGCAGCTGCGCTACACCAGTGCACCGACCAGCGCCCGTACCGGCGAGGCGGCCAACGTGGTGGTGGAGGCGATTGCCGAAGGCGCCACCCGCGCGCAGTTCACCGATCTGCCGGTGCCCGACGTCGGCAACGCCGCGCAGGTGTTCGCAGAACCTGCGCAGTACGAAGAGACCTTCAATGGCAGTACCCCGCGGCTGAAGATCACCCGCCGCTATTCGATCGTGCCGCGCCAGCCGGGTTCGCTGGTGGTGCCGGGGCCGCGCCTGCCGTGGTGGGACGTGCGCAATGGCAAGGCACAGGAAGCGAAGCTGCCGGACCTGACGCTGGCCGTGGTGGCCGGTAACGGGGGAGGCAGTGCGTCACCTGCACCGCTGCCACCGATCGACACCGATGCGGTGCTGCCGGGTGGCGATGGCCAGGACAGCCGTATCGCGGCGACCGATCCGCGCGCCAGTGGTTTGTCCGAGCGGCCATGGCCGTGGATGGGCGCCGCCATCGGCCTGGCGTTGCTGTGGCTGCTGACGCTGTTGTGGGGCTGGCAGCGAGGCCGTCGCCCGCGCGTGGCGGCACCCGTGGCGGCCAAGGGCGCTGTGCCGGCTGTGGCGACTGGACGTGCAGGCGTGGCCGAACTGCGCCGCGCGCTGGATGGTGAAGGGTTTGATCAGGTGGAAGCGCAGCTGTGTGCGATGGCCGGTGTCGAACGTATCGAGCAGGTCATCACGCGGCTCGATGACCCGGCCCAGCGCCAGGTGCTGCAGGAACTGCAGCAGGCCCGATGGGGCGGGCAGGGTGATCTTGCGCCGCTGCGCACGCGCCTGCGCGAGGTCTTCCGTGACGGACCGCACTGGTCGGCGGCAGCAAAGACCGCTGACACTGGCCTGGCGCCGCTGTATCCGCCGCGGCGAACCTGAACCGGCGCCGCTTGCGCGCTTTGTTAGAGTGCATTCATTTTTCGAGGAAACCCGCGCATGACAGCAGCTGCTGCCGACAAGAAGAAGTTGCCCCTGCATTGGAAGATGGGCATCGGCTTTGCGATCGGCCTGATCCTGGGACTGATCGTGCACGCCCTGGGCGGCAGCGTCGATGGTCTGCAGGCCGGTGCCAAGTGGGTAATGGACTACATCACCACCCCGGCGTCTGGCCTGTTCCTCAACCTGATCTTCATGCTGATCGTGCCGCTGATCTTCTCGGCGCTGATCATGGGTGTGTCGGAGATGGGCGACATCCGCGCCCTTGGCCGCATCGGCTGGAAGACCCTGGCCTATACCGTGCTGCTGTCCGGCATTGCCGTGGGCATCGGGCTGGTGCTGGTGAACCTGCTCAAGCCGGGTGTGGGCGTTGACCCGCAGGTCGCTGCGATGATGCTGTCGGAGAACGCCGAGCGCAGCAAGGAGATTGTCGCGGGCATCCACGGCACGCCGAAGGGCATGGACATGCTGCTGTCGATCGTGCCGAGCAACGTGCTGCAGGCCGCGTCTGACAACGGCGCGATCCTGTCGCTGATGTTCTTCGCGCTGATGTTCGGCATCGGCATGGTGCTGACCGACAACGAGAAGGTCGCGCCGCTGCGCCGCGCCATCGAAGGCGTGTTCGAAATTTCGATGACCCTGATCAACCTGGTCATCCGCCTGGCCCCGTATGCGGTGGCCTGCTTCATGTTCAACCTGGCCGCGCTGTTCGGCTTCGAGCTGATCGTCCGCCTCGGTGCCTACGTGGGCGTGGTGGTGTTGGCACTAGGCCTGCACATGGTGGTGAGCTACGGTACGGCCGTATGGCTGTCCGGTCGTTCGCCGCTGTCGTTCTTCCGCGATACCCAGGAAGCGACGGTGATGGCGTTCTCCACCGCCTCCAGCAACGCCACCCTGCCGACCGCGCTGCGCGTGGCCGACCAGATGGGCCTGCCGCAGCGCGTGTCGCGCTTCGTGCTGACCGTGGGCGCCACCGCCAACCAGAACGGCACCGCGCTGTTCGAGGGCGTGACGGTGATCTTCCTGGCCCAGTTCTTCGGCGTGGACCTGAGCATCGGCCAGCAGATCATGGTGATGGCGGTCTGCATCCTCGGTGGCATCGGCACGGCCGGCGTGCCGTCGGGCTCGCTGCCGGTGGTGGCGATGATCTGCGCGATGGTGGGCGTGAACCCGCTGGGCATCGGCCTGATCCTGGGCGTGAACCACTTCCTGGACATGTGCCGTACCGCGCTGAACGTGACCGGCGACCTGGCCCTGACCACCCTGGTGGCCAAGGGCGAGTCCCACGACGGCCCGGCGCTGGGCCCGCAGCAGGACTGAGTCCGGGGCTACTGCTGGTGACCTGATCGGGGTCGGATTCCTTTCCGCAGGGAAAGGGCTCCGACCCCGTTTCACATGCGGAATCCGGCGGAGATGACGACGTTGCCGGCCAGCGGCCGGCACGACCGGGCAAGGTGAACCGACCCCCCGCCCGGCGACTATGGGACAATAGGCCGCCCGCACGTCCGCGGCCGCCTCCCGATTCCGACAGAACCATGACGCAGCCTACCCGTCGCCAGTTGGCCAACGCCATCCGCTTCCTTGCCGCCGATGCGGTTGAAACCGCAAAGTCCGGCCACCCCGGCATGCCCATGGGCATGGCCGACATCGCCGAAGTCCTCTGGAACGACTATCTCCGCCATAACCCGAGCAACCCGCACTGGTTCAACCGCGACCGTTTCGTGCTGTCCAACGGCCACGGTTCGATGCTGCAGTACGCGCTGCTGCACCTGAGCGGTTACGACCTGCCGATCGAGCAGCTGAAGCTGTTCCGCCAGCTGGGCAGCCACACCGCCGGCCACCCGGAACGCCACGAGACCCCGGGCGTGGAAACCACCACCGGCCCGCTGGGCCAGGGTTTCGCCAATGCCGTGGGCTTCGCCCTGGCCGAGAAGCTGCTGGCACAGCGCTTCAACCGCCCGGAGCTGGAAGTGGTCGACCACCGCACCTGGGTGTTCATGGGCGATGGCTGCCTGATGGAAGGCGTGTCGCATGAAGCGGCGTCGCTGGCCGGCACCTGGGGCCTGCACAAGCTGGTCTGCTTCTGGGACAACAACCACATCTCCATCGACGGCAACGTCGAGGGCTGGTTCACCGACAATACCCCGGAGCGTTTCGAGGCCTATGGCTGGAACGTCGTGCGCGATGTCGATGGCCATGATCCGGAGAGCATCAAGGCCGGCATCGAGGCCGCGCTGTCGCAGAGCGACAAGCCGACCCTGATCTGCTGCCGCACCACCATTGGTTTCGGTTCGCCGAACAAGGCGGGCAAGGAATCCAGCCACGGCGCACCGCTGGGCAAGGACGAACTGGAAGCCACCCGCAAGCAGCTGGGCTGGGAATATGGTCCGTTCGAGATCCCGCAGGCGATCTACGACGGCTGGCGCGCCAATGGCGCCGGCACGCTGCGCCAGGCCGAATGGGAACAGCTGTTCGACAAGTACGCCAGCCAGTACCCGGCTGAAGCGTCCGAGCTGACCCGCCGTTCGCACGGCGAGCTGCCGGCCGACTTCGTTGCCAAGGCCGATGCCTACATCGCCCAGGTGGCCGCTGAAGGCCCGACGATCGCTTCGCGCAAGGCCTCGCAGCTGGCCATCGAAGCCTACGCCCCGCTGCTGCCGGAAATCGTCGGTGGCTCGGCCGACCTGGCGCACTCCAACCTGACCCTGTGGAAGGGCAGCAAGTCGGTGGCCAGCGACGACGCCAACGCCAACTACGTGTACTACGGCGTGCGCGAGTTCGGCATGACCGCCATTGCCAACGGCCTGGCCCTGCACGGTGGTTTCATTCCGTTCGACGCCACCTTCCTGGTGTTCAGCGACTACGCCCGCAACGGCGTGCGCATGAGCGCACTGATTCCGGCGCACGCCATCCACGTCTACACCCACGACTCGATCGGCCTGGGCGAAGACGGCCCGACCCACCAGCCGGTGGAGCACCTGGCCTCGCTGCGTTACATCCCGAACAACGACGTGTGGCGTCCGTGCGATGCGGTCGAGTCGGCGGTGAGCTGGAAGGCTGCGATCACCCGTCAGGACGGCCCGAGCTGCCTGGTGTTCAGCCGCCAGAACCTGCCGCACCAGCCGCGCAACGCCGAGCAGATCGCTCAGATCGAGCGCGGTGGCTACGTGCTGGCCGATGCCGCCGGTACCCCGGACGTGATCCTGATCGCCACCGGTTCGGAAGTTTCGCTGGCCACCGAAGCCAAGGCCCAGCTGGATGCGGCCGGCCTCAAGACCCGCGTGGTCTCGATGCCGTCCACCGACGTGTTCCTGCGCCAGGATGCGGCCTACCGTGAATCGGTGCTGCCGAACGCCGTGCGCAAACGCGTTGCGGTGGAAGCCGGCGTCACCGGTTTCTGGCGCCAGTTCGTCGGCCTGGACGGTGCGGTGATCGGTATCGACACCTTCGGTGCCTCGGCCCCGGCCGACCAGCTGTACAAGCACTTCGGCATCACCACTGCCCACGTGGTGGAAGCCGCCAAGGCGCTGTAAGCAGCCTCGCGAAGCAGGAAGGGAAAGGCCGGCGCACGCCGGCCTTTTCTTTGCTCGAGAGAAAAGGGGACGGAGGGGATTAAGTCGTTTTTGCACAAACGACTTGATCCCCTCCGTCCCTTTTTCGTCCGGCATGTTGCGCCCTGCGGCACCAGTGTCGCGTTGGCCTCTTCATCTAGCCTGCATTCCTTGCGAAAAGGAGGGCCTGCCGAGGTACCCCCGGAAGTAGTCATGGACAAGAAGAGCGGCGCAGAAACCCATGGTGGATTTACGGGGTGTAAGGTGATGCCTTACACTGGCGCCGCATGATCGTCAGCTTCAGGCACAAGGGCCTGAAGGCGCTCTATGAGCGGGGCGACATGTCCGGAGTCCGTGCCGATCATGTGGCTCGGTTGCGGCGTTTGCTTCTGCAGCTGGATCAAGCCCGGCTGCCTGGAGACATGGGGCTGCCCGGAAATCGCCTGCACCCACTGCGCGGGAGCTATAGCGGCTACTGGGCTGTAAGTGTCTCGGCGAGTTGGCGATTGGTGTTCCGCTTTCGTGGGCTGGACGTCGAACTGGTCGATTACCTTGATTACCACTAGGAGTCTGCTCGATGCCGTTGCATGATCCACCGCATCCCGGAGAGTCGCTGCGCGAAGACATCCTGCCGGCGATAAGCATGTCGATCAGTGCGCTGGCGCAGCATCTTGGCTATTCGCGCGGACAGCTGTCGACCATCATCAACGGGCACGCTGGCATCTCCGCGGAACTTGCATTCCGCCTTGAGCTTGCAGGTCTGGGCAATGCCCGCATGTGGCTGGCGATGCAGGCGGCATACGACCTGTGGCAGGTCGAGCATCGAGCGCATCCACCGATTGCCCGTCTGTATCTTGAGGATGCAGTGAGGATAGAGCGGTAGATCTACGCCATGCGTGGATGAGAAAAAGGGGACGGAGGGGATTAAGTCGTTTATGCACAAACGACTTAATCCCCTCCGTCCCCTTTTTTCAGGCGGTGCGTGCCAGTGCGAGGCGCAGCAGTCTCGCGTCCAGGCGCTCGCCGAAATCCTTCGGTGCCTGCAGGCCCATACGCTGCAGGTACACCGCATCGCCGTCGCCAGCCGGTTGCCGCAGCGCTGCCCAGACGGTACGCAGTTTGTCGCCGCGGGTCTGCGTGTTGGCCTTCAGCCAGCCCAGCGCTTTCACCAGCACCTGCTCGATCTCGTTGAAGTCGCTGCCCAACGGATAGTCGGGCAGGCTGCCATCGACGCGGAACGGTGCCAGTGCCGCGGACAGTGCCTGCGGCGTGTTGCGCTGCTGGCGCTCCGGATCCGGTTGCGTGGCCGCCAGCAGCTTGCGCGAGGCGTGTGCCTGCTGCAGCAGGCCGCCCTGGAACGGGGTCTCGGTGATCGCGGTCATTGCATGCACGCAGTCCTCGTCGGTCAAGCCGCGCAGATCGGCGATGCCGTATTCGTTGAGGTAGATGTCGCGCAGGTGGCGTGGGATGGTGGTGTGCCCGTAGTTCCAGCGCACGTTGGATTCGCGCTGGCCCTTGTCATCGCGCGCGGCGCGGAACATCAGCACGCTGCGCGCTTCCGGCAGCGCATGTGCCATCGCCACGAAGTTGTACTGACCACCCACGCCGGACACCACACGTCCATCATCCAGCGCATCCGACACCGCCGCGCCCAGCGCGGTGGCCATCATGCAGGAGTTGAAGAAGCGCGCGTGCCGGCGCTGCAGGCGTTCCAGTGTCTCGTTGCCACCGTACAGCTGGTTGATCTCGCTGATGCGGCGCATGCCGATCGCACGGCATTCGTCTTCCGGCAGCGTGCGCAACCACTCGTAGAACTCCGGCGAGCCCAGGTAGAAGGCGCCATGCAGATACTCGCCCTCGGCAGCCAGGGTGGCGTGGTCGATGGACAGCGTGCTGCCGTTCTCGATGCGTTGCATCAGCGCCAGGTCATCGTGCACCTTGCGCTTGATCACGCCGGTCTGCACCAGCCGGCGGAAGCCCTCGTTGAGCATTTCGCTGCAGCCATACAGGCCGACCTCGAACGGATCCAGTCCGCCGATTTCCTGCACCAGCGGGTGGCTGGCCAGCTGCGGATCCAGCGCGTGCAGCACGCGGCGGTAGCGGGCGTTGTCGGTGTGGCGCAGCACCAGCGCATGGCTGAGCGCGTCGGCCAGCGTGCCGATGCCAATCTGCAGGGTGCCGCCGTCGCGCACCAGTGTGCTGGCATACAGGCCGATCGCGTAGTCGGCATCGCCGACCGGCTGCCGCGGCAGCCCGAACAACGCCGGGTACGGTGGTGGCGGGGTGATCACCAGATCGAAGAACGACACATCGACCGTGGCCGAGCCACCCAGGTAGGGTAGCTGCGGATCGATCTCGGCGATCAGCAGCGGGCGAGGCAGCCCGCGAGCGGTCATCGCATCCAGCGTGTCCTGGGTGATGTCGTTGTTGCACGACAGCGAGAGCCGGCGGTCGTTCGGCCGCATCGCCACCTTCTGCACGATCACCTGCGGCGCGCGCTGCGCCACCGCATCGGCGGCGTGGGTGTAGTTCAGGCTGGTATAGCTGGACTGCGCCTGCCGCGAGCCGAGCAGGGCGCCGGACTGCATGTAGAACTCTTCCACCTGCACATGTGCCGGCAACGCGTCGCGCGCGATCGCATCGGCATAGGCCAGGCGCGGGAAATCGTCGCCGAAATGGCGCTGCGCGAACGGCGCCATGAAGCGCGCTTCCAGGCCGTTGCCGCGCGCCTTCGGCGGGTTCAGCGACAGCGCGGTATACAGCTGCAGTGGCCGCGACGGATCGTGCTCGACGCGTGCGTAAAGGGCATTGAGCAGCCGATGCGGCTTGCCCAGTGCCAGCGGTGCCCCGATCCGCAGCGGCCCGTCCACGCGCGCAAACAACCAGTCGACGGCGGCGTCCAGGTCGGTGAGGTGTTCGGTCATGCGCGGCGGTCCTGCGTGTGGGGGAGTGCGGGCATTACAGCATGTCGGGCTTGAACCGCCGTCGACGGGAGACTTCGGCGCCAGACACCATGAACCGCCCATCGCCCCGGTAATGCATCGTGCGCGGCAGTTTCGGCCGGGGCGCAACATGGGCGCGTACGATTTCCCAGATGAACAGGTTGTTCGACGCCACCTGGCTGTCGTCGTACAAGCGGCATTCGAAGCACGAATGGCATTGGCCGACCAGCGGCGCGCCGACCTCGCGCGCGGGCAGCGCATCAAGCTCGAAACGGGCGAACTTGTCGACCTCGCGGCCGCTGCAGTTGCCGATGTCCACCACGGTATCGAGCAGTTCCACACCCGGCACATTGATCACGCACTCGCCGCTGCCACGCGCCAGCGCATGGCTGTGGTTTGCGTCCCACAGGTAGGTGGCGACCAGCGAAGGCGAGAAGCCCATCACCATGTGCCAGCCCATCGTCATCAGGTTGCGCTGGCCGCGCCAGGCGGTGCTGACCAGCACGACCGGCCCGGGTTCGAGGAAGCGGCGGGCCTGCTCGACCGGGAATTCCTTCTTGGGCAGCGCTTTCATCCGGGGCCTGGGGCGGGAGGAATCGATGCTGGCGCAGCCGGGATGAACCTGGAGTCGAGGGGCTTGACAGACGATTCGATTACGCGCGTAATCGGGTCGTCGATTACGGATGTAAACCATGACCCCGATCAGCGAAGCCGAAGCCGTTGTGATGGAGGTGCTATGGCAGCAGGCACCGCGTAGCGCCGATGACGTGGTCGCCGCACTGGCCCACCGTGACTGGGCCGAGCCGACCATCAAAACCCTGCTCAACCGCCTGCTGACCAAGGGCGCGATTGCTGCCGAGCGCGATGGCCGGCGCTACCTGTACCGGCCGCTGCTGCAGCGGCAGGCCTGGGTGGAGGCGCAGAGCCAGGACTTCATTGGTCGTGTCTTCGAAGGGCGCGTTGCGCCGTTGGTTGCGCACTTCAGCGAACGCGGCCAGTTGAGTGCGCAGGACATCGCCGAACTGAAGAAACTGATCCAGGAGCTGGACCATGACTGAGCTGCTCGATGGGCTGTGGCAGGCCAGCCTGTGGCTGGCGGTGGGCGTGGTCGTGCTGGCGGTGCTGCGACCCTTGCTGGTGCGGCTGGGGGGCGTGGCGTTGGCCTACCGCAGCTGGTGGCTGCTGCCGTTGCTGCTGCTGGCACTGATGCTGCCGTTGCAGCAGGTGGCACTTCTGGAGCATGTGCCAACGCTGCCGCTGAAAGTGGTACCCGGCGCCGTCGAAGGCATGGCAGGGCAGTCGTTGCCGTGGGCCGGGCTGTTGCTGCTGGCATGGATGCTGGGGGCGGTCCTTTGTCTGCTACGCGATCTACGTGCGCAGCGGCGCTTTGAACGTGGCATGGGCCAACTGTGTGCACGCGCCGATGGCAGCTGGCAGGCCAGCGCCGACCCGGGCCTGCCCGCGCTGGTCGGCCTGTGGCGTCCGCGCATCGTGGTAGGCCCGGATTTCGACCAGCAGTTCACCGCACAGGAGCAGGGCCTGATCCTGCAGCACGAGCGCAGCCACCGTCGCAATGGCGATCACTGGGCCAATGGGGCGCTGCTGATGGCACGCGCGGTGTTCTGGTTCCATCCGCTTCTGCCGTGGGCCTCCCGCCGATTCCTGCGTGACCAGGAGCTGGCCTGCGATGCCCGCACCATTGCCCCGCAGCCTGCGCTGCGCGGTCTCTACGCCAGCACGCTGCTGAAGGCGCAGCTGGTCCATCCGGTTGCGCCAGCGGTCTGCCATTGGCGCAGCCAACCCGTGTTGAAGGAGCGTATCGCCATGTTGAAGCAGTCCAAGCGGAAGGCATTGCCGTGGGTGTCGGGGCAGGTGCTGGTGGTCGGGTTGTGTCTGGGAATGGGAGCGGTGGCGTGGGCCAGCCAGGGCGGTGCAGCCGCAGACGGCCAGACAGTGGCCGCCATGGATCGGGAGATAGAGGTCGACAAGATGTCGCCGCCGTCCTATCCGAAGTCCGCGTTCGAACAGCGACAGGTGGGCGTGGTGAACCTGCGCGTGGAAGTGGATGCCAAGGGCCATCCGACTGACGTCCAAGTGCTCAGCGCAACCAATCCGGGTGTGTTCGATGCGGTGTCGATCGCCGCTGCGCGGAGCTGGACCTATCGTCCGGCGATAAAGAACGGAAAGCCCGTTGCAGGGGCTGTGAAGATTCCGATCACCTATGCCATGGACAACACCGAGGACTCCCAGTGAAGACCGCGCCGCTATTGATGATGGCGGCGCTGTTGGCAGGATGCGCGACCCAGGATCGCCTGACCACCGTTGATACCCGCAGCGAGAATGTCGGCCATCAGCGCCTGCAGCCGCAGGCCGGTGGCGGCAGCGGGCAAGTGCAGACGTATTCGCTGGGCGCGAGCGAGGGCTACCGGATGCCGCAGTTGTACGCGGCGCCGGATCCGGAGGTCGGTGATCGTGACCCGCGTGCGGAGCTGGCGCCGACCACCATCTGCCTGCAGGTAGTGGTTGATGCACAGGGCAGTGTCGAACGCAGCGTGCCGCTGACCGATCGCCCTGAGTGCGCGGCAGGTGCTGCAGGCGAGAATGCGCCCCTGCTGCAGGCGGCGCAGGAAGCCGTGGCGATGTGGAAGTACTCGTCCGCAGCGGTCTGCCACTTCGCGGCTGGCAAGGTGCCTGCCGACCGTGGCGACTGTCGCGGCGCCGAGCGCGTCGAGCCGGTGGCGGTCACCCTGCAGTATGCCTTCACCTTCGAGATCGTGAAGGGACAGCACGTGGTGCGTACGCAGGGGAAATGACCGCTTGCGATGACCGGGGCAGCGCCGGGCCATGCCCGGCGAGCGCAGCGGCGTGGATCAGGCCCCGCCCTGGATGTTGGCCTTCACCGCGGGCTGCATCAGCTTGGGTTCTTCCAGCGTCGCATCGCGTGCCTGGCGCACGCTGACGAACTCCGCCTCGGCCACGCCGTCATGCACGTGGATGTTGTGTGCGCGCTGTTCGCCGATGGTGGTTTCGTTGGCGAATGCACGACCACCCGGACCGTAGTCGTGGCAGACGAACACGCGCGTCGCATCGGGCAGCGCCAGCAGGCGCTGGATTGAACGGTACAACTGCGCGGCATCGCCACCCGGGAAGTCGCAGCGGGCGGTACCGCCGTCGGGCATGAACAGCGAGTCACCGGTGAACAGCGCATCGTCGATCAGGTAGGCGATGCTGTCGCTGGTATGGCCGGGCACGGCGATCACCTGACAGCGCAGTTCGCCCAGAGCAAAGGTTTCGCTATCGCTGAACAGGTGATCGAAGATGTCATCGGCCGCAGGAAGCTGCAGGCCGTAGCGCGGCGCGAAGGTGGCCTGCACCGCGCGGATGCCTTCGCCGATGGCCAGCGTGGCCTGGGGGAAGCGTTGCTTGAGACGGCGCCCACCCGATACGTGATCGGCGTGAGCGTGTGTCTCCAGCAGCCAGCGCAGCTGCAGGTCCTGTTGTTCGATGGCCTGCAACGCGGCATGCAGCGGCGCTTCACTGCTGGCGTCGGTATCCGGGTCGTAGTCCAGGACCGGGTCGATCAGCGCTGCCTCGCCGCTGGCCGGGTCGCTGACCAGATAGCTGAAGGTGTTGCTGTCACGGTGGAAGAACGACTGCACCTGGACTGACATTGGAACGCTCCTCAGCGCGTGCCGAGCACGCGGTTCAGCAACTGCGCCAGGTTCTCACCGGCCAGTCGCAGCTGCGCTTCGGCCAGCGGCCGGTAGCGCTCGGTGTATTCGTCACCGATTTTACGCGTGGCCGGATAAACGCCAGCTTGCATGGAAATGCGGCAGCTGGCTTCGGCCCACGTCTGCGGGTCGCGCTGCGGGTTGGACTGGCGCGCCAGCTTCGGCGCGCGCTGGCTCTGCAGCAGCGGGAGATAGCCGGCGTCGTCCAGCTTGCGGGTGTTGAGCATGCCGCTGTCCCACAGCGAGTGCAGGTTGGTACCGCGGTTGCCGAACTGCAGCTGGAAGTCGTTGCCGCCCTTGTCGTGGGCGTAACCGGCGTGCATCGGCTGGTGGATGTCGCCGACCAGGTGCACGACGAACTTCAGCGCCTGCAGGCGCTCGCCGTCGGTCAGGCTGCGGTCGCCGAGGATGGCGCTCTGTGCCTTCAGGGCCTCGACGATGCAGTTGCCGTTCTTGCAGTGCTTCGGTGCTTCGTAGTGGCAGTTGTCTTCGGCGATGTTGACGTAGTGCCAGCCGGCCGAGCGACGGCCCAGGCCCGGGTCTTTGGCGCGCAGCTGGTCGGCCCACGGCGCGATGCTGGCCAGCGTGGCATCCGGTTCGGTGGCCAGCAGGCGGTCCACTTCGGCGCGGGCGGTGGGGTTGAGGCGGACGTCGGCGACTTCGGCGACCAGACGGTGGCCTTGCGCGCCCCAGGCATGGGCGGGGGCGGAGACGGACAGCAGGGCCGGCGCCAGGGCGGCGGCGAGGAACAGGGAGTGCAGGGCTTTCATGCGCACATTCTAGCGGGGGTAGGTGGATTGAAGAGCGGCGCGTTCCTGTCTGCTGGGGGCTGGCTGCAGGGGCTGGCGCTGCGGGACACGCTGCAAGTACGTCCCTGTAAGCTCGGCCGCGGCATCCATGCCGCGGACGGTCCCGCAGCGCCTGCCCCTGCAGCCCCCATCCAACTTGGCCGCGGAGGCGGATGCAAACGTCAAAGGCAACATCAAAAACAAATGCAGGATCAGAATCGGCCTCCTGCAATTACAGGCAATCATTGCGCCTCGGATGCACGGGTTCTGCTCTTGCCTTTGCTTGAGCTGGCACGCGCGCAGTGATGGGAAGGGGCGAGGCGGGGAGCAGAGCCGGGACCGTTGGCGCCATGGATGGCGCCATCGAGCCCCCATGGATGGGTTAACGGCGTGTCCCGGCTCTGCTCCCCGCCTCGCCCCCGCTCCGAAACCGCTTCAGTCCCAGGAACAAAAAAGCCCCGGCAATCACCGGGGCAACATGCTGCGAGGGTTTTGCGTGTAGCGGGGGAGCGGGGGCGAAGCCCCCGCGCTCAACACACCGCTTAGAACTTGAAGACGTACGAAGCGCCGTAGACCAGCGGATCGATGTTGACCGTGCCGATCTTCTCGCCGTTCAACTTCACCTTGCTGTCGATGTCGATCCAGCGCATGTCCACGCGCAGTGCGCCCTTCTCGCCGATCGCGAAGTCCACGCCCGCATGCGCGGCCAGGCCCCACGAATCCTGCAGCTTCAGGCGGCTGTCCTTCAGCGCACCGGTGGTGTCTTCGCTGAAGAAGGTCGTGTAGTTCACGCCCGCACCGATGAACGGCGACACCTTGCCCTTGCTGTTGAAGTGGTACTGCACGGTCACCACCGGCGGCAGCTGCTTGGTGCTGCCCACGCGGCCCAGGCCGTTGATGTTGATGTCGTGCTTGAACGGCAGCGCGGCCAGCACTTCGATGCCCAGGTTGTCGGCGATGAAGTACTCACCGGTGATGGTCGGCTTGACGTCGTTGTCGACGTCGACCTTCAGGGTGTGGTTGGCCAGCCAGCCGTTGTTCGACTTCGGGGCCACCTGGTGCACGCCGGCGGAGAGGGTCCAGTCGCCCTTGGACTGGGCCATGGCCGGGGCGGCGGCGAGGGACAGGGCGGCGGCCAAGCTGGCCACGATCAGGGGGGAGGTCTTGCGCATGGGGGTGATCTCGTTGCTGGGTGGATGCAGCCAGTCTCGGCCTCACATCGCGCTAACGCTTTGATCCGGATCAAATCCTGTCCGCCGGCCTGCTGCCTGCCGGGGCTGGCCGGCGGTGGCCAGCCCCGGTTTGCTAGACTTGTGGGCCCTATCCATCCCGCCGCACCCGTCGCGGCCGCAGGAGCTTGAGAACATGGCAATCAAGGTTGGTATCAACGGTTTCGGTCGCATCGGGCGTAACGTCCTGCGCTCGGCGGTGCTGAACTTCGGCGACGACATCGAAATCGTGGCCATCAACGATCTGCTGGAGCCGGACTATCTGGCGTACATGCTCAAGTACGACTCCGTGCACGGCCGTTTCAAGGCTGACGTGGCGGTGCAGGGCAACGACCTGCTGGTCAACGGCAAGAAGATCCGCCTGACCCAGGAACGCGACCCGGCCAACCTGAAGTGGAACGAAGTGGACGTGGACGTGGTGATCGAATCCACCGGCCTGTTCCTGACCAAGGAAACCGCGCAGAAGCACATCGATGCCGGCGCCAAGAAGGTCATCATGTCGGCCCCGTCGAAGGACGACACGCCGATGTTCGTCTACGGCGTGAACGACAAGACCTACGCCGGCCAGGCGATCGTCTCCAACGCGTCGTGCACCACCAACTGCCTGGCCCCGCTGGCCAAGGTCATCAATGACAAGTGGGGCATCAAGCGTGGCCTGATGACCACCGTGCATGCGGCTACCGCTACCCAGAAGACCGTCGATGGCCCGTCCAACAAGGACTGGCGTGGTGGCCGCGGCATCCTGGAGAACATCATTCCGTCGTCCACCGGTGCGGCCAAGGCCGTCGGCGTGGTCATCCCGGAACTGAACAAGAAGCTGACCGGCATGAGCTTCCGTGTCCCGACCTCGGACGTGTCGGTGGTCGACCTGACCGTCGAGCTGGAAAAGGAAGCCACCTACGCCGAGATCTGCGCGGAAGTGAAGGCACAGAGCGAAGGCCCGCTGAAGGGCATCCTGGGCTACACCGAAGACAAGGTCGTGGCCACCGATTTCCGCGGCGAGACCTGCACCTCGGTGTTCGACGCCGAAGCCGGCATCGCCCTGGACGGCACCTTCGTCAAGCTGGTCACCTGGTACGACAACGAGTGGGGCTACTCGAACAAGTGCCTGGAAATGGCCAAGGTCGTCGCCGCCAAGTAAGGCCGGCCAAGATCGCACGCGGACCCCGGCCTGGCCGGGGTTCGTCGTTTATGGGGCCAGCCCTGTCGTAGCATGGGGCGGTCGACCGCTGCCGCTGGGGCGCGGGATTGCAATGGAAGCATGCAATGGAAGCATTGATAGCCCTGGTGGTGCTGGTTCTGCTGGCCATCCCGCTGCTGCTGGTGGTAGCGCTGGTGATGATTGCCGGCCTGCGCCGCCGTGTGGCCGCGCTGGAAGGTGCCTTGGCCGCCGCGCCTGCCGCCCGCCCGGTTGCAGCCGAGCCTGCGCCGGAACGGGCTGCGCCCATGTCTGCGGCCAGTGCCGATCCACCGTTCCTGCGGCCGGTGGCGGCTGCCGCGCCGCCTCCCCCCCAGCCAACGCCGCCGCCGGTGCACGAACCGGTGCCTGCGGCAGCGGAGGCGCCGCGCCCGGTCACGCCACCGCCGGTGCCACCCGTGCCAGTGCAGCCGCCGTTGCCTTCCGAACCGACGCTGCCGAACTTCATCGAGCGCGGCATCGGAGCGGTCAAGCGCTGGTTCACCGAGGGCAACGTGCCGGTCAAGATCGGCATGCTGGTGCTGCTGGCCGGTGTTGCCGCGCTGTTGAAGTACGTCAGTGACCAGGGCTGGCTGGTGCTGCCGATCGAGCTGCGCCTGGCCGGTGTCACCGTGGGTGCGCTGGGCCTGCTGGCGTTCGGTTGGCATCAGCGCGAGCGCCGGCGCTTGTTCGCACTGGCGCTGCAGGGCGGTGCCATCGGCGTGCTGCTGCTGACCATCTTCGCCGCGTTCAAGCGGTTCGAGCTGCTCAACCCCGGGTTTGCCTTCGCCAGTTCGATCGCGCTGGTGGCCGGGCTGTGCGTGCTGGCGGTGGTGCAGAACTCGCGCACGCTGGCGGTGCTGGGCATCCTCGCCGGCTTCATGGCACCGCTGTGGCTGTCCACCGGCAGCGGCAACCACGTGGGCTTGTTCAGCTATTACGCGGTGCTCAACGCCGGCATCTTCGCCATTGCCTGGTTCCGGCCGTGGCGCGCGCTGAACCTGCTGGGCTTCGCCTTCACCTTCGGCATCGGTACGTTCTGGGGCGTGCTGCAGTACGCGCCGGACAAGTTCAGCAGCACCGAGCCGTTCCTGCTGCTGTTCTTCGCCTTCTACCTGCTGATCCCGCTGCTGTACGCACGCCGGCAGCCCGCCGGGCGGCGTGACCTGGTCGACGGCAGCCTGGTGTTCGGTACGCCCTTGGTCGCCTTCTCGCTGCAGGCCGGCATGCTGCACGAGCAGCCGATGACGCTGGCGCTGTGCGCACTGGGCCTGGCGGCGATCTACGCCGTACTGGCGCGGGCACTGATTGCGCGCGCGTCGTACACCGTGCTGGCGCAGTCGCATGCGGTGCTGGCGGTGGGCTTCGCCACGCTGGCGGTGCCGCTGGCCTTGTCGGCGCGTGCCACCGGCGCGGTGTTCGCGCTGGAAGGTGCAGGCCTGGCCTGGCTGGGCCTGCGCCAGAAGCGCTGGCTGCCGCAGGTGTCCGGTGCGTTGTTGCAGATGGGCGCGGCGTTCGCTTTCGTGGCCGGTGGCGATCACTGGCATGAGGACCTGCGCTTCCTGCTCAACCCGACCGCGATCGGTGCATTGCTGCTGGCCGTTGCCGGCTTCGCGTCGGCCTGGAGCTACCAGCGCAGGCAGCGCCACGAGATTGCCTTGGTCTACTACCTGTGGGGCCTGCTGTGGTGGCTGGGTGGCCTGGTGCACGAGATCACCCGGTTCTTCCCGTACCGCATCGAAGTGGATGCACTGCTGGTGCTGGCTGCCGTTACCGCATGGCTGGCCGCCGAAGTACAGCGGCGCCAGCCGGCGCGTGCGCTGGGGGTGACCGCACTCGCGATGCTGGCGCTGGGCTTCCCACTGGCGCTGATACAGAGCGACGCGCACCATCAGCCGTTCGCCGGCTACGGCGCGCTGGCCTGGGCGGTGTTCGCGGTGCTGGGCGTGCGCACGCTGCTGTGCCTGCGCCAAGGCGGCAATACCGTGGCACGCATCGCGCAGTTCCTGTGGTGGCTGCTGTGGCCGTCGCTGCTTTCGCTGCTGGCCCTGTGGGGCGGTGGTGAAGCCGGGCTGGCACAGGGCTGGACCACGTTGCTGGTGACGCTGCCGTGGCTGCTGATGGCGGCGCTGTCGCTGTGGCGCTGGAATGCGCTGCGCTGGCCGCTGGGTGCAGCGTTCGACCGCGTGCGCCAGCCGCTGCAGTGCGTGCTGTTCGGCCTGTTGTCGATCGGCTGGCTGTCCGGCCAGCTGCTGCCGGGCGATGCTGCGCCGCTGCTGTGGCTGCCGGTGCTGAATCCGGCGGAGATCGGGCAGTGGCTGAGCCTGCTGCTGCTGGCGCGTTGGCTGTACAGCGATCAGGCGCCGCAGGCGCTGCTGGGTATCCGCATGCCGCTGCTGTCACTGGCAACCTTCGTCGCGTTGACCAGCGTTGTGCTGCATGGCGTGCATCAGTGGGGCGGCCTGTCCTGGAACGCGTCGATGATGCGCTTCAGCCTGGCGCAGACCAGCCTGACCGTGCTGTGGAGCGTGCTCGGCGTGATTGCCTGGGTGTGGGGCTCGCGCCGTGGCCAGCGCGTGTTGTGGATGGTGGGTGCGGTGCTGATGGGCGTGGTGCTGGCCAAGCTGGTCATCGTCGATCGCCAGCACCTGGGCAACCTGCTGGGCATCGCATCGTTCATCGCCTACGGCCTGCTGTGCACGGTCGTGGGTTATCTGGCACCGGCACCGCCGAGCGCGGCGCCGACCGTGGAGGAAAAACAATGAAGACGTGGAGCAGGGCGCTGCTGCCGGCGATGTTCGGCATGCTGGCCGCCGTCACCGCACAGGCCGCCGATTACCGTACCCAGTACGCCGAGCAGTGGCCGCTGACGTTGTCCAGCGCACAATCGGGTGCCTACCGTGTCGTGCTGGAACCGGCGATCTACCGTCGCGCCGGTAGTGCGGACCTGGGCGATGTGCAGGTGTTCAATGCCGCCGGCCAATCGTTGCCGTCGGCCTTGCTGGCGCCGGACCAGCCGCTGGCACAGCCGCCGGTGCAGCGTGAGCTGCCGTGGTTCGCGTTGCCGCCGCTGGCCGAAGCGCAGCGCAACGACCTGCAGTTGCTGACCGAGCGCGATACCGATGGCCGCGTACGCCGGGTCGAGGCGCGTGTGGGTGGTGGCGCGGTAGCGAACGGGCAGGGCGGTTGGCTGATCGATGCCAGCGTGCTCGGCCAGCAACCATTGGCGGCACTGGTGCTGGATTGGGCGGACAGTGGCCAGCCGTTGCAGGCACAGGTGCAGCTGGACGTCAGCGACGACCTGCAGCACTGGCGTGCGATTGGCCGCGACATTCCGCTGGTGGATCTGCAGCGCGCCGGCAAGCGCCTGCTGCAGCGCCGTCTGCAGGTGGATGGTGAAGCGCGCTATCTGCGTGTGCTGGCGCAGGGCGATGCCCGTCTGCCAACGTTGCGCAGCGTACTGGCCGAGCTGCCGCCGGCACCGGCCACACTGCCGTGGGAGTGGCTGTCGCTGGAACCGACCTCGAAGCGCAAGGGCGAATACACCTTCGAGATGGATGGCCGCTTCCCGGCGGCGCGTGCTGACGTGGCCAGCACCGACAACAGCCTTGTGCAGTGGACATTGTTCAGCCGCGATGACGAGAGCGCGGAATGGCAGCGCCGTAGTGCACCGTGGATTGCCTATCAGCTGCAGCAGGGCGCGCAGGGCCAGCGTCAGCAATCGGCTGCGCAGCCGCTGGGCGGCGTGCATCGGGATCGTTACTGGAAGCTGGTAGCGAATCCGGCTGAAACGGCGACGGCTCCAACCCTGCGTCTGGGTTATCAGCCGGAAGTGCTGGTGTTCCTGAGCCAGGGCGCGGCGCCGTATGCGCTGGCGGTGGGCAGCTCGACTGCGCGCCGGATGGAGGCGCCGATCGGTGTGCTGATCGAGGAGCTGCGGCAGCGCAATGATCCGTCGTGGCAGCCGACGCTGGCGCGCCTGGAGGGCAGCCCGGAGCCGCTGGCCGGTGAGTCGGCACTGAAGCCGCAGCACGACTGGAAGTCGTGGCTGCTGTGGGCGTTGCTGGGGCTGGGTGTGTTGGTTGTTGGCGGCCTGGCGGTCAGTCTGCTTCGGCAGAAGCCGGCGCCTTCGGCGTAGGTTCCGGCGAACGGCGCAGCCCCTCGTGGGTGGCCGTAGCGTCGGTAGAGTCGAGCTTGCTCGACTGCAAAGCTGCGCTTGGCCGGGCGGGGTGGGTTCGCGGGGGACGCCGCAAGTACGTCCTTGTAGGCTTGGCCGCCGCATCCATGCGACGGACACCCCCGCGAACCCACCCCGCCCGGCCTCTGACAGTTTCCGGGTGCGTCCACCCACGGATGAGAAAAAAGAAGAGCAAAAGCAAAAGCGGCTTGGCTGCGCGCTCCTTGTAGAGCCGAGCCCATGCTCGGCTCTTCATTTTTTTCCCGACACCAGAAGCCGCTCTTGCTTCCGCCTTTGCCATCCGCGTCACCTCATGAACCTGTCGAGGCCGGGGTAGTGTGGGCTGGCAGGGGTGTCAGCCGCATGGGCCCGAGGCATGCCTCGGGCGGGTTGGGCAGGACGGCCAACCCCGGTCTTGCCGTGTGCGCAGGACAGCGCACACGAGCAAGCGGCTGCCAAGCCTCCATGGACGGATTCACGGCGCCCCCTGCCAGCCCAGACCGCCCCGGCCCACCCCCAGCATCATGAAGCGCCAGCGCTTTGGCAGTTGCTGTTGCCGTTGCCGTTGCCGTTGCGTTGCCGTGCGCCTCTGCCTGCCGCAGGCATCGGCCCTCCCACCACCCGCACCCGATACAATGGCCGTCTGCCGTAGCCCGGCATCCCGTCCCTGAGCCAAAGAGTTGCCCATGTCCATCGTCCGCATGACCGACCTCGACCTCTCCGGCAAGCGCGTGCTGATCCGCCAGGATCTGAACGTGCCGATCGAGAATGGCCGCATCACCTCCGAACAGCGCATCACCGCTTCGCTGCCGACGCTCAAGCGCGCGCTGGAGCAGGGTGCGGCGGTGATGGTCACCTCGCACCTGGGGCGCCCGAAGGAAGGCGTGTGGAGCGAAGCCGATTCGCTGGCGCCGGTGGCCCAGCGCCTGTCCGAGCTGCTCGGTCGCGAGGTTCCGCTGGTGCGCGACTGGGTCGACGGTGTCGACGTGCAGCCGGGCCAGCTGGTGCTGCTGGAAAACTGCCGCATGAACCTCGGCGAGGGCAAGGACGATGAAGCCCTGTCGAAGAAGTACGCCGCCCTGTGCGATGTGTTCGTGATGGATGCCTTCGGTACCGCACACCGCGCGCAGGCCTCGACCCATGGCGTCATCCGCTTCGCCCCGGTCGCTGCCGGTGGCCCGCTGCTGATGGCCGAACTGGACGCGCTGGCGCAGGCGCTGGATGCACCGGCCAAGCCGCTGCTGGCCATCGTCGCCGGCAGCAAGGTCAGCACCAAGCTGGAACTGCTGGCCAACCTGGTCGGCAAAGTCGATCAGCTGATCGTCGGTGGTGGCATCGCCAACACCTTCATCGCTGCCGCCGGCTACAACGTCGGCAAGTCGCTGTACGAGCCGGACCTGCTGGACACCGCGAAGAAGATCGTGGCCGATGCCAAGGCGCGTGGCGCCGATATCCCGCTGCCGGTGGACGTGGTCACCGCCAAGCAGTTCATGCCGGACGCGCTTGCCGAAGTGAAGGCGGTCGACGCCGTTGCCGAAGACGACCTGATCCTGGACATCGGCCCGCAGACCGCGGCGCAGTACGCGCAACTGATCGGGAAGGCCGGTACCGTGGTCTGGAACGGTCCGGTCGGTGTGTTCGAATTCGAGGCCTTCAGCAAGGGCACCGAAGCGCTGGCCCGTGCCATCGCCAGTTCGCCGGCGTTCTCCATCGCCGGTGGCGGCGACACCCTGGCCGCGGTCGACAAGTTCGATATCGCCCAGCAGGTCAGCTACATCTCCACCGGTGGCGGTGCGTTCCTGGAATTCCTGGAAGGCAAGACCCTGCCGGCGGTGGCCGCACTCGACGCGCGCGGCGCATGAGTGCCGATCGCAGCAAGGATGTCCTGTTCTTCGACCTGGACGGCACGCTGATCGATTCGCAGGTGGGTATCACCGCCTGCATCGCCTATGCGCTGCAGAAGATGGACCATCCGGTGCCACCGCAGGAGACCCTGCTGGGCTGGATCGGTCCGTCGCTGCGCACCACCTTCGCGCCGCTGTTCGGTGAACCGGCGCGGGTGGAACAGGCGGTGGGCTACTACCGTGAGCGCTTCGACGTCGAGGGCTGGCGCGAGCACACGGTGTACCCGCAGGTGGAAGACACCCTTCGCACGCTGCATGGTCGTGGCCATCGCCTGGCGGTGGTCACTGCCAAGAATGAGCCGCACGCGCGCCGCATCCTTGCCCACCTGCCGTTCGGTGGGCTGTTCGAGGAGATCGTCGGCTCGACCCTGGATGGCTCGCGCAGCCACAAGCCGGAACTGGTCGGTGAGGCGCTGCGTCGGCTGCAGGTGCAGCCCGCGCAGTGCTGGATGATCGGCGACCGCCGCATGGACATTGAAGGCGCGCGTCACCATGGCCTGCGCAGCGTCGGTGTGTTGTGGGGCTTTGGCGGTGAGGCCGAACTCACCGAAGCCGGTGCCGGGCAGCTGGCCCGTGAGCCGGCGCAGCTGGAAACGCTGCTGGCCTAGTCCCCTGCAGAGCCGAGCCCATGCTCGGCTCTGCAGAACTCCCTGCGCCAGCGTATGTCCGGGTGATGTCCGTTCCATGACCCGCGAAGTCAGGCAGCACAAGGCTGTAACCGTATACATGCGGCGTGAAGGATGTGCTAATTTCCGTTCTTTATCGGGAGAGGCCCATCCACCATGTTCGAGCGTCAGCGTCGCACCAAGATCCTTGCCACCCTCGGTCCGGCCACTGATCCGCCGGGCGTGCTGGAGGATCTGTTCCGCGCCGGCGTCAACGTGGTGCGCCTGAACTTCAGCCATGGCGATCCCTCCGGCCAGGCCAAGCGTGCTGCCGAAGTGCGCGCTGCCGCGGCCCGCGTGGGCGTGGAAGTCGGCATCCTGGCCGACCTGCCGGGCCCGAAGATCCGCATCGAGCGCTTCGCCGAAGGCAAGGTACAGCTGAAGGCGGGCAACCGCTTCGACCTGATCGCCAGCACCAGCGCCGGCCCGGGTGACGCCACCCAGGTGGGCGTGAGCTACCTCGGCCTGCCGCAGGACGTGGGTCCGGGCGATGTGCTGCTGCTCGACGACGGCCTGATGCAGCTGCAGGTGGTGGAAGTGCAGGGCGAACGCATCATCAACACCGTACTGAACGACGGTGTGCTTTCCGACCGCAAGGGCCTGAACAAGCAGGGCGGTGGCTTGTCGCTGGGCGCGCTGACCGAGCGCGACAAGGAACTGATCGGCATCGTCGCCAAGATCGGTGTCGACTTCATCGCCGTGTCGTTCTGCCGCAATGCGCAGGACATGAACGACGCGCGTGAGATCGCCCGCTCGCACGGCTGCGATGCCGCGCTGGTGTCGAAGATCGAGCGCACCGAGGCCATCGAGAACCTGGAAGAGATCGTCGAGGCCAGCGACGTGGTGATGGTGGCCCGTGGCGACCTCGGCGTGGAAATCGGCGATGCCGAACTGCCGGGCCTGCAGAAGAAGATCATCAAGGCCTCGCTGGCGCAGAACAAGGTGGTGATCACCGCCACGCAGATGCTGCAGTCGATGGTCGAAAGCCCGATCCCGACCCGTGCCGAAGTGCTGGACGTGGCCAACTCGGTCATCGATGGCACGGACGCGGTGATGCTGTCGGCCGAGACCGCTGCCGGTGCCTGGCCGGTCAAGGCGGTGGAAGCGATGGCGCGCATCTGCCTGGGTGCAGAGCGCCAGTTCCAGACCGAGACCGACTTCAACGCCTCGCCGCGCAACCTGGAACGTGCCGACCAGGCCATTGCCATGGCCACCATGTTCCTGTCGCAGCACGTGGGCGTGCGCGCGATCGTGGCGATGACCGAATCCGGTGGCACCGCCCGCTACCTGTCGCGTTTCCGCGCCAAGGCGCCGGTGTTCGCGGTCACCCGCCACGACGGTGCACGCCGCCAGATGGCGCTGATGCGCGATGTCTACCCGATCAACTTCGACAGCCGTGGCCTGACCCCGCGTGAAGCCGCACGCGGCAGCATCCGCCTGCTGGTGGAAGCCGAACTGCTGCAGGCCGGTGACCGCGTCGTGTTCACCAGCGGTGAGCACATGGAAACCCTGGGCGCGACCAACACCCTGCGCCTGCTGGAAGTGGGCGAAGACGGCCGCGCCAGCGGCCTGGGCGATCTGTAAACCCAGGCGGCCCTGGGTCGGAGCCGCTGCGCGGGTCCGACCCGGGGTCAGATCCCTGAAGGGGTCGTGACCCGGCGCAACAGGACATCGTCTGTCCGGTGCGGACATTGGAATCGTTTCCAGACTGCCCTGCACGTCGGTGCAACGGGCGGCGGGGCTATACTTACGTTTTTCCCGCACCCGCCACAGGAAGTACATGAGCATCGAACAGCTGGCTGAAACCGCCCAGGCCATGGTTGCCCCGGGCAAGGGCATCATCGCGATCGACGAATCCACCGCTACCATCGCCAAGCGTTTCGCAGGCGTCGGTATCGAGAACACCGAGGAGAACCGTCGTGCCTACCGCGAACTGCTGCTGACCACGCCGAAGCTCAACGAGCACATTTCCGGCGCCATCCTGTTTGACGAAACCATCCGTCAGTCGACCAAGGACGGCGTGCCGTTCGCCAAGTACATGGCCGACCACGGCATGATTCCGGGCATCAAGGTGGACAAGGGTGCGCACCCGCTGGCCGGCTGCCCGGGCGAGCTGGTGACCGAAGGCCTGGACGGCCTGCGCGAGCGCCTGCAGGAGTATTACAAGCTGGGTGCGCGCTTCGCCAAGTGGCGTGCGGTGATCAACATCGGCGAAAGCATTCCGTCGGGCACCTGCATCGAGTCCAACGCCCACGCGCTGGCCCGCTATGCCGCCCTGTGCCAGGAATGCGGCCTGGTGCCGATGGTCGAGCCGGAAGTGATCATGGACGGCGACCACGACATCGAGACCTGCTACGAAGTCACCGAAGCCACCCTGCGTTCGCTGTTCGATGCCCTGTACCAGCAGAACGTGCTGCTGGAAGGCACCATCCTGAAGGCCTCGATGGTCATCTCCGGCAAGGGCTGCGATGAGCAGGCCGACGTCGAGGAAGTGGCCGAGTCGACCGTGATGTGCCTGAAGAGCACCGTGCCGGCCATCCTGCCGGGCGTGGTGTTCCTGTCCGGTGGCCAGAGCGACGAGCAGTCCACCGAGCATCTGAACGCGATGAACCAGCTGGGCAACCTGCCGTGGCCGCTGAGCTTCTCCTACGGCCGCGCCATGCAGCAGGCCGCGCTGAAGCTGTGGGCCAAGGACATGAAGGGCAACTACGCTGCCGCCCAGAAGACCGTGTACGAGCGCGCCAAGGACAACGGCCTGGCCGCGCTGGGCAAGTGGAACGGTTGATCCGTCCCATCGCAGGATGAACAGGGCAACGCCGGCATCACGCCGGCGTTTGCTTTTGCGGGTATCTTTTCCGCCCCCACGCACCGGGCCGGTGTGCGGGACATACATGGAAGGCCAAGGAGAAAAAACATGCGTTTGGCAGCAATCACACTGGCCGTCGCCACGGTCCTGATCGCCGGCGGTTGCAACCGCATCGGTGGCGGTGGTGACGCAGGCAAGGCCGCGTCGCTCGATTTCGACAAGCCGGTGTCCGGCGAGATCACCTCGCGCAGCGGCATCAACTTCAACGACGGCAGCCATCACCAGCTGTACCAGATCAAGCTGGAAGACAGGGAACTGGTCGGCCTGAAGCTCACCGGCGCACTGACCGGTTCGATCGCCGTGTTCAACAACGGCAGCCTGGTGTCCACCAGCAATACCGGTTACGAACGCGAAGGCGATGTCTCGCTGGCCTTCCGTGCCAACGGTGGCGGCACCTACCAGGTGGCGGTCAACGCCAACGGTCCGAGTGCCTTTGGTCCGTACCGCCTGCGCGCCGAGAAGCTGAAGCCGTACGACGGCAAGCCGCTGGTGGGCAGTGGTGAGATCGTCGATATGCTGGCCAGCAACTCGCAGGACTACACCCTGCAGGTGGAGAAGGCGGGCCTGTACGAGATCCGCCTGGTCTCGGATGTCTTCGATCCGGTGCTGAAGCTGTCCGGCCAGGGCGTGGATGCCGAGAACGATGACGGCGGCGACAGCACCAACTCGCGCCTGAACCTCTCGCTGAAGCCGGGCAAGTACACCCTGACTGCACGCGGCCTCGGCGACGGCGTCAATGGCATGTTCACCCTGTCGGCCACCCGCATTGAACTGCCAGGCAACCTGGTGGATCGCGATGGCACGGCACTGCCGAAGTCGGGCAGCGCGTACACCATGCTCGACAACGAAGGCCGCCGCCGCTTCCTGCTGACCCTGGATCGTCCGGCCGACGTGCGCCTGGACGCGATTTCCAGCCAGGTCGATACCGTGCTGCGCGTGGTCGGCGGCGACGTCGAGCTGACCGACGACGACGGTGGCAATGGCACCAATGCACGCCTGGAAGAGACGCTGCCGGCAGGTCACTACACCGTCGACGTGTCCAGCCTGAACAACGGTGCGGGCCTGGTGGAAGTGCGCGTGCAGGTCGAAGGTGCCAGCGCCGACGGTGCTGCCGCCTCGGCCGCACGCGCCGCTGCCGATGCAGCTGCTGCCGTGGCCGATGACGCCGCTGCTGCGGTGGAAGCAGCCAGCCGTTGAGGTGATCCACACGTAGCGTGGATGACCTCAAGGCCGCAACGGGAAAGGCCGGGCAATGCCCGGCCTTTCCTTTTACCGGAAGCGCTGCGGTTCAGTGCGCAGCGGCGAAGCCCGCATCGCCCAGAGGCGGCAGCATCGATCCGCGCGGTTCGTTGTCCGTGCTTTGTCCCGCGGCGCTCAATGCCTGCTGGTAGGCCTTCGCCGTAGCAGTGTTGAACGCCACCAGCACGATGCGCATCGGCTGTGCATGGCTGCGCTGCCACGCCAGTGTTTCCGTCACTGCGATCTGCGCGGCCTGGTACAGCGGATAGCCATACACACCGCAGCTGATCGCCGGGAAGGCGATCGACTTCACGCCCAGCGACTCGGCCAACTGCAGCGATTTCCAGTAGCAGTTGGCCAGCAATGCCGGTTCGTCGCGCTGGCCGTCGTGCCAGACCGGGCCCACCGTGTGCAGTACATGCCGCGCAGGCAATGCGTAAGCGTCGGTGGCGCGCACTTCGCCGGTCGGGCAACGCACGCCCGGACGCAGTTCCGGCAACTGCTCGCACTCGGCCAGCAATGCCGGCCCGGCCGCGCGATGGATCGCGCCGTCGACGCCGCCGCCGCCGAGCAGTGTTTCATTGGCCGCGTTGACGATCGCATCCACCGCCAGGGTCGTGATATCGCCCTGCCAAACTTCGATCTTCATGCGTCCGTCTCCTGCCTGTGAGGTGTTCCGCGCAGCATCTGCGCCGGCTGTTCCCACGGTAGGGGACAGGGCATCGATACTGCGTCATGACCGTCTCACGCGCTGCGATCCGACGGCCTTCACGCACGATGGCGGGCGACGCCTTCACGCAGGCTGAAGCAGAAAGGGCTCAGAGCTTTTTCCCGCACGGAAAAGGCTCTGACCCCTGCGATCCATGGTTCTGGCAAACCGGGTCAGAGCCCTTTCCCTGCAGGAAAGGGATCCGACCCGATGCATCACGGCAGGCCGGCCAGCCAGTCGTCGTCGGAACCCTCATTCACATCGGCGAACAGCGGTGTGGAGAAATAGCGCTCGCCGGTATCGGGCAGCATTGCCAGGATCACCGAGCCCGGTTCAGCGCGGGCGGCCACGTCCAGCGCGCTGGCCACGGTGGCGCCGGCGGAGATGCCGACGAAGATGCCTTCCTCCGCAGCCAGGCGGCGCGCGGTGGCGATCGCGCGGTCATCTTCGACCGAGACCAGTTCGTCCACCACATCGCGGTTGAGCACGTCCGGCACGAAGTCCGGGGTCCAGCCCTGGATCTTGTGCGGCTTCCAGTCATCGCCCTTCAGCAGCGCGGCGCCGGCCGGTTCGGTGGCGATGATACGGGTCTGCGGGCGCGCGACCTTCAGCACTTCGCCCACGCCGGTAAGCGTGCCGCCCGTGCCCCAGCCGCTGACGAAGTAGTCCAGCCGCTTGCCGGCGAAGTCGCGCAGGATCTCGGCGGCGGTGGTGTTGCGGTGGTAGGCCGGGTTGGCCGGGTTGGCGAACTGGCTGGCCAGGAACCAGCCGTGCTGCTCGGCCAGTTCGGCCGCCTTGCGCACCATGCCGCTGCCGCGCTCGGCGGCCGGGGTCAGGATCACCTTGGCACCATAGGCGCGCATCAGCTTGCGGCGCTCCACCGAGAAGGTCTCGACCATGGTGGCCACGAACTTGTAGCCGCGCGCGGCGGCGACCATCGCCAGTGCCACGCCAGTGTTGCCTGAAGTGGCTTCGACAATGGTGTCGCCCGGCTTGAGCAGGCCGCGTGCCTCGGCGTCGAGGATGATCGCCAGCGCCAGACGGTCCTTCACCGAACCGCCCGGGTTGAACGACTCGACCTTGGCGTAGACGCTGACCTGCGCGGGCGCCAGGCGCTGCAGCCTGACGATGGGGGTGTTGCCGACGGTATCGAGGATGGAGTCGTACAGGGCCATGGAAGCGCTCCGGAAACGGGGCCGCGCCGGGCTTCGGCGGGCGAAGGGGGAGGGCTGGCTGTTCAGGCCAGCGGCTGCCGGCTGACCGTAGCGCCGGCATATGACGCCCGGAAATGACCAGATACCTTTCTTAAACAACCTTTGGTTATAAGCTGGTGACGGCAATTGACCCTAGAGTGGACCTCCGCCCCACGCCGCCTGCCTCCCATGACGCTGACCCAGCTGCGCTACCTGGTTGCCATCGCCGACGCCGAGCTGAACATCACGCTGGCCGCCTCGCGCGTGCACGCCACCCAGCCCGGCCTGTCCAAGCAGCTCAAGCAGCTGGAGGACGAGCTGGGTTTCCTGTTGTTCGTGCGCAAGGGCCGCAGCCTGGAGTCGGTCACCCCGGCCGGCACCGAGGTCATCGCCCGCGCTCGTGCGGTGCTGGCCGAGGCCAACAACATCCGCACCTACGCGGCCAACCAGCGCCGCGAGAGCCAGGGCCAGCTGATCCTGACCACCACCCACACCCAGGCGCGCTTCGTGCTGCCGCCGGCGGTGGCAGCGATCAAGCAGGCCTATCCCCAGGTGAGCGTGCACCTGCAGCAGGCCGGCGAAGCCGACGCGCTGGACCGCTTGAACCAGGGTGATGCCGACATTGCGATCATCAGCACCGCTGGCGGTGAGCCCACCGACGGCATCGCGGTGCCGCTGTTCCGCTGGCGACGTCTGGTGGTGGTACCGAAGGGCCACCCGCTGGACCGCGTCGGCCGCGCCCCAGACCTGGCCGCGCTGGCCCGCCAGCCATTGATCAGCTACGAATCCTCGACCCGGCCGAATTCCTCGTTGCAGCGCGCCTTCGCTGCGAACGGCCTGGTGCCGGATCTGGCGCTGACCGCGCTGGATGCCGACCTGATCAAGACCTACGTGCGTACCGGTCTGGGCGTGGGCCTGCTGGCGGAGATGGCGGTCAGTTCCAACGACGAAGACCTGAGGTCGTGGCCGGCCCCGGAGCCGATCACTGAGTGCATTGCCTGGGCGGTGCTGCCTCGCGATCGCGTGCTGCGTGATTACGCGCTGGAGCTGGTGCACGTGCTGGCACCGCAGATCGATCCGCGTGATCTGCGCAGGGTGCTGGATGGCAACCAGGCGGCGGCGTGGCCGGTGCCACCGACGTGGGAGTCACTGACCCAGACCATCACGGTGTGAGGGGTTGGTCGAGCAGGGCTTGCAGCCCTGCACCCGCCGAATCAATGGCAACAGCCGAAGCAACAGCTGGCTTCCGTGGGGGGGCGGGGCGGTGTGGGCAGGCAGGACACGCCGTAAACCCATCCCTGGGGGCTCGATGGCGCCATCCATGGCGCCAACGGTCCTGCCTGCCCACACCGCCCCACCTCTGACAGATTCCGGCGGCTGTTGGTAGGTGTCGACCTTGGTCGACACGGTAGATCCACGCCATGCGTGGATGAAAACTGTCAGATATCGAAATACATCTGGGGTC
>NZ_JAXAXM020000009.1:0-1978 GCF_047500745.2 Stenotrophomonas sp. FR024
CCGGGGAGCTGTCAGATCTGTTCTGCGCTCTGGCTGGGACGCTGTCCGAGCTGGAAAGCGAACTGCAGCGCTTGGGTCGCGATGGAGAGCATGGCGCGCTCTACAAGCGCCTGTTGACCATCCCTGGTATCGGCCCTGCCGTCGCCGCTCACCTGATTTACTACATGACGCGCTGGCCGTTGGCCAACGCCAACGCGTGGATCGCCTGCACGGGCCTGGATCCCCGGCCTAACGAGTCTGGCGGCAGAACGGGACGGCGTCGGCTGTCCAAACAGGGCGCGCCAGTGCTGCGCCAGATGCTCTACATGGCCGCCATGGGGCTCAAGCGGTGTCGTCGGGGGCAACCGCTCTACGACGAGCTGTCAAAACGCGGTCACCCCAGCACCGCCGTCTTCAACATCCTGGCCAGAAAGCTGGCCAGGATCGCCTGGGGTGTCTTCAAAAGCGGCCGGGACTTCGATCCGGCCATGCTGAAGGTGGGTCAAGCCTGCTTCCAGCAGGCTTGACCACGAACATAGGATCTCGACTTGTGGGCAACGCAGCCAGGCATGGCCTGGCTCTACTGGTCAGCGGCGGCCGGAGCATGCCATGCCGGCCAGCGGCCGGCACTACCGGATGCGGGTCAGGCGCTGCGGTGAATCTCCACCGTCACGTGCACCAGCTCCTCATGAATCGCCAGCGCGTTGCGCACGGTATCGGCATCCAGACTGACGTCGCTGGTGACCACGCTGGCGCTGACCGCGTACTTGCCGCGACCCACCTGCCAGACGTGTAGGTCGGCCAGGCGTGCCGGCCACGGGCCCTGTTCGATCACTTCGCGTACTTCGGCCACCACAGGTGCATCCATCTGCGCGTCGAGCAGGATGCGGCCGCTATCGCGCAGCAGGCCGATCGCCCAGACCGTCACCAGCACGGCGCCGACCAGGCCCATCACCGGGTCCAGCCAGGTCAGGCCCAGCAGCTTGCCGCCAAGCAGGGCGACGATGGCCAGCACCGAGGTGGCGGCGTCGGCCAGCACGTGCACGTAGGCCGAGCGCAGGTTGAGGTCGTGACCGTGCGCATGGCTGTGATCGTGGTCGTGCCCGTGATGATGGTCATGCCCATGCCCATGATGGTGATGCGCGTGGCCCGGGCTGTCGTGCAGCCACCAGGCGCAGAGCAGATTCACGCCCAGGCCCAACGCTGCAATGGCGATGGCTTCGTCGTAATGGATCGGTGCCGGCACCCACAGCCGTTCCAGCGATTGCACGGCCATCAGCGCGGCGACGCCAAGCAGTGCGATGGCGCTGGTGTAGCCGGCCAGGATCTCGATCTTCCACGTACCGAAGGCAAAGCGCGGATCGTGCGCGTAGCGGCGCGCGCAGCGGTAGGCGAACACCGAGAGGCCCAGCGCCAGCGCGTGCGAACTCATGTGCCAGCCGTCGGCGAGCACGGCCATGGAGTTGAACCACCAGCCGCCGACGATCTCCACCAACATCATGCTGACGGTGAGCCACAGGGCGCGGCGGGTATTGCGTTCAGCCAGCGGGTTGCCGTCGTCGAAGCGGTGTTCGTGGCGACGGGCGGCGGCGAGGGCGTCCAAGTGCATGGCGGCGGGAGCTGGAGTGGATACCCCCATAGGGTATATGATCCCGCCATGGCCCATGTACATAAGAATCGAAAGCAGCTGCGGACCCGGGTACGCCGTATCGCGGGTCAGGTGGCGGCGTTGGAGCAGGCGCTGGACAAGCCCGAGGGGGAAGCGGGGGACTGCGCGGGCGTGCTGGTGCAGGTCGCCGCGGTGCGCGGTGCCGCCCACAGCCTGCTGATGGAGTTGCTGCACGAGCATCTGCAGGAACACGTAGTGGGTGCCGATGACCCGCAGCAGCGGGCGGACGAGGCTGCGGTGCTGGTGGAGCTGCTGCGCCGCTACGGCAAATAGCAGGGGTAGTGCCGGCCGCTGGCCGGCAACTGCATGAGCTTCGGACGCAACCTGCAG
>NZ_JAXAXM020000009.1:1988-180826 GCF_047500745.2 Stenotrophomonas sp. FR024
CTGGCCGGCAACTGCAGGTTGCGTCCGAAGCTCATGCAGTTGCCGGCCAGCGGCCGGCACTACCCGTGGCGTCCGAAGCTCATGCGGTTGCCGGCCGGCGGCCGGCACTACCCGTGCCGGTGCCGCGCGTTCCAGATATGCGTGGCGGCCAGCAGCAGGCTGCCAGTGACCGTCATCGGCGTTTCCCAGTCATGTGAGGGCAAGGCCAGCGCGCCGGCCAGCAGCAGGCCGAGCCCGGCGCCGGCGGTGGCCCAGGCCAGCACGGGCAGTGGGTGACGGCGCTCGGCCCGCCACAGCGCGTAGCCGGTCAGTGGCAGGGCGATGGCCACGAACAGCAGGTGGACCCATTCCGCTTCGGCCCAGGTGCCGAACAGCGGCAGCGCGGCGGCAAGCAGGGGCAACGCCAAGCAGTGCAGCAGGCACAGGCTGGACAGGGCGACCGCGCCGGCATCGAGCAGGGCGGCAGAAGGCGACTTCATCAGGGGAGGTTCCTTGCGCGGCAACTGTTATACAGTAACATTTCCGTTCCGCAGCCAACCCGCTCCGACATGAACACTGTTTCCCGCGCCGACCGTCGCCTTCCGGTCACCGTGCTGTCCGGCTTCCTTGGGGCCGGCAAGACCACCCTGCTCAACCAGATCCTGCGCAACCGAGAGGGCCTGCGCGTGGCAGTCATCGTCAACGACATGAGTGAGGTCAACATCGATGCGCAGCTGGTGCGCGAAGGTGGCGCCGAGCTGCGCCGCACCGAAGAGACGCTGGTGGAGTTCAGCAACGGCTGCATCTGCTGCACCCTGCGCGACGACCTGCTGCAGGAAGTGCAGCGCCTGGCCGAGGCCGGCCGCTATGACTATCTGTTGATCGAATCGACGGGCATCGGTGAACCGATGCCGGTGGCGGCCACGTTCGCGGTGCGCGACGAGCACGGCTTCAGCCTGAGTGATATCGCGCGGCTGGACACGATGGTGACGGTGGTCGACGGCAGCGCGTTCCTTGCCGACTTCGGTTCGACCCTGCGCCTGGCCGAGCGCGGCCAGCAGGCCGGGCCGGACGATGATCGCGGTGTGGTCGACCTGCTGTGCGAGCAGGTGGAGTTCGCCGACGTGATCGTGGTCAGCAAGATCGACCAAGTGGATGACGAAGTGTTGCAGGACACGCTGGCGGTACTGCGTGGCTTGAACCGGGATGCGAAGCTGCTGCTGTCCAGCTTCGGTGATGTGCCGTTGGCCGAGCTGCTGGATACCGGCCGCTTCGACATGGAGCGTGCGCAACGCGCGCCGGGTTGGGTGAAGGAGCTGCGTGGCGAGCACACACCGGAAACCGAAGAGTACGGCATCGGCAGCTTCGTCTACCGTTCGCGGCGTCCGTTCCACCCCGCGCGATTCGCCCGCGCGCTGCAGTCCGGCATGCCCGGCGTGATCCGCAGCAAGGGCTGGTTCTGGCTGGCCAACCGCATGGATTGGGTAGGCGAGTTGAACACCGTGGGCGCCGCGACGCGGACGCAGGCGGCGGGTTTCTGGTATGCCGCGCGCGACCGCGTGCGTGCCGGCCTGGAAGACACCGCACCGTTGTTGCCGCCGACACCGCTGCCCTACAGCGACCTTGGCTGGGCGCGGCAGCAGGCCGATTGCTGGAGCGCACCGTTGCCGGGGCTGGAAGAGTTTCCGGATGCAGCCGCGCACACGGCGATGCAGCGGCTGTGGCACCCGTTGTGGGGTGATCGCCGCCAGGAGCTGGTGGTGATTGGTGTGCACATGGATGAGCGTGCGGTGCGCGCGGAGCTGGATGCGTGCCTGCTCAATGACCAGGAGCTGCGGGCGGGGCCGCTGCTGTGGCAGCAGATGCCACAGGCGTTCCCGGTGTGGAAGCGCTGACGGTGCATTGAGGTTTCCTGGGCTGCCGGCCAGCGGCCGGCACTACCCCGGGTCGATACGCCATGCGTGGATCTACAAGGCGTCATGCCACTGCCAGCCCTCGGTGCTCACGTGCAGCACCTGGGTCGGCCGCAACGCCTGCAGCAGGTGCCGGTCGTGGCTGACCATCACCAGTGCGCCCGGCCATGCCGCAAGCAGTTCTTCCAGCGCCTGTAATGCACTGAGGTCCAGTGCATTGCCGGGCTCGTCCAGCAGCAACAGTTGGGGCGCGGGATCGGCGTAGAGCACACTGGCCAGTGTGCCCTTCACCCGTTCGCCATCGCTGAGGCTGCGGGCGGGGCGCTGGATGCGTTGTGCGTCCAGACCCAACAGGGCCAGGCGCGTGCGCAGCTCCCCGGGGTCGGCACTCGGGTTGGCGGCCTGCACGCTGTCGAGGATGCTGCATTCGCCGGACAGCCCCAGCAGCTGCTGGTCGAGCAGAGCCAGTGGCGCATGCCGTTGCACGATGCCGCTGCGCGCCGGCAGCTGGCCGGCCAGCACACGCAGCAGGGTTGATTTTCCACTGCCGTTGTCACCGACCACGGCGATGCGCTGCCCTCGACGGATCTCCAGCTGCAATGGTGCGCTGCAGCCATGTGGCAGGACCAGATCCTGTACCTGCAGCAGGCGTGCGCTGCCACGCTCGCCATCGGTGGCAAACAGCGCCAGTTCCGGTGCCGCATGAACCGCCGACGCCGCTGCGCGCAGCTGCTCTGCACTGGCCTGCAGGCGTTCGGCCTGCACCTGCTGCGCGCGGCCGTGGCTGGCCTCGGCGCGCTGCTTCTGCCGGCCGAGCAGGATGGGGGCCTGGTTGGCCTGCTTCGCATCACGGTTGCCACGTGCCTGGCGTTGCTGCTGGCGTTCGTGTTGTTCGCGCGCGCTGCGTTGCTGTTGCCGGTGCTGCGCACGCGCATGGTCAAGCTGGGCGGTGGCGGCTTCACGTTCGGCGGCGCGTGTGTCGGCGTAGTGCTGCCATGCGCCGCCATAGCGATGCAGGCCACGCCCATCGAGTTCGACAATCTGCTGCATGCGGCCCAGCAGTTCGCGATCATGACTGATCACCAGCAGGCCACCGCGCCACTGCTGCAACTGTTCGTACAGCTGTTGGCGATGGCGTGCGTCGAGGTGGTTACTGGGTTCGTCCAGGATCAGCCAGTCGGCACCGCTGGCCCAGGCGCCGGACAGCGCCACCTGCATGGCCTGGCCGCCACTGAGGCGCGCGGCCGGCTGGGCGGGATCGAGGTCGTCGGGAAGCTGCAGCGCACGCCATTGCTGCTGCAGGCGTTCGCGCAGGTCCCAGCGCTCGCCTAGGCAGGTGAAGTCGGCCTCATCGACGCTGCCGGCTTCGATGCGTTGCAGTGCGGCCAGTTCCGCGCCGACGCCGGCCAGTTCACCGACCGTGCCGGCGGGTGGATAACCGGGTGTCGGCAACAGGAACACGCGGCCACTGCCACGCACCTGGCCACTATCGGGCGACAGACGCCCGGCCAGTAGGCGTGCGAGCACGCTTTTGCCAGCGCCATTGGCACCGACCAGGCCGGTGGCGACCGGTTCGAAGGAAAACGTCAGATCGGAAAACAGCGGGCGGCCGTCGGCCAATCGATACGACACGCGATCGAGCGTGAGGGAATGCGGGGTCATGCGACCTCCATGGATGCCGGGTTCTCCCCTGCGCGCAGGGGCGGGAAGAGTCAGGCCGTCTGTTGCGAAGACGGCGGCATCAATGGCGCATTGGTCGCGAGCCTCTGGGAGGGATGAGGGGAGATTATACCGCCCGCAGGGCATGCGAATTGTAGAGTCGAGCTTGCTCGACTGCTTTTGAGGAGCAGTCGAGCAAGCTCGACTCTACGTGGCACGGCCATCGAGCGCGGATCTACCGGCCTACGGCACGGTTTCCAGGCGCGCGCTGACGAAGTCGATGAATACCCGCAGCTTCGGAAGCACGTGGCGGCCGGAGGGCCACAGCAGGTGGAAGATGCCGCAGGAGTGCACATGCTCGTCGAGCACGGTCAGCAGCCGGCCGTCGGCCAGTGCATCGCGCACCGAGTGCACCGGCACGAAGGCCAGGCCGATATCGCGCAATGCAAGCGCCACCCGCGCTTCGATGGTATTGGCCACCATGTGTACCGGCAGTTCCTGCGGTGTTTCATGGTCGGGCCAGTGGATCGGCCACAGTTCCAGCTTGCCGGTGCTGGGGAAGCGATAGTGCAGCAGCGTGTGCTGCATCAGATCGGCCGGCGTGCGCGGCGTGCCGCGCCGCTGCAGGTACGCCGGCGAGGCGACGATGCGGCGTGGGAACACGCCCAGGCGTCGGGCGTTCATGCGCGAGTCGCTGGGCTCGCCGACGCGCAGCACGGCATCGAAACCCTCCTCGATGACATCGACCAGGCGGTCGCAGAAATCGAGGTCGAGGCGGATGTCCGGATACGCGGTCATGAACTCGGCCATCAGCGGCAGGGTGAGATCGCCCACCAGCGGCAGGCTGATGCGCAGCGTGCCACTCGGTGCGGCATGCGGTTGCGCCAGCTCGGTGCGTGCGGCATCGCGTTCGTCGAGGATGCGCCGGCAGCGTGCCAGGAACAGCTGGCCCTCGGCGGTGAGGGTGATGCTGCGCGTGCTGCGGTGGAACAGGCGCACGCCCAGTGCCTGTTCCAGCCGGGCAACGCATTTGCCCGCGGCCGAGGCCGAGATGCCCTGCAGGCGCCCGGTCTCGACGAAGCTGCGGGTGTCGGCCGCGTGCACGAAGGTCTGCAGATTGGCGAGGTTGTCCAGGACTGACATGGGCGTGCGGGCAATGAAAGCGGCAGGGTAGGTCGGCGCGGCTGTAGCGGACGGCTCCGCCATCGCAACACTGTGGTGCGAAGTGGTGTGGAGCCCGTTGCGGCCTTGCAGTTCCGGCCATCATGCCGATTGCGGACTGCAGGGTCCATGATGCCCGGAGCCGCAACCGGCTTTTTGCACGAGGGCGTGGTGCCTAACGTGGCGGGCCTCTCCCCACGGATCACCGCGATGAACGCTGTTCCTTCCCTTGCACCTGCGCCGACGCTGCCGTCGGTGCAGCGGCTGCTGCAGCAGGTCCACCCACAGCGCCTGGTCGGTACGGTAGTGCTGGTGCGCGAGCACGGTGTGCTGCGCCACGCCAGCGCGACCGGGCTGGCCGATCGCGAGTCGGCCACGCCGATGCTGCGCGACCAGTTGTTCCGGCTGGCATCGGTCAGCAAGCCGCTGTTGACCACGGTGATCCTGCGCCTGGTAGCCGAAGGCGTGCTGGACCTGGATGCGCCGGTACAGCGCTGGCTGCCGGACTTCCGCCCGGCGCTGGCCGATGGCAGCACGCCGCCGATCAGCCTGCGCCAACTGCTCAGCCATAGCAGCGGGCTGGGTTACCGCTTCCTCGAAGCCGATGCGGATGGCCCGTACGCACAGGCCGGCGTCAGCGATGGCATGGATGCGAATCCGCTGACGCTGACCGACAACGTGCATCGCATCGCGCAGGCGCCGCTGCTGTTCGCGCCGGGCAGCCAATGGTTGTACTCGTTGGGCGTGGACGTCGCGGGCGCCGTGGCTGAAGCCGCGACTGGTGAAACGCTGCAGGCATTGTTCGCACGCCTGTTGGCCACGCCGCTGGGCCTGCGCGATACCGCGTTTGCCATCGACGATGCCGCACGGCTGGCCACGCCCTATGTCACCGACGCGCCGCAGCCGCATCGCCTGCAGGAAGGCGAGGTGGTCGCTCCATTCGAGGGTACCGTCGGCATCGAGTACAGCCTCGCCCGTGCTACCGATGCCAGCCGTTTCCCTTCGGCCGGTGCTGGACTGATTGGCAGCGCCGACGAGGTGATGGCGGTGTTGGAGGCCCTGCGCGATGTGCAAGCTTCGAATCTGTTGCCGCCCGCGCTGGTGGCGGCGATGGCCACCCCGCAGGTGGGCGAGCAGGGGCCGCCGGAACCGGCCGGCTGGGGCTTCGGGCTGGGCTTTGCGGTGCTGCGCGATGCCGCCGCCAGTGGCACGCCACAGAGCGAAGGCACCTGGCGCTGGGGCGGTGCCTACGGCCATAGCTGGTTTGTCGATCCTGCGCGTGGGCTGAGCGTGGTGGCGCTGACCAACACCCTGTACGAAGGCATGGACGGTGCCTTCGTTGATGAGCTGCGTGACGCGGTCTACGCCGATCTGGAGGCTGCGCGATGAGCGGCCATGCCATTGATGCGGCGAGTCCTGCCGGCGAAGCTACACGCCTGCCGTGGGCCGGCCTGCTGGCGCTTGCAGGTGGCGGCTTCATCACCCTGCTGACCGAAACCCTGCCGGCCGGTGTACTGCGGCCGATGGGCGAGAGCCTGGGCGTGAGTGATGCGGCGGTGGGCCAGCTGGTCAGCGTGTACGCGCTGGGATCGGTGATGGCCGCACTGCCGATGACCGCGTTGACCCAGCGCCTGCCGCGACGCCCCTTGTTGCTGGCCGCCATTGCCGGCTTCGTGGTGGTCAACACGCTGACCGCCGTGAGCAGCAGCTATCCGCTGATCCTGGCCGCGCGTTTCCTGGCCGGTGTGAGTGGTGGCCTGCTGTGGTCGCTGGTGGCCGGCTACGCGGCGCGCATGGTGGTGCCGTCGCTGCAGGGCCGGGCAATTGCGGTGGCGATGGTTGGATCGCCGTTGGCGCTGTCGCTGGGCGTACCGGCGGGCACGTTGCTGGGCCAGCAGATCGGCTGGCGCTGGGCGTTCGCGTTGATGAGCGTGCTGGGGGTCGGCCTGCTGGCGTACGCGCGCTGGGCATTGCCGGCGTTACCGGCGGCCGCGGCCGGTCAGCGCACGTCGTTGGGTACGGTGTGGCGCATGCCCGGCGTGCGCAGCGCGTTGGCGGTGATGGTGCTGTACGTGCTGGCGCACAACGTGCTGTACACCTACATCGAACCGCTGGCGGTGGAGGCCGGCGCCGGCCCGTGGCTGGACCGCCTGCTGCTGGCCTTCGGCGTGGCTGCCATCGTTGGTATCGGCATTGCCGGTTGGGGCGTGGACCGTCATCTGCGCACGCTGGTGTGGGCGGCCGTGATCGGTTTCATTCTTCCGGTGTTGGCCCTGCTGTTGTGGCCAGGACAGGCCACACCGCTGCTGCTGGCAACGATCCTGTGGGGCGTGGCGTTCGGGTCGGTTGCGACCCTGTTCCAGACCGCGCTCGCACGCCGTGCCGGTGCTGCTGCCGACCTGGCGCAGTCGATGCTGGTGACCGGCTGGAACCTGGCGATTGCCGCCGGTGGCGTAGCAGGCGGTGTGCTGTTGCAGGTCAGCGGCCCGAGCCAGCTGGGCTGGTTGCCGTTGCTGTTGCTGGCGGTGAGCGCGGCGTGGCTGTTGGCACGGCCGAAGGCCTGGGCGTAGGCGCAGACCAGACGTTACCGAGGTGCCGGCCAGCGGCCGGCACTACCGTGGTCCACGCCATCCACGCATGGCGTGGATCTGCCGAGCGCAGCGACCCGCGTTTGCTTTTGCTTTTGCTTTCTTCTGTTGATTCCGTGGTGGGACGCCGCCGCAATGTGTCCGTGGCCGGGTGGATGGGTTGCGCAGGGGCGTGAGCCGCATGGATGCGGCGACCGAGCTTACATGGACGTACTTGCAGCGCCCCCTGCGCGACCCATCCACCCGGCCCCAACTGATGGATCCACTGTACGCGACTCACCACGAGGGGCTCCGCCGTTGGCCGTCCTACTCGATCCCCTCACGCTCGATCGGCACGCTGCGCGGATTCTGCATGTGCTCCCGCGCCGCGCCATAGCGCTGCTGCCGCTTGTGATGGAACACCACGAACTCATCCCGCGGCAGCGGCCGCGAGAACAGCCAACCCTGCGCGAACTCGACCTTCCGGGTATGCAGATACGCCAGCTGTGCCTCGGTCTCCACGCCCTCGGCCACCACCCACAGGCCCAGCTCCTTGGCCATGTCGATGATGTGCGGGGTTACCGGGCTGGTGGCGCTCTCGGTGTCGATCGCATCGATGAATGATTTGTCGATCTTCAACGCGTCCAGTGGCAGCTGTTCCAGGTACTGCAGGCTGGAGAAGCCGACGCCGAAATCGTCAATGGCCACGCTGTGCCCGGCCCGACGCGCCTGCGCCAGCATCGTGCGGGCGCGGTCCAGATCCAGGAAGCCGCGCTCGGTGGCCTCCATCCAGATCTGCTGCGGCAGGATGCCGCTGCCGGCCATGTGCTTGGAGATCATCTTCAGCGCACGGCCGCTGCTGATATCTTCGGCGGCCAGGTTGATCGCGATGTGCGCGCTGCGGTCGGCCACCAGCAGTTCACGCATGTCGCGCACCACGTTCTCGATCACCAGATCGGTGACCGCGCCGATCATGCCGGCCTCTTCGGCCAGCGGAATGAACAGGTCCGGCCGCACCTGGGTGCCATCCGGGCGCTGCCAGCGCACCAGCGCTTCGGCGCCGACGCAGATGCCGGTATCCAGCTCGATGATCGGCTGGTAGTGCAGGTACAGCTCGCGGCGGCGGATCGCTGTGGCCAGCTCGCCGCGCAGGGACAGGCGGCGACGCGACAGCCAGATCACCAGGCCGGCACCGGCAGCGGCCAGCAGAACGCCGATCGGCACGAACAGCCACGCCTGCTGGCGGAAGGTCGCGGCAAGCGCGGTACGCGGCATGGTCGCGATCGCCAACCACTCTTCGTTGCGGGCGGTGGCATACAGGGTGTGGTGGTCCAGGCCTTCATCGGGGGCGCGCAGCAGGGTCTCCAGCAATGCCGGATCCATGCCGTCCTGCCTGGCCAGGAGACGCCCATCGGGGCTGGCCAGGGCAAGGCGCACGTTCGGGTCGGCGATGACATCGACGAAGCGGCGCGGATCGACCAGCACGTCGTAGTTGCCGTACAGGAACGACAGGACCTGGCGCCGTCCGCTGGCCTCGGGGCGCACATCCACGGCGATGCCGGCGCCATCACTGGTGACGTGGTCGGCCTTGGGCTGGTTGACGTCGGACAGGAACGGCCCCCACGACGTACAGCGCAGCTTGCCACCCTCGAAGTAGCCCATCTGGTCGACCGACGGCGAGGTCATCACCAGTGTCTGCATGCGCCGGATATGCTCGGGCCCGCAGGCGTCGTGGGCGCCGACCTCGGCCGACTGCAGTGCCGCCAGCGCTTCCTGGTAGGACTGGTCGGCGCGGCGCAGCGCGCGACCGGCGATGTCGCGCAGCCGCTGCTGCTCGACGCTGACTGCACGGTCCCAGGTGGCATAGGCCATCACCGCGATCGGCACGGCCGCGGCCAGCAGCGCCAGCGCGGTGCCACCAATGATCACGCGCAGCCGACTCAAGGCCGGAGCTCCAGCGGGGCGGGCAGGGCAGGGCACATGGTCGGGCCGATCCTTGGGCAGGTGCGGCTATCTGAGCATGACGCCGGGCCGGGCGGAATGGGACGAATCCGGTATTCGGTCACAATGTGATGAAAGCGACCATGATTGACGCAATCGGGCCGTCCAGCGCTGGCGCTCCGGGCCGGGGAGGACTAACGTCGAACGCTTCGCCCGCCCCAATGCACGCCCATGACCGAGCCCGCAACGCCCCCCGAGCACCTGCGCCGCAGCCTGTCCAACCGCCACCTGCAGCTGATCGCCATCGGCGGTGCCATCGGCACCGGCCTGTTCATGGGCTCGGGCAAGACCATCAGCCTGGCCGGCCCGTCCATCGTCTTCGTCTACCTGATCATCGGCGCGATGCTGTTCTTCGTGATGCGCGCGATGGGCGAGCTGCTGCTGTCCAACCTGCAGTACAAATCCTTCATCGATTTCTCCACCGATCTGCTCGGTCCCTGGGCCGGCTTCTTCTGTGGATGGACGTACTGGTTCTGCTGGATCGTCACCGCCATCGCCGACGTGATCGCGATTGCCGCCTACGCGCAGTTCTGGTTCCCTGGGCTGGATGCCTGGATACCGGCACTGGCCTGCGTGCTGCTGTTGCTGGCACTGAACCTGGTGACGGTGAAGCTGTTCGGCGAGATGGAATTCTGGTTCGCGCTGATCAAGATCGTGGCGATCTGTGCACTGATCATCACCGGCGCCGGGCTGGTGGCGTGGGGCTTCACCTCGCCCAGTGGCCACACCGCGTCGTTGTCGAACCTGTGGAATGACGGCGGCATGTTCCCGATGGGCCTGGTCGGCTTCTTCGCCGGTTTCCAGATCGCGGTGTTCGCTTTCGTCGGCATCGAGCTGGTGGGTACCACCGCCGCTGAAACCGCAGACCCCGAGCGCAACCTGCCCAAGGCGATCAACTCGATCCCGGTGCGCATCATCATCTTCTACGTGCTGGCGCTGATCGCGATCATGGCGGTCACCCCGTGGCGCCAGGTGGTGCCGGACAAGAGCCCGTTCGTGCAGCTGTTCGTGCTGGCCGGCATTCCTGCCGCGGCAAGCCTGATCAACTTCGTGGTGCTGACCTCGGCCACGTCCTCGGCCAACAGCGGCATCTTCTCCACCAGCCGCATGCTGTACGGTCTGGCCGAAGAGGGCCACGCACCGCGCGGGTTGTCGAAGTTGTCGCGCGCCGCAGTGCCCGCCCGTGGCCTGCTGTTCTCGTGCCTGTGCCTGCTGGGCGGCACGTTGCTGATCTACCTGATCCCGAACCTGGTGACCGCCTTCACCCTGGTGACGACGCTGGCCACCGTGCTCTTCATCTTCGTCTGGTCGCTGATCCTGGTGGCCTACATGGCCTACCGCCGCCGCTACCCGGAACGCCACGCCGCCTCGATCTTCAAGATGCCCGGCGGCGTCGCCATGTGCTGGGCCTGCCTGGTGTTCTTCGCCGCCGTGCTGGTGCTGCTGAGCCTGCAGGCCGACACCCGCCAGGCGCTGGTCGCCAGCCCGGTGTGGTTCGTGCTGTTGGGCGTGGGGTATTGGGTGCGGCGGAGGACCGCGAAGTAATCCAGCATTTGCGTTCCATCGATTGATCCAGAGATCTCTCTGGAGTGGGGTCAGAGACCGTTGCGCAGCAACGGGATCCGACCCCCGCAGGAAATCGGCCGTTGCCGTTGCTGTTGAGGTTGCCGGCCAGCGGCCGGCACTACCACGGGTGCAGGGCGCAGCCCTGCCGACCCCCATTCACCCAGCATTAGCGGGCGCGGCCGGATGATCCGGCCGCCATGTTCCGTCGCCCTCTCCTGCTTGCGCTGTTGCTGCTGCCCAGCCTGTGGCCCGGGCTGGCCGCCGCGCGCACCGTCTACCGCTGCGTGCAGGGCAACACCGTCAGCCTGGCCACCGCGCCGGAACCCGGTTCACGCTGCACCCCGAAGGAAATCGACGACAACGCCATCCAGACCCCGAATCTGTGGGGCAACATGGGCGTGTTCAGCGGCGTGCTGTACGAGCGCGAGCAGGATGGCGCGCTGGTCTACTCCACCCGCAACCTGCCCGGCTCGCGGGTGTTCCTGAAGTTCACCATGGCCACGCCGGCGGGTGAACCTGCCCACGAAGGCCTGGGCAAGGTGGGCAAGCCGCAGCTGGCGCAGCATGCCAAACAGTTCAAGGCCGCCGCCAAGGCCACCGGCGTGGATGACGCGTGGCTGCGCGCGATCGCCCATGCCGAAAGCAACTTCGATGCACTGGCGGTGTCCAGCAAGGGCGCACAGGGCGTGATGCAGTTGATGCCGGACACCGCGCAGGAGTACGGGGTGAATGATCCGTTCTCGCCGCAGCAGTCGATCGATGGCGGCGCCCGCTACATGCGCGCGTTGCTGCGTCGCTACAACGGTGATCGGCCGCTGGCAGCGGCCGCCTACAACGCCGGCATCGGCGCGGTCACCCGCTACAAGGGCGTGCCGCCCTATGCCGAAACCCTGGCCTACGTGGACAAGGTGATGGCCCTGTACGCACGCTACCGCGAGGCGATGGGCATCCGTACCGAGGTGCCGGCGCGCTAGGCGGGTGGTGCTGCACGCACGTGGTTCTACATGGGAGCTTGCTCAGCGCGAGGTGGAGGTGCTGACCAGTTCGTAGCGTTCGATGCGGCCCAGGCGGGCAACCTCGGCCTGCACGTCGGCGCGCTGCTTCAGCGCACGCCAGGCCGCATCGATCTTCACGTCACCGGGCAGCGACGGATAGGTGCGCATGTCCTGCAGGCTGGCCAGCGTTTCACCGCGTTCAACGGGTGAGCGCAACTGTTCGATCAGCACGGCAGCTGCGCCGTCGAGATTGCCCTCGTCCAGCAGCATTTCGCGCTGGAACAGGCGCGCGTCATCGCCCTGGGCCAGGATCGCTGCACGCGCGGCCTGTTCGGCCTTGGCATCGCCACGTTCACGGGCGGCAACGAACTGCAGCAGTGCCTGGGCCGCCTTGCCGTAACCGGCCAGGCCCGGTATGTCATTCACTGCCGTGGCGGCATCCTGCATGCGGCCCAGCGAACTGAACACGAAGCCGACGTTGAACTGGTGCTCGGCACCATCGGGGCCCAGTGCACCGATGCGTGCGGCCAGCTTGGCTGCCGCCAGCGCATCCTCGTTGCGACCCAGCCGGCGCAGCGCCGTAAGCCGGCTGTTGAGCAGCCATGCCACCCATTCGGCTTCCGCTGCCGAAGGCGCCTCGCCTTCGGCGGCCGCAGCGGCCATGCCATCGGTCAGCGCCAGCACTTCCTCGTTGCGGTCCAGCATCAGCAGCGTGCTGCTGAACTCGGCCATGCGCGCGTCCAGCGCCCGGTCGAGCAGGCCGGAAACCCGCAGTTCGTCGAGGTGCTTCTGTGCAGCCTGCACGGGATCAAAGCGCGGGTTGGCGCGGTCGACATAGGGATCGAAGCGCTTGTCACTGCGCAGCCGGATGATTTCGGCGGGCGCGGAGATGCGGGCCAGGGTCGCGGGGATGGCCTCGCCACGGCCGTTGTCGGCCTGCAGCGTGGCCAGTGCCAGCCACAGTCCGGTGGGTTCCAGGCCGCCGCTCTTCCAGCCGTTGTCGAACAGTGCCTGCAGCAGTTCCATGCGCTGCTGCGGCTGGTCCCGCAGGCGGAACTGCAGGTAGTTGATCGCGTGGTGGTCCACCGGCAACGGCGCTTCGGCATGCTTCAGCGCCTGCACCAGGTGCTTGGTGGCAGGCGCCGGTTGGTTCTCGGACAGTTCCACCGAGACCAGGGTCAGCAGGATCTGCGCATCGTCCGGCAGTGCCTCCTGCGCGCGCTGCAGATAGCGGCGAGCCTGGTCCGGCTTCTTCTGCACCATCGCGGTCCAGCCGGCCACCTGCGCGGCGCGGCCGCGATGTTCAGCATCGAAGTCATCCAGCATCGGATCTTCCATCAGCCGTTCCATCGCGATCAGTGCGCCCAGCGTGTTGCCACTGCGTGACTGCTGGATCGCCTCATCCCATCGCGTGGCATAGGCCTGGTGCATCGCATCGGCGGTGACTGACGGCTTCTGTGGTGCCACCGAGATCGAGGCGGAGGCCGGCGTGCTGGCCAGTGCGGCCACCAGCAGGGCGGCGAGGGGGAAGATGCGGGGCATGGAGGATCTCCATCCGTGGGAAGAGCATTGAACCCGCTGTAGCCAGGGAGAACAAGCGCAACGCATGGAACTCTGGTATCCGGCAGTACGTTTGGCCGTGGCGGATCCTGCGTTCAGCGTCTATTGTCAGTGCCTCTTCAGACAGCAGGCAGGCAGCACAGCACGATGGCACGGTGGCAATGGATGGCGGCAGGCGTAGCGTTGGCGACCGTAGTGGCACTGGCCGCGACCTGGTGGGAGACGCCGCTGCATACGCCGGCTGAACCGGCAGGCCCGGTTCCAACGCCGCTGGCGTGGACCGCGCAGATCGAGCCGCTGGCCGGCGATGGCCACCCGGGTGACCGCGATGGCGCGTCCGCGCAGGCGCGTTTCGCCGATCCGTACGCGTTGCTGCGCAGTGCCGATGGCAGCGTCTATTTCACCGATGCCGGTGACAACAACCGGATCCGTCGCCGCCTTCCCGATGGCCGCGTTGAAACGGTGGCCGGGCAGGGCGAGGGGCGTATCGATGGCCCGGCACTGCAGGCCAGTTTCAATACGCCCTCGGGCATCGCCGCCGACGCGCAGGGCAACCTGTATGTGGCCGACACCGGCAACCACGCGATCCGCCGTATCGGCACCGATGGCCAGGTGACCACGCTGGCCGGTGGCGAACAGGGCTACGCCGATGGCCCTGCCGCGCAGGCGCGCTTCGATGCACCGATGGGCATCGCGGTGGACGCGCAGGGCCAGGTCTATGTGGCCGACACCTTCAACGACCGCATCAGGGTGATCGGTACCGACGGCAACGTGCGTACCCTGGCTGGCGGCGAGCGCCCGGGGCTGGCCGATGGCCTGGCGGGTGATGCACGCTTCGATACACCGGTGGCACTGGCCTTCGATGCGCACGGCGCGCTGCTGGTGGCCGACCTGTTCAACAACGCGGTGCGTCGGGTCGGTGCCGACGGCATGGTCAGCACGCTGCTGGGCGATGGCGGCGTGATCAATGGGCCGCTGTCGCTGGCCACCACGCACGACGGCGTGCTTTACGTGGGTGACCTTGATGGCCGCATCGTGCAGGTAACACCGCAGGGCCACCAGATCGCGCTGGTGGGCAACGGCCGCCTGCCACGCCTGGCCCGCCCCAGTGGGTTGGCGATGGATGCCGATGGCAGCGTGCTGGTCGCCGATTCCGCCAGCTATCGCCTGCACCGCCTGCGCCCGCTGCCGGTGGGTGACCTGCCGGCACCGGCGCTGGTCGGGCCCGCTGCCGATGCAGCGTTGCCGGACACCGGTGGGCGCTGGCCATTGGCACCCCAGGATGGCTGGCATGAAGTGGTCGGCACGCTGGGCGAGGTGCGCGGCAACTTCAAGGGCGAGAGCCGCCACCACCTGCACGGCGGTTTCGATGTGCGCGGCGATGTCGGCCAGACCGTGCTGGCGATCGCCGATGGCAAGATCAGCAGCCCGGTAGCGGCGTGGAGCCTGGGTGGGCAGGCGGAGGGCCTGGCCGTGGACCGTCTCAAGTACATCCACATGCGGGTCGGCCGCACCCCGCGCGACCAGCCGTTCGATGCGCGCTGGCAGGCGCTGTACGACGAACAGGGCAAGCTGGAGCGGATGCGCGTGCGTCGTGGCATGCGCATCCACGTCGGTGATCGCCTGGGCAGCATCAACAACCAGGCGCACGTGCATCTGGCGGTGGGTACCGGCGGTTTCGAAACCAACGCGGTGGCGCTGGGCTTCCACAACTACGCCGACCACTTCGCACCGCGCATCACCGATGTGGCCCTGCTGGACGACAACGACCAGCCGATGACCGCAGGCAGCGACGGCGTGGTGATGGTGGCGCGGCAGGGACGTGGCGTGCAGATCGTGGTCGAGGCCTGGGACCAGGTCGACAACAACCTGCCGCGGCGCCGGCTGGGCATGTACCAGGTGGGTTACCAGATCCTCGATGCCGGCGGACAGCCGCTGCAGGGCTACGAACAGCCACGCTGGAACATCGTGTTCAACCGCATGCCGCCGCAGAACGAAGCGGTGCGCGTGGCCTACGCGCCGGACAGCGGCATCACCGTGCATGGCAGCGCGGTGACCCGTTTCCGCTACCTGGCCACCAACACCGTGCGTGACGGCCTGATGGAAACCGGGCGCTGGCAGCCGGCGGCATTGCCACCGGGCGAGTACACCGTGCGCGCCAGCGTGCGCGACTACAGCGGCAACGAAGGCGTGGGTCCGCGCGAGATCAGGGTACGGCTGCTGCCATAGCCGCAGCCGGGGCGCCGCAGCGTTCGCGCTCGGCGTCCATGTCTTCCAGCGGCCGCACCTCGATGCTGCCGAAGCGTGCCCACGGGAAATCGCGGGCGATGCGCATGGCTTCGTCGCGGTCGCGGGCGACGATCAGGTTGAAGCCGGCCAGCAGTTCGCGGGTTTCCGCGAACGGGCCATCCAATACACGGCTGTGGCCATCACGCACGCGCAGGGTCTGCGCGGTGTCAACCGGCTGCAGCTTCTGCGCGGCCAGCAGCGTGCCTTCCGCCTGCAGTCTGTCGGCGTGGGCGAGGCAGTCGCGCATCAGCGCGTTGAATTCTTCGGTGGGCAGGGCCTGCAGCAGGGCAGGCTCGATGTAGATCAGAAGCAGGTACTGCTGCATGGGACGGTCCTGGCGGGGGCGAGGTGTCCATGATGGCGCAGGTTTGCCTGCCAGCATGCTGCAGCGCGAAAAGCCGCCTGCGGCGGGCGATCGGCGAACGGCGGAGCCCCTCCGTGGTGGGGTGGGTTGGTTGCTGAAAGCTCGGGTTCTTGGATTTGGCCGGGTGGGGAGGCAGGGCAGGGGGCGCTGCAAGTACGTCCATGTAAGCTCGGTCGCCGCATCCATGCGGCTCACGCCCCTGCCCTGCCTCCCCACCCGGCCTTGGACAGATCTCTGCGGCTGACCCACCACGGGAGATCAACAACAAGAGCAAAAGCGGGTCGCTCCGCTCGCAAAGCCGAGGTCGCCAGCCACCCGCTGTTGCTGTTGCTTCTGCCTTTTTTCTTGATCTTCCCGTGGTGGTTCGGCCACCGGAATCTGTCTGGGGCCGGGCGGGTGGGGTTGGCGGGGTATCCGCGGCATGGATGCCGCGGCTAAGCCCCCATGGACGGGTTTACGGCGTCCCCGCCAATCCCACCCGCCCGGCCCACCCACAGGAAACCAGCTTTCAGCGACCAGCCCACCCCACCACGGAGGGGCTCCGCCGTTCGCCGACGCCCGCCGAAGGCGCGCTTTCCACGGAAGAAATAATTTTCAAAAGACGTGTCGATTCCCAGCCCCCTGGTTCGTTGTACCCAGTGAAGGGCACGCACCACGCGTCCCCACGGGAGACCGCAATGAAAGTGATGGTGATCGTGAAGGCCAACGCCGACTCCGAAGCCGGCCGCATGCCCAGTGAACAGGAACTGTCCGAAATGGGCGCCTTCAACGAACAACTCGTGGCCGCCGGCATCATGCTGGCCGGTGAAGGCCTGCATGCCACCCAGCGCGGACGTCGCATTCATTTCGGCAGTGGCGCGCCCAAGGTCGAGGCCGGTCCGTTTGGCCCTGCGGGCGAGCAGATCGCCGGCTTCTGGCTGTGGGACGTGCGCTCGCTGGACGAGGCCGTTGAATGGGCCAGCCGCGCGCCGTTCAACAGTGGTGGCACGCTGGAGCTGCGCCCGCTGATCTCCGCCGAAGACTTCGGTGAAGCCTTCACCTCCGAATTACAGCAGCAGGAACAGCGTCTGCGTGCACAGCTGGAAGGTTGACCCGATTCATTTCCCCCGCCGGGCATGGCCCGGCGCTACCCCCCTGAAACCCACGACGGAGTATTGCCATGAAACTGATTCCTTTCCTCGGCTTCAGCGGCCAGGCCCATGAGGCGATGGCGTTCTACGCCAAGGCACTCGGTGGCCAGGTCACCTCGGAAATGAAATACCGCGACATGCCGCCCTCCGATGGCTCGCCGGGCTGCAACGAGATGCCGCCGGAAACCCTGGACCACGTCGCGCACAGCCAGCTGGAAATCGGTAGCGCCATCGTGATGGCGGCCGACGGTCCCGGCGGTGGCGAGGGTGGCTCGACCACCATCAATGTCGACGTCGACAGCATCGAAGAAGCCGAACGCGTGTTCGCCGCGCTGGCCGACGGTGGCCAGGTGCAGATGCCGATCGCCGAAACGTTCTGGGCGCACCGCTGGGGCATGTTGATCGACCGCTACGGCAAGCCGTGGATGGTCAACTGCATGAAGCAGCCCTGATCCCTCTTCTTTTCATCCACAAGGAGCTTCACCGATGAATGCACCGCAACCGCAGATGATCTTCGTCAATCTTCCGGTGAAGGACCTGGAGAAATCCAAGGCCTTCTTCACCGCGCTGGGCTACAGCTTCAATCCAACTTACACCAACGATGACGCGGCAGGCATGGTCATCAGCGAGAGCATCTACGTGATGCTGCTGACCCAACCTTTTTTCCAGCAGTTCACCAACAAGCCGATTGCCGATGCGCACACCCACACGGAAGTGATCAACGCACTCTCGGCACCCAGTCGCAAGGCAGTTGACGAGTTGGTGGACAAGGCACTGGCCGCCGGCGGCAGCGAACCGCAGCCGGCGCGCGACCTGGGCTTCATGTACCAGCGCGGCTTCCAGGATCTGGATGGCCATCTCTGGGAAATCGCACACATGGACGGCGAACCGGGCTGACGGCCGCCGCAGGGAGAATCCTCATGGCTTACGTGGATGCTTACGTGCTGCCGTGCCCCCAGGACAAGGTGGCGGCCTACCGCCGCCTTGCCCGCAAGGCCGGTGCGGTGTGGAAGGACCATGGCGCGCTGCAGTACATGGAATGCGTGGCCGACGATGTGGAACCGGGAAAGAGCACGTCGTTTCCGCGTGCGGTCAAGGCCAAACCTGGCGAAACGGTGATCGTCGCCTTCGTGGTGTTCCGTTCGCGCGCGGCGCGCGACCGTATCAACGCGAAAGTGATGGTGGACCCGCGGTTGGCGTCGCTGGGCCCGAAGGACATGCCGTTCGACACCAAACGCATGTTCTGGGGCGGCTTCAAGCCGATTGTTGAAGCGTGAGCTGCGGCGCTTGTGCGGGCCGGGCGTGCGTGCTGTGATCGGCGCATGCTCGAGCCCGCACTGACGCAGCGTCTGGAAACCCTCTGGCGGATGGAGTCGCCGGTGTTGATCGCGCGCCTGGCGCGGCTGCTCGGGGGCGATGTCGGCCGCGCCGAGGAGCTGGCCCAGGACACCTGGCTGGCCGCGCTGGAGCGCTGGCCGGAGCAGGGCATCCCGGACAACCCCGGAGCCTGGCTGATGACCACTGCGCGCAACCGTGCCATTGATGTACTGCGCCAGCACCAGCGGGTGGCGCAGCAGCATGCGCAGTGGGGCGAGGAACTGCATCCGGCGCCGCTGCCGGCGCCCGACGACAGTCAAGCGCTGGAAGATGATCTGGGTGACGACCTGCTGCGGCTGATGTTCGTGGCCTGCCATCCGGTGCTGCCGGCCGATGCACGGGTGGCATTGACCCTGCGCCTGCTCGGTGGCCTGACCACTGTCGAGATCGCGCGCGCGTTCCTGCAGCCCGAGCCGACCATCGCCCAGCGCATCGTGCGCGCCAAGCGCACCTTGGCGCAGAAGCAGGTGCCCTACGAGGTCCCGCGTGCTGACGCGATGCCCGAGCGGCTCACTTCGGTGCTGGAGGCGATCTACCTGGTGTTCAACGAAGGCTATGCGGCCAGTGCCGGTGATGACTGGATGCGTCCGGCGCTGTGCGAGGAGGCATTGCGGCTCGCGCGCATCCTGGCGCACCGGCTGCCGGTGCCGCCGGTGCTGGGCCTGCTGGCGCTGATGGAGCTGCAGGCCTCGCGTGCCGCGGCACGGACCGATGCGCAGGGCGTGCCGGTACTGCTGGACCAGCAGAACCGCGCGCGCTGGGACTGGCTGCAGATTGAACGCGGGCAGCAGGTGCTGGCGCGCGCGCTGGCCGCCGGTGGCGCTGATGATCCCTATGTACTGCAGGCGCGTATCGCAGCGTGCCATGCAGCGGCGCGCCGCCCCGAGGATACCGACTGGCCGCGCATCGCAGCGCTCTATACGCAGCTGCTGCAGGTGCAGCCCTCGCCGGTTGTTGCATTGAACCGGGTCGTGGCGGTGCTGCGCAGTGACGGTGCCTTCGCGGCGTGGGCGCAGCTGCAGCCGTTGCTGGTGGACGCGCGACTGCGCGAGTACGCGCCGCTGCAGGTGGTGCGCGGGGAGTTACTACAGGCGCTGGGGCGCGACCTGGACGCACGTCACGCTTTTGCGGAAGCCGCCAGACTCAGCCAGAACCAGGCAGAGCGGGGCCTGCTGCGGCAACGGGCCGGCCTGCCTCCCACGGAGTGACCTCGACGAAGGCAGCACTTGTCGGCGGGCCCGCGAGCCGTTATGTTTCGCGCCCAGCGGACGCGTCAGCGTCCACTTTCCATGCGTATTGACCGAGGAGCGGTTGGATGTATTCAAGGACGAAGAGCGCATCGCGCGCTTTTGCGCGCCTGCTTGCCTGTGCCCTGTGCCTGGCCGTATGGCCGATGGCCGTGCAGGCGGCAGACAAATCACAGCAGGCCTATTGGGCCGGTTTTGCCTATACCGCTGATGCCGCTGCCGTGCAGGCGACCACGCCGCATGCGCACGCCGTGCTGGAAAAGCGTGGCTTGATCCCGCTCAACCAGACCCTGGGGCAGGGGCTCAAGCGTCGCCCGCCGGCCAATCTGGAACTGATCGACCAGCCGGTGGCGATGCTCGACGGCACCACCAGTGCGACAGTGCTGGCCGCGGCACTGGACCGCGAACTGGTCTCGGTCGAGCCGATCGGCGACCAGTACAAGGTGCTGGTGGAAGTGGCGCTGCAGGCGCTGTTCTTCGATTTCCGCGAGCGCCAGGTGATCGCGTCCTATCCGCTCACCCTGCAGCGCATCGATGTGCAGGATTACCGCCCCGACAACGACGATATCGATGCGATCGTCGCCGATCTGCTGTACGGCAACGCTGCGACCAGCCTGTCGCAGGTACTGGCCGCCAGCCTCGCCCAGGCCAAGCTGCCCGATGCCGCCGTGCGTCGCCTGCAGGTCGGTGGCGTAACCCTGTCCGACGCGGTCCGCGCCAAGCTGCCCGACCCGAAGTGGGAAGCCCCGCTGCGCGCCACGCTGGCCCATGAGCTGTCCAAGACGCTGTCGTCCAATACCGGCGTCGGCCTGCTGCCGCCGGCCTCGGGCCAGGCGATCGGTGGTGCGATGGCGGCGCGCTTTGCCGACGGCAAGGTCTACCAGCTGAAGATTCCCGAGCCGGACTACGTCATCAACCTGCAGGTGGATGCGCTGAAGAACGGCGTGATCGAAGAAACGCCGGCGATGAAGACGATGCTGTTCGGCGCGTTCTTCACCGCCAAGGTGACCGAGCCGTTCTCCGGCAAGGTCTATTTCGAACAGCCGCTGCGCAAGGGTGCCACCAAGGTGGTGCCGGTCACGCAGTGGCAGGTCGACCAGTGGTCGGCCAGCTACGAAACCCTGCTGGCCGGCTTCGACGCCTTCGCCGGCGCCGCCGCCAAGCGCGCCGATTCGCGCGGCTGGCTGGACGAACAGAAGCCGGGCGGCCGCCCGTTGCAGCAGCAGACCCAAGCCCTCCAGGAGTTGATCAAGTCATGTCGTTGATGCGTACCATCCTGCTCATCCTCATCGCCCTGGTGGTGGCCTCCCCGGTCGCTGCACAGACCGCCAGTTCACGCGGTACCGGTTCGGCCAGCTACGGCCTGCGCCTGAGTGCCGACACCCGCGCCCAGGCCCTGAACAAGGCCAAGGTCAATGCACTGGAGGCGTACATCGCCGAAACCGGTGCGGCCAAGCTGCGCCTGTTCGAAGCACGTCGCTCCGAGTTCATCGGCGAGATCGACCGCTACGTGCTCAGCGCCGTGCAGCTGTCGGACATTGAAGACAAGAAGGCCAAGACCTACACCGTCACCGTCCGCGCCGAGATCAACACCACACTGCTGCAGACCAAGCTGGATGCCGGCTCGGCCGTGGCCGGTGCCACCGCCGCGCAGCGCTCGCTGCTGACCTTCCTGTTCATGGCGCGCTCGCAGGACACCGTGCAGTCGTTCCAGGACAAGGAATACCGTCGCGTCGACGCCAGCAGCAGCTACAGCGAGAACACCCGTGAAGGCGACAGCTTCCGCGGCAACTCGGTCAGCACCAACGGCAGCATCAACCAGAATGGTTCGATGTCGGTCACCAGCGGTGGCAGCACCACCCAGCGCAGCGACAACATCAGCTGGAAGGTGGCCAACGCCGCCGAAGTGAACACCGCGATGACCGGCGCCTTCAGCGCCGCCGGCTACGAAGTGGTTGAAGCCGAATACGTGGAAGGCGAGTCGCGCGGTCTGCTCAGCATCGAGCGTATCCGCAAGGACTTCAGCACCGGCAACGACCTGGCCCCGGCCACCCTGCGTGATACCGCCAACGGCATCCGTGCGGCCAACATCCCGTACATCGCCGTCGGCACCCTCGACGTCGGCATGCGCGACCGCGACCCGGCCAGCGGCAACACCCGCGTGTTCGTCACGGTCACCGGCAAGGTGCTGGACGTGACCGGTCGCTTCCCGCGCACCGTGTCGTCGGTGGGCCCGGTGCAGTTCTCCGGTACCGGCCCGAACGAAACCGTCGCCCGTACCAACGCGCTGCAGCTGGCGGCTGAAAAGGCTGCCCAGCAGATGATCAACGAACTGAACGTCAAGGCAGTTCGTTGATCCGCCACCCCGGTGGGTGGGGCGCTCGCTCGGCATCGCCCGGGGTTACCGATTTCCCACGTGCCGCTTCGCGGCCGTCTCTCCCAAAAGGACACTCACATGATCCGCAATACCGCTCTTGTCGTGGCCATCGCGGCCGCCACCCTGTCGATGCCGGCCCACGCTGGCCTGGGCAAGCTGAAGGACCTGGCTGGCGCCGCTACCGGCACCTCCAGCAGCAGCGCCTCCAGCGCCGCCGCTCCGGACGAAGCCGCGCAGGAAGCGCTGGTGCGTCGTTTCGTCAGCTCGCAGTCGCACTCGCTGCAGGCCCAGACCTCGTTTGCCCGCGCCTTCGGCCTGGCCGAGCAGGTGCAGCTGCTGGAAGCCGAGCGCCAGGCGCTGTCGTCGGGTTCGGTCAGCGTCGATGCGATGAAGAAGTCGGTGTCGGTCAGTGAAGCTGCGCAGGCGGCGATCAACGAGCGCCAGGCCGCACAGCCGGAACTGAACGCTGAATCCAAGCAGCACTACGCCGAAGGCCTGGTCTCGCTGCTGTCCTCGGCGGCCGAAGCACAGAAGCTGGGCGGCGAAGCCAGCAACTTCACCGCCGGCATGAAGAACCTGGGCGCGACCCAGCTGGCCACCGTCGGCCGCAAGCTGGCAGCAGGTGCATGGGTGGCCAAGGAATCGCCGGGCTTCATCCAGGGCCTGTACGGTTCGACCAAGTCGGCCGTGACCTTCGCCAAGAAGAGCAAGGTGAAGGTGCCGTCCAACGCCGATTCGATGCTCGACACGCTCTGATCCGAGGCGAATCTCCATGCGTATGACCTACCGTTTGATCGGCCTGGGCCTGGCTGCCACGCTGCTTGCAGCCTGTGGCAAGCAGGACACCCCGGCCGCCGCGCCCGCCAAGGACAAGGCAACCAGTGCACTGGCCAGCAATGCGCCAGTGGAAGCAGCGCCCCTGCGTGGCACGCCGGATTTCGGCGGCATCACCCAGGTCGCGCGCGAAGCCGACGGCATTGGCAGCACCCCGGAACTGGCGGTGCTGGCGGCATTGCAGTCGGCGGTGGCGCAGGTCAACGGCGTACGCGTGGCCAGTCAGATGCAGAGCCTGCGTGCAGGCCTGCATGTGGATGTGGATGACGAACACGTCGGCGATATCCGCGCCGACGCGTTCACCCAGCAGATGATCGCCGGCTCGCAGGGCGCGGTGCTGGGCTATGAAATCCTGTCGCAGGATGAAGTGCGGCAGCTGGACGAGGAAACCATCGCCCGCGTGCGCGCCAGCGACGAAGGCTGGAGCTTCAAGGGCTCGGCGTCGGCCAGTGCCTCCGGCGAAGCATCGGCCAAGAGCGGTTCGGCCTCGGCCAGCGTCAGGGAAAGCTACGACGAGAAGGTCAACGTCGATGCCAAGCGTGGCGCCAGTTCGTTCGATTCCGACGTGACCCATCGCAGCATGCGCAGCTACTGGAAGGTGCGCGTGCGCGCACAGATTGCCCAGTACCGCGCGCCGGACGAGCAGGGCAAGCCGAAGATCGTGGTTGCCCTGCCGCGCACCAAGGCCGGCAGCTACGCCGTCGGAGACGGCCGCGTGGATGCCGATGAAGTGGCCGATGCGATCCGCGCACGGCTGTCCGACACGCTGACCCAGACCCAGCGCTTCATCGTGCTGGACCGCGAATTCGGCGACGAACTGCAGGCCGAGATCGATCACATCAACAGTGGCAACGTGCGCCTGCAGGACACCGCACGCGTGGGCCAGCAGCTGGCGACCGACCTGATCCTGATCCCGACCATCGAACGTTTCGAGTACCCGCGCAGCGTGCGCAACCTGCGCATGTCCGACCGCCAGGTGACCTCGTACTCCGGTGGCGGCCGCATTACCCTGCGCCTGATCAACGCCACCACCGGCCAGGTGGTGATGTCCGACAGCTTCGATCACCAGCTGGCCTCGACCGGCCCGAGCACCCTGCCGCGCGTGGTCAATGGCCGCAACATGGCCGCGGCGATGATGGAATCGCTGTCCGGCCAGATCGGCACCGCCATCGTCACCACGCTGTTCCCGGTGTCGGTGGTTTCGGTGGACGGAGACCAGGTGGTGCTGAGCCAGGGCGGTGACACCGTGCAGGCCGGCCAGCGCTGGCAGGCCGTGCGCCTGGGCGAAGAACTGAAGGACCCGCAGACCGGTCGCTCGCTGGGCCGCAGCGAACACCCGTGCTGCACCATCCGCATCGACCGCGTGGCTGCACAGACCTCGTACGGCACCATCGAAGACGGCGTCGACGCCATGCGCGGCGGCTTCCGTCCGGGCCAGATTGAATTGCGCCAGAAGCTGGGCAGCAAGCCGGCTGCTGCCGCTGCTGGCGCAACGGCCTCGGCTGCACCGGCTGCCGCCGCGCGCCCGGCGGCCAAGCCGAAGCCCAAGCCCGCTGCCGCCCCGGCCGAAGACCCGAACTGGTAACAGGCTCAAGCAACACACCGATGGGGTCAGAGACCGTTCCCGCTGGGAAAGGGAACTGACCCCTTCTTGTTTCCGTCCGTGTCGACCAAGGTCGACACCTACCAGCAGCGGTGTGTCGACCAAGGTCGACACCTACCAGCAGCGGTGTGTCGACCAAGGTCGACACCTACCAACAGCGGCGTGCCGACCAAGGTCGACACCTACCAACAGCGGCGTGTCGACCAAGGTCGACACCTACCAACAGCGGTGTGTCGACCAAGGTCGACACCCACCAACAGCAGCGGGAACCTGTCGAAGGCGGGGTGGGTCCGGTTGCGGGGGTGTAAGCGCCATGGATGGCGCGCCCAAGCCTCCAGGGACGGATTCACGGCGTCCCCCGCAACCGGACCTACCCCGCCTACCCTCAGGAACCCAGCTTTTGCTGTTGCTTCGGCCGTTGCCGTTGTTTCTGCGGGTGCAGGGCGCAGCCCTGCCGAACCCCTTACACTCCAGAAGGATTTCCCTGCTGGAGAGAGCAATGAAACGAGTAGTACTGGGCGTGCTGGCCCTTTCGGTGTCGAGCGCACTGATGGCGGCCACCCCGAAATTCGATGGCGTGCGGATCTCCGCCGACGTCAAGGAACTGGCCTCCGACGCCTACGAAGGCCGCTCCCCGGCCACCGCCGGCGAAGAGAAGACCATCGCCTTCCTCAGCAAGCAGTTCGCCGACGCCGGCCTGCAGCCGGGCGGCGACCTCAAGGACGGCAAGCGCCTGTGGACCCAGGCGGTGCCGCTGCGCAAGGGCGACATCGTCGGCGCACCGCAGCTGGCGCTGCACCAGGGCGGCAAGACCGTTGCGCTGGAACAGGGCAAGCAGATCGCCGTGCGCGCTGCCATGAACGGCGCCAGCAACGTCGACATCAGCAAGGCCCCGCTGGTGTTCCTCGGCTACGGCGTGAAGGCCCCGGAGCGCAACTGGGATGACTTCAAGGGCGTGGACCTGAAGGGCAAGATCGCCGTCGTGCTGATCAACGACCCGGACTTCGAGACCGGCCAGGGTGATTTCGACGGCAAGGGCATGACCTACTACGGCCGTTGGACCTACAAGTACGAAGAAGGCGCCCGCCAGGGGGCGCTGGGCGTGCTGATCGTGCACGAGACCGCACCGGCGTCGTACGGCTGGGCCACCGTGGCCGGTTCCAACACCAACACCATGTTCGACGTGGTGCGCGACAACCCGGCCGACAGCCACCCGCTGCTGGAAGGCTGGATCCAGCGCGACCTGGCCGTGGAGCTGTTCCGCTCGGCCGGGCAGGACTTCGAGGCGCTGAAGAAGAAGGCGCAGCAGCGCGACTTCACCCCGGTGCCGCTGACCGGCGCCAGCCTGGACGCGAAGTACGCGGTGAAGACCGAAGTGATCACCTCGCACAACGTGGCCGCACGCCTGGAGGGCAGCAGCCACCCGGACGAGACCATCGTCTACAGCGCGCACTGGGATCACATCGGCGTGGGCGAGCCCGACGCACGTGGCGACCGGATCTTCAATGGCGCTCTGGACAACGCCAGTGGCACCGCATCGCTGATCGAACTGGCCCGTGGCTTCGCCAAGGCCAAGCGCCCGCAGCGTTCGCTGCTGTTCCTGGCGGTCACCGCCGAGGAAAAGGGCCTGCTGGGTTCGGAGTACTACGCCACCCATCCGCTGTATCCGCTGGAAAAGACCGTGGCGGTGATCAACATGGATGGCATGGCGCCGTTCGGGCCGTCGCGTGATTTCGGCATCTACGGTGCCGCGCGCTTCGAGCTGCTGGACCAGCTGAAGGACGTGGCCAAGGGCTGGGATATCCGCTACACGCCGGACCCGAAGCCGGAAGCGGGCCTGTTCTTCCGCTCCGATCACTTCCCGTTCGCCAAGCGTGGCGTGCCGGCGCTGTCCTGGTCGGCCGGCCAGGACTGGGTGGACGGTGGCGTGGCCGCAGGCAAGAAGGCCTCCGAGGACTACACCGCCAAGCGCTACCACCAGCAGGGCGACGAGTGGCAGCCGGACTGGGTGTTCGCCGGTGCCGCCCGCGACCTGGAGGTGCTGTACACGCTGGGCAACCAGCTGGCCAACTCGCGCAGCTGGCCAAACTGGAGCAAGGACGAATCGTTCCGCGCCGTGCGTGACGCCAGCGCCGACCAGCGCAAGTAAGGGAATGCGCCGGGTTCGCCCGGCGCCTCCCGGGTAGTGCCGGCCGCTGGCCGGCAACCTTGTGATGCTTGTGGAGGTCATGGGGAGCCGGCCAGCGGCCGGCTCTACCAGAATGGCTTCCATCCCCGCTTTCCGGCCCTTCGTCGCAACCCGCTTGTTTGCCCGGCGGGCCGCCCTATGCTCGGCTCACCCCCTTCCTCCAAGGCGCCGCCGTGTTCGCCAGCCTCTCTCTCCTGCTTCGTCACCTGCTGGCCTGGGCTGCGGCGCTGTTCGTCGCCGGCATGGTCTGGAGCGGCATCTTCAGCGGCATGAACGATGGCCCCGGCTGGATCTTCGGCCTGCTGGCGATGTTTCTGATGATTTCCGCGCTGGGCAGCGCGATTACCCATGTACGCCGCGTCTGGCTGGTCGCCGGCCGGCTGGATTCGACCACGCTCTCCGGCCGCCAGCGCCGCCAGGTGGAACTGCCGATGGATGCCGGCCAGGCATTCTCGGTGGTGGAAGCGGCCATCGCTGAACTGCCGCGCGTTGAAGACGTGGAAAGTTCGGCCGGCAGCCTGCAGGTGCGGGCCTACGTGCGCCGCGTGGATGCCTGGAACGGCCGCCAGCCATCGCGCTGGAACCTGCCGGCACGGCTGGCGATCAAGCGCAACAGCGTGCTGGCGACGGTCACGCCGGGGCAGGGCACCAGTACCGTCACCCTGTTGTTTGAGCCGGATGCCGGCTGGTGGGCCGACCTGCTGGCACTGGATGAGGGCAGCAACTTCGAGAACGCCGAAGCGGTCACCCGCGCGATCAGCCGCCGTGTTGCCGACCAGCGTCGCGACGAGCAGGCCGCGGCCGAGCAGACCCAGGTGGAAAAGGAGCTGTCGGTGGCCCGGTTGAACCTGCTGCACGCGCAGGTGGAACCGCACTTCCTCTACAACACGCTGGCCAACGCGCAGGTGCTGACCCGCACCGACCCGGCACGTGCTGACCAGATGCTGGGCCACCTGATCCAGTACCTGCGCAGCTCGTTGCCACAGGTGGACGAATCGCTGTCCACGCTGGGCGTGGAGCTGGAGCGCACCCGTGCCTACCTGGAGATCCTGCGTATCCGCATGGGCGCACGGCTGGGGGTGGAGGTGCAGGTACCGAACGAACTGCACGGCGTGCAGCTGCCGGCGATGGCGCTGCAGACGCTGGTGGAGAACGCGATCAAGCATGGCCTGGAACCGAAGCCCGGCGGTGGCACGATCTGGATCCTGGCGCGTGGCTTCGATGACCATGTAACGGTGACGGTGGCCGACGATGGCCTCGGCTTCGGCCAGGGCACCAGCGGTACCGGCATCGGCCTGAAGAACCTGCGCGAGCGCCTGCGCCTGACCTGCGGCGAACAGGCCGGCGTGGCGATCGTCGCCAACTTCCCCAGCGGCGTGGCCGCGACCATGACCCTGCCGCAGTCGAGCAAGGAGCGCAGCCATGCCGCTTGAGGCGCTCATTGCCGAAGACGAGGAACTGCTGCGGCAGTCGCTGGTCGAGCAGCTGGGCCGGTTGTGGCCGGACCTGAAGCTGGTGGCCGAGTGCGAGGATGGCGCCAGTGCGCTGGAACAGCTGGCCGAGAAACAGCCGGACATCGCCTTCCTCGATATCCGCATGCCCGGCATCAGTGGCATTGAAGTGGCCCGTTCGCTGTCCGAACTGAGCCCGCGCACCCAGGTGGTGTTCGTTACCGCCTACGACCAGTACGCCATCGACGCGTTCGAGCAGGGTGCGATGGACTACCTGCTGAAGCCGGTCAGCGATGAGCGCCTGCTGGCCACGCGCGAACGCATCCTGTCGCGGCTGCCATCAACGCGCCAGGACGATGCCGTACTCGAACGCCTGCTTCAGCGCCTGGGGCCGTCGCAGAGGGCGGCAGAGCGCCCGCCCTTGGCCTGGATCACCGCCAGCAACGGCCGCGAGACGCAGCTGATCATGCTGGAAGACGTGGCCTATTTCCGTGCTGACAACAAGTACACCACCGTGATGACCGCGGCCGGTGAGAGCCTGCTGCGCACACCGTTGCGCGAGCTGCTGGAAGTGCTCGATCCGCAGCACTTCCGCCAGATCCATCGCTCGACCATCGTCAACATGAAGGCGGTGGCAGCGGTCAGCCGCGACGATACCGGGCGCGGGGTGCTGCGCCTGCGTGGGCGTACGGAGACGCTGGTGGTCAGCCAACCCTTCATGAGCCTGTTCCGCGGCATGTAGCCGCACCCTGGAGGCACCATGCGCCTGTTCCTGTTTGCCTGCGTTGCTGCGCTGTCGTTGGCCGGCTGCGAGAAGTCCAGCGAAACCTCGATCACCCGTACCAATGCCAACGGCGTGGACACGCTGTACAGCAAACGCACCGTGGTCGATGGCGAGGCGCGGTTCCAGTGCATCGCCAGCAGCAGTGGCCACTGCCACTACGTGGTGCTGGACCCTGCATGCAGCAGCGGGGCCGCGTGTGCCACGCCGCCGTTGCGTCGGTTCGCGGTGGCGGTGGGAAAGACCGAGGCGATGCGTGACCTGCCCAGGGGCTTCCACCAATGCGTCAGCCAGGACCCGATAGAACAATGCCACCGTGAGTGATCACGGTGGCATTGTGGGTCCCCCCGCTTCCCTGAAGGGTCAGTAGGCAGGTTGCAGTGTCAGGTCGTGGTGGTGCTCGTTCTCACCCACATGGTTCAGGCGGCCGACCAGTTCTGAGTGCTGCTTCATGCGCCCGATCTCGGTCATGATGCGGATGTCCTCATGGCGCAGCTCGCGCTTGGCGGTGACGGCCTGCTTGTAGTCCAGCACTTCCGGGTAGTGCTCGGCCAGGTCCAGTGCCTCGGCCACGTTCTCGACGCTGTCGGCCTTGGAGCTGATGCGGGCGCGGCTGTTGAAGGCCTTCATCCAACGCTCGAAACCGGCGGTGCGGTCGAACATGTTGGCCATGAACCAGATCACGAACAGGATCGAGATCCATGAGCCGAACACCACGACCACGCGGGTGAAGGTGATGTGGTAATCGTCGCGCCACAGGTAGTTGGTGATCAGCCCGAGGATCAGCAGCGAGGCCGCCTGCCAGCCGACGATCGAGGCGATCAGCCATTGGCACTTAGCCTGGGCCAGCACAGCCACTTCATCGCGGATCTGCTGCTCGCTGAGGCTGCGCCAGTGCGCGACCTGTTTTTCGAACGGGCTGCTGTAGAGCTCGTTGTCGCGAAGCAGTAGTCCCAAACCCTTGAACAAAGCAATCATGGCTGGCTCCTTGTGGAACGTGCGTCGATCAGCGTTGGACGGTGTGGCGGGTTCAGTTCTAGCACTTCCAGCGAGCCGTGCAATGGGCGCAATGCCTAGCGGCGTAAGGGTTTTGTCTGAATGGGTGAATGTTGTTGCACTGCAACATCATGGTCGCAGCCTGCGACAGGATGTCGCAGGGTGAAACGTGCTGCGGCTGCACATGAAACCGTGGCTGAGCGCGGAGACTCGCCGTCGGCGTCGTGATCGCCCAGAATCGGGGCCGACCGCGCAACCTGCGGCCGCTCTTCCGCCTTTCCTGGACCTGTGATGCCGGCTCTGCTGCAGCGACTTTCCCGCCCCGTCACCGCGCCTATCCGGCGCTGGGTGCTGGAGGCCTTCCCGCGTGGCCAGAGCGGCATCGATTACGACCACCCGCTGGGAGACCCGGGCTGGTTCGGCCCGGACAGCGTCACCTGGCGGCTGCATGCGGAATTCCCGTCGATGCTGGCCGGTGGCCTGTGTGCGCTGATGCTGCAGACCCTGCACCCGCGCGCGCTGGCCGGCGTCTACGACCACTCCAATTTCCGCCAGGACCTGGTGGGACGCCTGCGTCGCACCACCGCCTTCGTTGCCGGCACCAGCTATGCGCCCAGCGGCGAGGTGGAGGCGCTGGTGGCCAAGGTACGCCGCATCCATGCGCAGATCCGGGGCCAGACCGCGCAGGGGGAGCCCTATGCGGCGGACGATCCGCAGCTGCTGACGTGGGTGCACGTGACCGAGGCGTTTGGCTTCCTGCAAGGCTTCCGCCGCTACGGGCGCGAGGTGCCGGCGCACATCGCCGATCGCTACTACGACGAGTACCGCTGCGTGGCCGAGGCACTGGGTGCGGTGGATGTGCCACGCAGTGAAGCCGAAGTGGCCGCGTACTTCTGCGCGCGGCAGCCGGAACTGCGCGTCGACGAACGCTCGCGCGAAGTGCTGGAGGTGTTGTCCGGCGTGCGCCTGCCGGTACCGGTGCCGGGTCTGTCGCGCGAAGTGTTTCTGGGGGCCGGTGCCGCGCTGCTGCCGGACTGGGCCGAAGGCATGCTCGAGCGCAATGGCCGCCAACGGGCGCAGGCGGCCGCGTCGGCGAAGCTGATGCAGGGCATGGCGCCGCTGTTCCGCCGCGCGCTACCCGATGGCCTGGCCAGCCGCGCCTGCACGCGCATGGGCGTGCCGGTGGCGGTGTTGCGCGGGTGGCCCACCGTTCCCAGGTAGGTGCCAACCTTGGTTGGCACGCGTTTCGCGCGGTGCCGCAGAAGCGCCAACCAAGGTTGGCCTCTACCAGAGCGGATTCCGCAGTAGCTGGATCTACTGACACCTTGGTTCTGGTAGCTGCCGACCTTGGTCGGCACGCATTTCGCGCGGTGCCGAAGAAGCGCCAACCAAGGTTGGCCTCTACCAGAGCGGATTCCGCAGTAGATCCACGCCATGCGCGGATGGGCTTCACCCGGCCGACTTCAACCCACGCAACAGCATCTCCAGCGCCGCCGTCGCCTGCCGCAGGCGCGCGTCGCCATCCTCGCCCTCGGCGATCCAGAACGCGGCCTCGGCCAGGCTGCCGTAGATCAGCGACGCCAGCGCCTGCGCGTCCACCGGCGCCACCACGCCCTGCGCCACCAGATGTTCGATCAGGTGCTGCATCGAGTGCACGCAGTGGCGCTGCGATTCCGGTGAGGCACCACCCAGTACCGCGCGCGCATCGCGCAGCACAATGCGCTGGATCTCCGGCTCCAGTGCCATCTCCAGATAGGCGCGGCAACGCTGCACGAAGCCGTCCCAGGCATCATCCGCGCCATCGCTGATCGCCTGCAGACGCAGGTCGGTCTCGGCATCGAGCTGGGCGACGACAGCCGCCAGCAGACCCCTCTTGTCGCCGAAGTGGTGGTACAGCGCGCCGCGGGTCAGCCCGGCCTGGGCGGTCAGGTCGTCCATCGAGGTGGCGGCATAGCCATGCGCGCTGAACACCCGGCGGGCGGTGGCCAGCAGGGTGGCGCGGGTTTCTTCCATCTCGGCGCGGGTGCGACGAACCATCCGGAGCTCCTTACATACACAGTGCATGATTATTTACATACGGTGCGTATGAATGTAGCCTCTTATTCATACACTCTGTATGTATTGTCGTGGCGCCCAGTGCGCCAGGCAAGTCGCTGCCCTGGAGAACCTGATGGCCACCCCCTATCGCGACCTGTTCGCGGCCCCCGGCACCGCCGGCCTCGCCCTGGCCGGGCTGCTGGCACGCCTTCCTCTACCGATGACCGGTATCGGCATCATCACCCTGCTGTCCCAGCTGCGCGGCAGCTATGCACTGGCCGGTGCGGTGTCGGCCACCTTCGTGCTGACCTACGCGTTGCTGTCGCCGCAGGTATCGCGCTGGGTCGACCGGCGCGGGCAGGGCAGGGTGCTGCCGTGGGCCACCGCGGCCAGTGCGGCCGGGTTGCTGTTGCTGCTTGCGTGCACGCTGCTGGCCGCGCCGGACTGGACGCTGTTCATTGCGGCGATGCTGGCCGGTTGCATGCCCAGTGTGTCGGCGATGGTGCGCGCGCGCTGGACCGCGATCCATCGCGGGCGCCCGCAACTGCAGACCGCCTACTCGCTGGAGACGGTGTTCGACGAGGTCACCTTCATCGCCGGGCCACCGTTGTCAGTCGGATTGTCGGTAGCGGTATGGCCACAGGCCGGCGTGCTGGCTGCAGCCCTTCTGCTGGTGATCGGAGTGACCGCACTGTTCCTGCAGCGTGGTACCGAACCACCGCTGCAGCGCTGCGAAGGCGCAACACCCTCGCGCTCGCTGCTGCGGCAAGCGGAGATCCGCCTGCTGGCGTTGCTGATGCTGGCGATGGGTGTGATTGTCGGTACCGTCGACATCACCAGCGTGGCCTTCGCCGAACAGCGCGGGCAGCCACTGGCTGCCAGTTGGGTGCTGTCGGCCTATGCGCTGGGCAGCTGCGCGGCGGGCCTGCTGTTTGGTGCACTGAAGCTGCAGATCCCGTTGCCGCGCCTGTTGCTGACCGCAGCAGCGGCCACTGCATTGGCCACGCTACCGCTGCTGTGGGTCGGCAGCCTGCCTGCCCTGGCCGTTGCCGTGCTGCTGGCCGGGGTGTTCTTCGCGCCGACGATGATCGTGGCGATGTCGCTGGTCGAACAGTACGTGCCCGAATCGCGCCTGACCGAAGGCATGACCTGGTTGCTGGCCGGATTGAACATCGGCGTGGCGCTGGGCGCGGCACTGTCCGGGCAGGGTGTCGATGCGGGGGGCGTGCGCAGCGGTTTTGCTGTTGCGCTGGTGGCAGGCGGTGGCGTGCTGCTGTTCGCCGTGCTCGCGCACCGTGCACTGCGCCCGTCTGCCTCGACCACATCCCCTGAAGGAATCGTCCCGTGAGCGCTTCATCGCCTGCGCACGCCGCGCCTGTGCCTCGTCATCCGTGGTGGGCGGTTTCCGCCGTCGGCCTCGCCACGTTCTCGGTGGTCACCACCGAAATGTTGCCGGTCGGCCTGCTGACCCCGATCGCCGAAGATCTCGGCGCGTCCACCGGCACAGCCGGCCTCATGATCTCGCTGCCGGCCCTGCTGGCGGCAGTGTTCGCACCGCTGGTGGTGATCGCAGCCGGTGGCATCGATCGCCGTCGCATCCTGTGCGCGCTGCTTGCGCTCCTGCTGGTCGCCAACCTCGCGTCGGCGCTGGCACCGGGCATCGGCTGGCTGTTGGCCGCACGGGTGCTGGTGGGGTTCTGCATGGGCGGCATCTGGGCCATCGCCGGCGGTCTGGCTGCGCGTCTGGTGCCGGCTGACCGCATCGGCCTGGCTACCTCGATCATCTTCGGCGGCGTGGCCGCAGCGTCGGTGCTGGGCGTTCCGTTGGGCGCGCTGATCGGGGATGCATTGGGTTGGCGCAGCGCCTTTGCGGCGATGGCGTTGTTCAGTGCGGCGGTGATGCTGCTGCATCTGCGGGTGGTTCCCGCGTTACCTGTAAGTACATCGGCGCAGCCGCGGCAGTTCGTACAGCAGCTTGGCCAGCGCGACCTGCGGCGTGGGCTGTGGCTGACCGTGCTGCTGGTGTCCGGGCACTTCATCGCCTTCACCTACGTGCGGCCGCTGCTGACGTCCGTCTCGGGCGTGGAGGCGTCGTGGATCGGTGCACTGCTGTTTGCCTACGGCCTGGCCGGCATCGCCGGCAACTTCATCGCCGGGCCGCTGGCAGCACGCCATCCGCGCGGTACGTTGCTGGCGATCGCATCGGGCCTGCTGCTGACGCCGCTGCTGTTGCTGTGGGTGGGGGGCACGCCGAGCGGTGGCATTGCGGTGCTGCTGCTATGGGGCCTGGCCTATGGCGGCGTATCGGTGGGCCTGATGAGCTGGATGATGAAAGCGGTGCCGCAGGCCGTGGAGATCGCCACCGCCCTGTATGTAGGCGTGTTCAACATCGGTATCGCACTTGGCGCGTGGGGCGGGGGACGGCTGCTGGATGGTGTCGGGCCGTACGCCACGCTTTGGGCTGCTGCGGTGTTGGCTGCGAGCGCTCTGCTGATGGTTGCCACCACCCGCAGGTAGATCCACGCCATGCGTGGATTCCTGCTCCGTGCCAACCAAGGTTGGCACCCACCAGAGCGGGGCATTTGCCAACCAAGGTTGGCAGCTACCAGAGCGGGGCATTTGCCGACCAAGGTTGGCACCCACCAGAGCGGGGCATTTGCCAACCAAGGTTGGCAGCTACCAGAGCGGGGCATGTGCCGACCAGGGTTGGCACCCACCAGAGCGGGGCATTTGCCAACCAGGGTTGGCAGCTACCGGGAAATGAAACAGGCGCCTTTCGGCGCCCGTTCCGGTTACATCACCACACCTTGACCCGCTTGTCCGGGGCCAGGTACAGCTTCTGGCCTTCCTTCACTTCGAACGCCGGGTACCAGGCGTCGATGTTGCGCACGGTGAGTGCGCGGAACTGGCCCGGTGCATGCACATCGGTCAGCAGCGAGTTGCGCAGCGCCTGCTCGCGGCTCTTGCTGCGCCACGCCTGGGCGAAGCCGAGGAAGAAGCGCTGGTCGGGGGTGAAGCCTTCCAGGGTCTGCCCCGGCTTGCCCTGCAGCGACAGCTGGTAGGCATCGTAGGCGGTACCCAGGCCAGCCACGTCGGCGATGTTCTCGCCCAGGGTCAGCTTGCCGTTCACATGCACGCCCGGGAACGGCTCGTAGCTGCTGAACTGTGCGGCCAGCGCATCACCAGCGGCGTTGAACTGCTTCAGGTCTTCAGCGGTCCACCAGTTGTGCAGCTTGCCGGTCTCGTCGAACAGCGCACCGGCGTTGTCGAAGCCGTGGCTGATCTCGTGGCCGATCACTGCGCCGATGGCGCCGTAGTTCACCGCGTCGTCGGCAGCACCGTCGAAGAACGGCGGCTGCAGGATCGCGGCCGGGAACACCAGGCGGTTCTCCAGCGGCACGTTCATCGCGTTGATGGTCTGCGGCAGCATCGCCCACTCGCTGTGGTCGACCGCCTTGCCCAGCTTGGCGATGTTGCGCTGGTACTCGAACAGTTCGGCGCGCTGCGCATTGCCCAGCGCGTCATCACGGCGGATCTCCAGGCCGGTGTAATCACGCCACTTTTCGGGGTAGCCCATGCCCACGGTCAGGCCGGCCACCTTGGCCTTGGCGCTGGCCTTGGTCTGCGGCGACATCCACGCGAGCGCGTCGATGCGCTTGGCGAAGGCGGCGATGATGTTCTTCGCCATCTCGTCCGCGCGTTCCTTGGTCTTGGCGTCGAAGTGCTTCTCGACGTAACGCTTGCCGATCGCTTCGCCGATGGCATGGTTGGCGTCGTCCACTGCACGCTTCCAGCGGTCGCTCTGCTGCGGCGTGCCGCTCAGCGTGGTGCCGTGGAAGGCGAAGCGGGCATCAGCGAATTTCTTCGGCAGGTAGGCAGCGGCGCGGTCCAGCGCGTGGAAGGCCAGGTAATCCTTCCAGACATCCAGCGGCTCGGTGGCGACCAGCTTGGACAGGCCGGCCACGGCCTTGGGCTGCCAGACGATGAAGTCCTGCTGCTTGCCCAGCGCGGCCGCGTCGAGGAAGGCGTTCCAGTCCATGCCCGGCGCCTTGGCATTGAAGTCGGCCTGGGTCCAGGGATTGGCGCCCTTGGTCACATCATTGGTTTCTTCCTGGGTGGCGTGCGCCTGCGCGATCTTCGTCTCCAGCGCGAGGATGCGCTGCGCCTTGCCCGCCGGATCGGCGACACCGGCCAGCTGCAGCATCTGTGCGATGTAGGCCTGGTACTGCTTGCGCAGCTCGGCCATGCGGCCGCCGCCCAGGTAGAAGTCACGGTCGGGCATGCCCAGGCCGCCCTGCACCAGGTAGGGCGCGTTGCGGTCCGGCTGCAGCAGGTCCACCGACACCCACAGGCCGAACAGGCGGTCGGTGTAGAAGTTGGTCGCATTGAGCAGGTCGACGTCGGCACGCACGTCGCCGCCCAGGGCACGGGCCAGCCCGGCCTTGTCGGCGATCGCATCGATGGCCTTCAGCTGCGGCTGCACCGGCGCGATGCCGTGCTGCTCGATGCCGGCTTCGTCCATGTAGGCGGCGTAGTAGTCGCCGATCAGCTTGTCGTCACCGCTGGCCTGGGTGTTGCCGGCGGCGCCTTCGAGAATGGCGCGGGTGTCGGCCAGGGTTTTCTCGGCGATGACGTTGAAGCTGCCGAAGCGCGAGCGGTCGGCCGGGATCTCGGTGTTCTTCACCCAGGTGCCGTTGGCGAAGCCGAAGAAATCATCGCCGGCGTTGATGCTGCGGTCCATGCCGCTGGCATCGAAGCCGAAGCTGCCCAGCATCGGCTTGGCGGCCGCAGGTGCGGCATCGGCAGGCGCGGCGGTGCCGGCAGCCGGATCGGCCGGGCGGTCGCAGGCGGCCAGGGACAGGCTGGCAACGATGGCCAGTGCCAGGGTGGGACGGCGCAGCTTGGACATGGACTTCTCTTGCAGCGGAAAACCCCAAGTCTAATCCGCTCCGCCCCGGCTGGCCCTCCCGTAGTGCCGCCCGCCCTGTGCGGGATCTGGCTGAACGCGCGGAAGCGATCTTCACGCCGTCACCGGTGTGGTGCATGCTGGCCTCAGGAGCCCTGCGCGGACACGGGGAGGTGGCCATGCGGGGGCGGGTCAGGCGTCAAGAATGGCGTCCGCCGGCCGTTGAGGTCGGGGATGTGGAGGATTCGTTCGCGCATGAAGCCAGCCGACTGCACAAGGAAGACCAACCGATGCCCGCGCTGAAACGGGCGTTGGCCCGGCCGCTGCGCGCCATTACCTGGGGCGGGGTGTTGCTGGGCATTCTGCTGGTGGCCGGGTTGACCACCATGCTGGCCAACGACCATCACCGCCGGCTGGAGGCCGCACAGCGCCAGAGCCGTGCACTGGCGGTGGGCAGCGAGCGCCTGCTGGCGCTGGAGCTGCGCAACCTGGAGCGGGCGATGTCCGGCATCGCCGCCGATGCCGTTGAAGTGTTCCGCAGCGTGCCCGCGCAGGCGCCGGCGCTGCTTGATGCCTCCATCGGCGGCGTGCTGCGCCGGCATGCCGAGCTGCACAGCATCGTGGTGCTGGACAGCTATGGCCGCGCCCTGACGGCCGGCAAAGGTGACCTGAACCTGCCGCTGTGGACCGATCCGCAGCGCCGCGGCCTGGGCAGTTCGCTGTACATCGGCCCGCCGCTGCGCGCCAGCGACGGTGGCTGGGTGGTGCCGCTGGCGCTGCCGATGGCCGGTGACCGCTGGTTGCTGGCGCGGCTGCGCTGCGGCGAACTGCAGCGCATCATCGGCGGCCTCGATGTTGGCCCGAACGGGCTGGTGTCGATCAGCGATGCGGAAGGCTACATGCTGGCCCGCGTACCGGACCCGCACGGCACGGTCGGCCGACGCTACGATCTCGCGCATCGCGACCTGCTCGGCAAGCAGGCCGTGGTCGAGCTGGGCAGCCTGCCGGGCGCGGTCGATGGTGTGCAGCGCATCATCACCATCAGCACGCTGGAGCGCAGCCCGCTGGCGGTGCAGGTCGGGTTGGCCGATGAGGACGTGCTGGCGCCATGGTGGCCCTACCTGCAGGCGTCAGTAGCAATCGTGCTGGCCTACGTCGGGGTGCTGCTGGTCCTGCTGTACGCGGTGCGCCGCAGCACCCGCCGCCAGCAGTCGATGGCGGAGGAACTGAAGACCGGGCATGCCGAACTGCGCCTGGCCCACCAGGTTGGGCGCGTCTGCACCTGGTACGTGGACGAGGATGCCGCACTGTTGCGCTGGTCACCGCTGGCGCGTGAGATCTTCGGCGTGCAGACCGATGCGCTGCCGGTGGCCGATTTCTTCGCGCGCGTGCATCGTGATGATGCAGCGCGCCTGCAGCAGGCCTTCGACCAGGCCTTCGCCGGTGGCGCGGTGCTCGACCAGGTGTTCCGCCTGGTGCTGCCCGGAGGCGCAGTGCGCTGGGTGGGCGCACGCGGGCAGCGGGTGGAGGTGGCCGACAGCGAGCGCCGCATGATCGGTGCCCTGACCGACCTGAGCGAACGCTACCAGGCCCGCGAGCAGATGAGCGAAGTGGAACGCCGCTTCCGCCTGTTGTTCGACCGCAATCCAGCGCCGTTCTGGGTGTTCGATCCGGATACGCTGCGCTTCATCGAGGTCAACGATGCCGCCGTGCGCCAGTATGGCTACAGCCGCGAGGAATTCCTGGCGATGAGCATCCTCGACATCCGCCCGCGCGAAGGCTGGGACGAGGTGAAGGGTGCGATCGCCAAGGCCCGTGTCGGCGAGCTGCAGGATGCCACCGTGCGCCTGCACCGGCGCAAGGACGGCAGTGTGTTCGAAGTGCGCGCACACCTGTCCAAGCTCGATTTCGATGGCCAGCCCGCCTGCCTGGTGCTGGCCGAGGATGTGAGCGAGCGGCTGGCTTACGAGCGCGACCTGGCCTACCAGGCGCGGCACAACCCGGCCACCGGCCTGCTCAACGTGCGTGCGTTGACCGAACAGCTGGACGAACAGCAGGAGGGCTACACCATCGCCTTCGTGCAGTTGCGAGGACTGCAGCTGGTGGCCGACACGCTGGGCCGCGAGATCGGCGATGCGGTGCTGCAGTCGATGGCGACCCGGCTCGGTGGCCTGGGCGCGCGCTGCGGCACGCTGGCATTCCAGCCGGCGGAGGACTTCGTGTTCGCCATCGGTGCCGAGCACGATACCCAGCGCGTGCTGGACGACCTGCTGCAGATCGTGTCGGCGCCGATGCGCGGCAAGGATTCGCTGCACCAGTTCGAGCCGCGCATCGGCGTGGCCGTGCACATTGCCGGCGACGGCCACAGCGCCGAGCAGGTGATCGGCATGGCCGCACAGGCCGCGCATGCCGCGCGCGCCGAAGGCAACGTGGTGGTCTGGTTCGACGCGGCGGTGACCACGCGGTTGGCCGACCGCCTGCGCCTGGCCGGACGCATCCACGCCGCCATCGACAACGAGTTCCAGCTGTATTTCCAGCCGATCCGGCACGCCAGCGATGGCAGCCCGGCCGCGCTGGAGGCTCTGCTGCGCTGGCCGCAGGCCGATGGCAGCTTCATCCCGCCCAACGAGTTCATCCAGCTGTGTGAGGACACCGGGCTGATCCTGGCACTGGGGCGCTGGGTGATCCGTGCGGCGGCGAAGGCGCAGCGCCGGCTGGTCGAGGCCGGTTGGGGCGAGCTGCCGATCGCGGTCAATGTATCGGCGGTGCAGTTCTTCAACAGCGATCTGGTGGCCGAGTTCACCCGCGCGCAGCAGGAGTTCGGCCTGGCCCGCGGCGCGCTGCACGTGGAGCTGACCGAGAGCAGCCTGATGCGCAAGCCGGCGCAGGCGATGCAGACCATGCAACGCCTGCACGAGCAGGGCATCAGCGTGTCGCTGGATGATTTCGGTACCGGCTATTCCAGCATGTCCTACCTGCAGCACCTGCCATTGGACATCCTGAAGATCGACCGCAGCTTCGTCGCCGACGTGGAAACCAATCCGCGCAATGCCTCGATCTGCCGCGCGCTGCTGTCGCTGGGCCACAGCATGGGCCTGACCATCATCGCCGAGGGCGTGGAAACGCCGGGGCAGCTGGACTGGCTGGCTGCGCACGGCTGCGACCAGGTGCAGGGTTACCTGCTCGGGCGGCCGGCGCCGCTGGAACGGATCATCGAGGCGCTGGATGAGGTTGCCGCCTAAGTGGTAGTGCCGGCCGCTGGCCGGCATTCGCCCAGGACCGGGATGTGTCTGATTGCCGGCCAGCGGCCGGCACTACCGGCAAGCGCCAGATTCGGCTACACCCCGGCCTCCACCAGATGGTCGATGAAACTGCGCACCTTCGGTGCCAGATGGCTGCGGCTGGTATAGACCGCGAAGATGCCGATCGGCGAGGCCTCCCATTCGGGCAGGATGCGCACCAGGCGGCCATCGGCCAGCGCGTCTTCCAGCAGGAAATCGGGCTGCAGGATCACGCCCATACCGGCGATCGCCGCTTCGCGCAGCACGTCGCCGTTGTTGGCGTGCAGCAGGCTGCTTACCGCCACCTTCACTTCGCCGCCCGGTCCCTGTAGCGGCCAATGGTCGCCAGCGGCCCAGTAGCTGTAGCTCAGGCAGGCGTGGGCCTGCAGCTCCTGCGGCGTCTGTGGCGTACCGCGTGCGGCCAGGTAGGCCGGCGCGGCGCACAGGCTCACCCGCGATTCGCCCAGACGTCGCGCGATCAACGTCGGCCCCGGCTCGCGGGTGATGCGGATGGCGACGTCGTAGCCTTCCTCGACCATGTCCACCAGCCGGTCGGACAGGGCCAGGTCCAGTTCCACCTGCGGGAAGCGTTCGCGGTAGCTGGCCAGCAGCGGGCCGAGGCGGGCGATGCCCCAACTGACCGGTGCGTTGATGCGCAGCGTGCCGGAGGGCTCCAGCGCCTGCGCGCCGATGCTGGCCTCCAGCGCGTCGAACTCGGCCAGCAGGCGCACGCACTGGGCGTAGTAGGCGGCACCGGCACTGGTCGGGCTGACCCGGCGCGTGGTGCGGTGGAGCAGGCGGGTGGACAGGCGCTTTTCCAGCGCGGCGACCTGGCGGGTGACGCCGGCAGTGGACATATCCAGGGCCTGGGCGGCGGCACTGAAGCCGTTGCGCTCGACCACCGCCACGAACACGCGCATCGCCTCGAGGGTGTCCATTGTTGCGCCTTTTGAAATAAATACGGTCAATCCATCGTATTTATTGGTCCACGAAGGCGCAATAACCTGTGCCTACTCCCTTCAAGGTGTTTCCCCATGCACACCACGACCGCTCCTGTTTCGCCGCTGGCCCCGTACGGCGCCACCCTGCTGCGCCTGGCCCTGGGCGTGCTGTTCCTGGTCCATGCGCTGATCAAGCTGCTGGTATTCACCCCGGCCGGCACGGCGGCGTTCTTCGAGTCGCTGGGCCTGCCCGGCGTGCTCGGCTACCTCACCATCGGCGTCGAGCTGGTGATCACCGTCGCGCTCCTGCTGGGCATCTACGCACGCTGGGTGGGCCTTGTCGGTGTGCCGCTGCTGCTGGGCACCATCGTCACCGTGCACGGCGCCAACGGCTTCGGTTTCGCCAATGCCGGCGGCGGCTGGGAATACCCGGCGTTCTGGGCACTGGCGCTGGTAGTGCTGTTCCTGGTCGGCGATGGCAAGTGGACCCTGCGTTCGCGCTGATCGCCGCCTGACCCTGCAACTGGAGAATTCCATGTCCCGCCTGCCTTCGCTGTACATCTCGCATGGTTCGCCGATGACCGCCCTGCATCCGGGCCAGGTTGGCGTGCGCCTGGCCGAGCTGGCGCGCGACCTGCCGACGCCGCGCGCCATCGTGATGGCCTCGGCGCACTGGCTGGGCCGGCAGCCGCTGGTCGGCGCGCATCCGCAGCCACCGACCATCCATGACTTCGGCGGCTTCCCGCGCGCGCTGTTTGAACTGCAGTACCCGGCGCCGGGCGATCCGGCGCTGGCCGAAGAGGTGGCCGGCCGCATCGCCGCCGCTGGCCTGCCGGTGGCACTCGACCCGCAGCGTGGCCTCGACCACGGTGCCTGGGTGCCGCTGCGGCTGCTGCGCCCGCAGGCCGACATCCCGGTGGTGCCGCTGTCGATCCAGCCGATGCTCGGCCCCGAGCACCAGTTCGCGCTCGGCCGCGCGCTGGCGCCGCTGCGCGAGCAGGGCGTGCTGCTGGTCGGCTCGGGCAGCATCACCCACAACCTGCACGACTGGGGCGACTACCAGGACGGCAAGGAAGCGCCGTACGTGCGGCCCTTCATCGAGTGGGTGGAGCAGCGCCTGGCCGCCGACGACCGCCAGGCCCTGCTCGATTACCGTCGGCAGGCGCCGTTCGCCGAACGTGCGCACCCGACCGACGAGCACCTGCTGCCGCTGTTCTTCGCGATGGGCGCGGCCGGCGAGGGCGGCTTCGGTGCACGCCGCATCGACGCCGGTATCGATGCCGGCTTCCTCGCCATGGATCTGTACCGCTTCGACGGGGCATGAGCCGGGGCTGACGCGCGGCGGCCCCGGCCGTCGCGGTCATGGCCGCATGTGGTAGTTTTTTCCGGGTTTCCGGCGCTGGCTTGCGAGCCTCCCCGCGCGCCGCTTCCTGGAAGAAGCATGCATACCATTGAAGTCGTCCTGGCGATGCTGGTGGCCGTTGTCGCCAGCGGCTACCTGGTTCGTGTCCTGCCGTTCTCGTTGCCGCTGCCGCTGGTGCAGATCGGCCTGGGTGCGGTCATCGCCGGCGTGTTCAACCGCGGCCACGCGCTGGAGCCGGAGGTGTTCTTCCTGCTGTTCCTGCCGCCGCTGCTGTTCCTGGATGGCTGGCGCATTCCCAAACAGGGCCTGTTCCGCGACAAGGGCGCGATCCTCGAGCTGGCGTTCGGCCTGGTGGTGTTCACCGTCATCGGCGCCGGCTTCCTCATCCACTGGCTGATTCCAGTGATGCCGCTGGCGGTGTGCTTCGCGCTGGCGGCCATCGTGTCGCCGACCGACCCGGTGGCGGTCGGGGCCATCGCTTCCAAGGCGCCGATTCCCAAGCGCCTGATGCACATCCTTGAGGGCGAGTCGCTGCTGAACGATGCCTCGGGCCTGGTCTGCTTCCGCTTCGCGGTGGCGGCAGTGATGACCGGCACCTTCTCGCTGGCCACCGCCTCGCTGACCTTCGTGTGGGTGGCGGTGGCCGGCCTTGCTGTGGGAGTGGCAGTGACGCTGGGTGTGTCCACCTTCCAGCGCTGGCTGTGGCGCCGCTTCGGCGAAGAGCCTGGCGCGGCGATGCTGGTCAACCTGCTGATTCCGTTCGCGGCCTACCTGCTGGCCGAAGAGATCCATGCCTCGGGCATCCTCGCCGCGGTCGCTGCCGGTATCGCGATGAGCTATGTCGAGCTGACCGGCCGTGTCTCCGGCAGCATGCGCGTGCAGCGTGCCGGGGTCTGGAACATGCTGCAGTTCAGCTTCAACGGCATCATGTTCGTGCTGCTGGGCGAGCAGCTGCCGGGCATCGTCGAACGCGCCACCACCACCATGAACGAGACCGGCCACCAGAGTGCGTGGTGGCTGCTGGTGTATGTGGTGGTGATCAATCTGGCACTGGTCGTGCTGCGCCTGCTGTGGGTGTGGCTGTCGCTGCGCTGGAACCTGCTGCGCGCGCGTCGTCGCGGCCTGGAGCGGGGCGAGGCGCCGAACTGGCGCATCGTGGTGGCGACCTCGGTGGCCGGCGTGCGCGGTGCGATCACCCTGGCCGGCGTGTTGACCCTGCCGCTGTTCCTGCCCGACGGCAGTGCGTTCCCGGCGCGTGACCTGGTGATCTTCCTGGCCGCGTCGGTGATCCTGTTCTCGCTGCTGGGCGCCAGCATCGCGCTGCCGCGGCTGTTGAAAGGCCTGCAGCTGCCGTCCGATTCGGGTGAGCGCAAGGAAGAGGATCTGGCGCGCCGGCTGTCGTCGAAGGCGGCGCTGGCCGGGGTCGAGCGCATGCGCCAGCAGATGGTGATGAACCAGAACACCGAGAACGTGCAGCTGTACAACGACGCCGCCTCGCGGGTCAGCCTGCTGTACCAGCGCCACCTGGAGAAGGACAGCGACGGGCCCGACGTGGACCCGGAGAAGGTGCGGCGCATGGAACTGGGCTACCGCCAGCTGCGCAGTGCCGGCCTCAATGCCGAGCGCGAGGAGCTGTTCCGGCTGACCCGGCGCGGGGTGATCTCCGATGAGATCTCGCGGCGCCTGATCCGCAACCTGGACCTGCTGGAATCGCGCAAGCGCGAGTGACCCTGCCCCGAAGCGTAGAGTCGAGCTTGCTCGACTGCTCTTTCGCAAAGCAGTCGAGCAAGCTCGACTCTACCGATCCCACGGCGCGGGTTATTCCGGCTTCTGGTCCAGGAAATACGCCTCGACCTTGCCCTTGACCTTGATGGTCATCGGGTTGCCGCGGCGGTCGCGGGCCTTGCCGGCCTGCACGCGGATCCAGCCTTCGCTGACCGAGTATTCCTCGACGTTGTCGCGCTCGACGTCGTTGAAACGCACGCCAACGCCGCGCTCCAGCGCCTGCGCATCATGGAAGGGGCTGGCCGGGTTGATCGCCAGGTGGTCGGGAGGGGTATCGCTCATCGCTTCATTCACAGTGACGGCCACCAAGGCCGGCTTCAGCGGCACAGGATAAACCGTAGAATGCCGGCCTGCCCCAGAGGAAGTTCCGCCATGCCCGACAACAGCGACTATTTCGACTTCGAGGAAGACATCCACGACTTCGACGAAGACGGCTTCGAGGCGCGGGTCTGGAACCTGCTGGTACTGATCAACCCGGGCGACGAAGAGCTGGCCCTGCAGCAGTTCAACCGCTGGCGCGAGCACCTGGCCGAGGACGGGCAGCCGCTGGAAGCGGACAGCGACTGGCTGCCAGCGCTGTTCACGGCCATTGCCTGGCAGTCCGGTTTCGAGGTGGAACGAGATGACCTGGAATCGCTGCAGTCGGCGGTGAACGAGCTGTCGGCGCGCTTCAACCTGCAGCTGGACTGGGGCGGCGACCTGGACGACGAGGACTTCGCCGAAGACCTGGACGGCGTGCAGCTGATGTCCACCGCATTCGACCGCCTGCGCGAGCACAATTACACGCTGTGGAGCGTGGATGCCGGCAGCGACGGCTTCACCGGCGTGATGGCGCTGACCCGCGACGACGACGCGATGCTGGCGCTGTGCTCGCTGCTGAACGTGGAAATCCGGCTGGGCAGCGACCCGTTCTGAGATTGATCGGTAGCGCCGGGCCATGCCCGGCGCTCCCATCTACGGCCGGTACTGCGCCCTGGCGTTGGCGATCACCGCTTTGACCAGCGCGCGGTCGGTGTGCCTTGAGATCGCCCGCGCACCGAGCGCGATCGCCTGTGCGCGCAGCTCGGAAGTGACATCGTAGTGGGCACCGCTGGCCTTGTTCTGGAAGGCCCGCGGGGGAATGCCGAGCTGCGCCGCCATCGCGTGCAGCTCGGCCAGGGTGTCGGCCATCAGGTGCGCCCAGCGCTGTCCGCGCCAGGGATGCACCGCGTCATCGACGTAGACTGTCACCGCCGCGGCCGGTTCAGGCCTGCGGCTTGCTGTCGCTGTCAGCGGCCGGAGTGGCCTCGGCAGCGGCTTCTTCGGCCACGTCGCCCTCGGCGGCTTCGCCTTCCTCGCCTTCAGCAGCGTCGACGCCTTCGAACTCGGCAACCAGCTTGTCCAGGTACTCGTCGGCGGTCTGCTCGGATTCGGCCGCCAGGGTGTCCAGCAGCTTCTGCAGCAGTTCGGAGTACTCCAGGTTGACCTTGCGGCCTTCCTTCTCCTGCACGTTGGCCAGGTGCTTGAGCATGGCCAGCATCGGCACCGGGTTCTCGGCGTTGCCCATGGTCTGGCCGCCGATGGCCAGCAGCCACTCACGGCCCTGCAGGCCGATGGCCGCGACCACCTGGCCGTCTTCGTTGGTCAGCACGGCATGGTTCTGCACCTGCTGCTGCGCGTTCAGGCGCAGGAACGGGCGCTTGGCCTGCTGCTTCTTGCGCTTGTCGCGCTTGGCCTTGGAGTTCTGGGACATGGGGTGGGGTCACCTGGAAACGGAAAGACCACCATTGTAGCGGGTGCGCCGGGTCATGCCCCTGGTGGGTGCGGACCTTGGTCCGCACGCTTTTCCCGGATGTGCGGACCAAGGTCCGCACCTACCGTTTACTTTGCCGGACCCTGCGCGGCCTGCACGTCCGGGTCGGCGGCGGGGGCCGACAGCCCCACCTGCGGGCCGGCACCGGCCAGGGCGGCTGCTTCGGCGGCCTGGGTCATCACCACGATGCTGATGCGGCGGTTGATCGGATTCTGCGGGTCGGCCTTGTCGAACAGCACCGACGAAGACAGGCCGACCACGCGGGTGATCTTGCTGTCCTCCAGGCCGCCGTCCACCAGTGCGCGCCGTGCGGCGTTGGCACGATCGGCGCTCAGTTCCCAGTTGCCGTAGCCGCGCGCGGCCGAATAGGCGGTGATGTCGGTGTGGCCGGTCAGGCTGATCCGGTTCGGCACGTGGTTCAGGTAGTTGGCCAACTCGTGCAGGATCTGCTGCGTGTACGGCTTCAGCGTGGCGCTGCCGAGGTCGAACATCGGCCGGTTCTGCTTGTCCACGATCTGGATGCGCAGGCCTTCCGGGGTCAGATCCAGCAGCAGCTGGTCCTTGAACGGCTCCAGCGCCTGGCTCTTGCTGATCGCCTCCTGCAGTTCCTTCATCAGCGCTTCCAGCTGCTGCTTGTCGCGCTGCTGCTGGTCCACCGGCTGCGGCACCGCTTCCTTCTGGTTCTGGAAGGGATCGTTGCTGCTGCCCCGCGAGATGTCGGTGGCACCACCGAGCTTGATCATCGAGGTGCTGGCGCCACCCGGGCCGGCCATGCCGGGCGCCGGCGTGGCGTTCTGCCCGCTCAGCGGGCTGGGGTTGCGGAAGTACTCGGAAATGGCCGCACGGTCGTTCTTGTTGGTGGTGGCCATCAGCCACAGCACCAGGAAGAACGCCATCATCGCGGTCACGAAGTCGGCATACGCCACCTTCCACGAACCGCCATGATGGGCGGCGTGGCCGGCCTTCTTGACCCGACGGACGATGACGGTGGGCTTGGTCTCGGCCATGGCTTACTTGACCGTCTTCAGGTGCTGCTCGAAATCGGAGAAGGCCGGGCGCACGTTCGACGGCAGCGTCTTGCGGGCGAATTCCAGCGCGATCTTCGGGTTGTAGCCACGCAGGCAGGCCAGCAGCGCGGTCTTCACCGATTCGTAGATGCGGCTGTCCTGCTCGGCGCGCGCTTCCATCGCTGCCGCCATCGGGCCGACGAAACCGTAGCCCAGCAGGATGCCCAGGAAGGTACCGACCAGCGCGCCGGCCACATGGCCGCCGACCTCGACGATATCCCCGCCGATCGAACCCATGGTGATGACGATGCCGAGCACCGCCGCGACGATGCCGAAACCGGGCAGTCCGTCGGCGACCTTGGTCAGCACCTGCGACGGCGCCATGGCCTCGGCGTGGTGCTTTTCCAGCTCCAGTTCCAGCAGCGGCTCCAGCTCGTGTGGCTCGATGTTGCTGCCGATCATCAGGCGCAGGCAGTCGGTGATGAAGTCGATCAGGTGGTGGTCGGCCTGCACCTTGGGGTAGTTGCCGAACAGCGCGCTTTCGGCCGGGCGCTCGACGTGGTCTTCCAGCGCCATGAAGCCTTCGCGGCGGGCCTTGTTGAGCAGTTCATAGAGCAGGCTGAGGACATCGATGTAGTCCTGCTGCTTGTAGCGCGGGCCCTTGAACACGCCGACCATGGCCTGCAGGGTCTGCTTGACCGTCTTGGCCGGGGTGCCGACCAGGAAGGCGCCGAGCGCGGCGCCACCGATGATGACCAGCTCGTAGGGCTGCCAGAGGGCACCCAGGCGGCCGTGGGCACCGAGATAGCCCCCGATCACGCTGACGATGACGACCAGGAATCCAACGATGATGAGCATGGGGCGACGCAAGGAGAGGGGATATCTCCTTGTCGGCCCGTCGCCCGGTTTTCTGAAGAGGGAATTCTGTGAAATCGGTCAGCGGGGTGTTTCAGCCCGCCACGCCGCTTTCGGCGCCGCCACGCTGCAACGGGTCGGGCCAGGGCTCGCCATTGCCGGTGAACAAAAGTGAGACGGAGTTCAGGCAGTGGCGCTCGTAGGTGGGCGGCGGGCCGTCCGGGAATACGTGGCCCAGATGGCTGCCACAGCGCGCACAGGTGATCTCGGTGCGGACCATGCCGTGGCTGGTATCGCGGATTTCGCGCACGTGTGCCGGGTCGAACGGGGCGAAGAAGCTCGGCCAACCGGTGCCGGAATCGAACTTGGTGCTGGAGCGGAACAGCGGCAGTGCGCACAGCCGGCAGCAGTAGACGCCCTCGCGCTTGTTGTCGAGGAACACGCCGCAGAACGGCGCCTCGGTACCGTGCTGCAGCAGCACGCGGCGCTCTTCACTGCTGAGGCCGGCGATCAGCGCCTCGGTCTGGGTGGCGGTGGGGGGCGTCAGGTCGAAGGCAGTCATGGCGGCGCTCCGTGGGGGTTGATGGCCTGGGGATGGCGGAAAACGTGGGGGTGCCGGCGCGCGCTTGCAAGTGTGATGGCCGTTCATGGCCGGCACACAGGTGCAGGCGCAAGGTAAATGTGATCCACGCCGGAGCGTGACATGAAACCGACCCTTTCCCTGCTGTTGATGGCCCTGTTGCCCCTGGTCGCGCAGGCCCAGGTACCGACGTCGTCGAGCCCGACCGCCACCCGCAGTGCCACCACCGTGGCACCGCAGCCGGTGATGCCGCCGCCGCAGGCCGCTCGCCCGCAGCCGCAGGTCCTGCCGTCGCCGCAGCCGGCGCAGCCGATCAGGTCCACCGGTCCCGCCCAGATCGCGCCCACCCCGGCGCCGAAGCCGGCCGACAAGGTGTACGACCGCAATGGCCGCATCGTCCCCGGGGTACGCCCGGCCGGTCCGAACCGCGTGTTCGATTCGCGTACCGGCCGCTATTACGACAGCGTGCCGGCCGGCGATGGCCAGCAGATCAAGCGCTGATCTCGGGTGCCAAACGAGGTTGGCGGCTACCGCACGCTGTCCGGCCTGAACGCACGAAAACAACCCGCTGCAGATCACTGCTTTTTCGCCTGCGATTAACCGTTCCGGGACCAACGTGACCGTGCGCCGGCATTGCGCCGCCGCATGTCCTTCGTCCACTGGATCGCGATCATGAAAAACCAGCAGAACCGTCATCCCGGCAAGGAACCGCAGGGCCGCAACCCGCAGCAACAACAGCAGCAACAGCAACAGCAACAGCAACAGCAGCAGATGGAGCCGCAGCAGCCGCACAAGGGTGGCAAGCAGCAGGAACAGCGCTCGCAGAAGCATCCGCAGCAGCGCTGACGGACCCGGGGGTCAGAGCCCGCTGCACGGGATCTGGCCCCACTACCGTTCCGGACTCAATCCGGAATCGGCAGGCTCAGCGTTTCCTTCACTTCTTCCATCACGATGTAGCTCTTCGACTCACGCACATGCGGCAGTGTCAGCAGGGTGCTGCCGAGCAGCTTGCGGTAGGAGGCCATCTCGCTGATCCGCGCCTTCAGCAGGTAATCGAAGTCGCCCGAGACCAGATGGCACTCCAGCACGTTGGGCAGCTTCAGGGCGGCGCGCCGGAACTCCTCGAAGATGTCACCGGACTTGTAGGCCAGGCTGATCTCCACGAATACCAGCAGGCTGGCCTTCACCGCCGCCGGGTCCAAGTGGGCGTGGTAGCCGGTGATCACCCCCTCGCGCTCGAGCCGGCGCACGCGCTCGGTACACGGGGTGGTGGACAGGCCGACCCGCTCGCCCAGTTCGGTGAAGGAGATACGGCCCTCGGCCTGCAGGATGCGCAGGATCTTGCGATCGATCTTGTCCAGTTCGCGGGTACGGGTGGCCATGGCCGTCAACCTTGGGGAATGAATTGCAGGGGAACATCCTGCCGGTTGATCGCAAATCAGGCAAATCAACTGGGAATGGCTGTCTATACTTCCCCAATTATGGTCCCGGCACGCTCCAGTGCAGGGAATGATCGGGTTGGAGAAGTCCCATGCGAGTCCTAGTTCTCGGCAGCGGCGTGATCGGCACCACCAGTGCCTGGTACCTGCGACAGGCCGGGTTTGAAGTCACGGTCATCGACCGCCAACCCGGCCCGGCGCTGGAAACCAGCTTTGCCAATGCCGGCCAGCTGTCGTTCGGCTACACCTCGCCGTGGGCCGCCCCGGGCGTGCCGAAGAAGGCCATCGGTTGGCTGTTCGAGAAGCATGCGCCGCTGGCGATCAAGCCGGGCATGGACCTGGCCCAGTACCGCTGGCTGTGGCAGATGCTGCGCAACTGCACCCACGAGCGCTACGCGATCAACAAGGCGCGCATGGTGCGCATGTCCGAGTACAGCCGCGACTGCCTGAACGAGCTGCGCGCGCAGATCGGCATCGAGTTCGAAGGCCGCGACCTGGGCACCACCCAGCTGTTCCGCACCCAGCAGCAGCTGGATGCCTCGGCGCAGGACATCGAGATCCTGGCCCAGTACGGCGTGCCGTACGAGGTACTGGACCGCGCCGGCATCATCCAGGCCGAACCGGCCTTGGCCCATGTCGATGGCTTGGTCGGCGCGCTGCGCCTGCCACGTGACCAGACCGGCGACTGCCAGCTGTTCACCCGCCGCCTGGCGCAGATGTGCGTGGATGCCGGTGTCGAGTTCCGTTTCGACCAGGACATCACCGGCCTGGAATTCGATGGCGACCGCATCACCGGCGTACGCATCGACGGCAAGCTGGAAACCGCCGACCGCTTCGTGGTCGCGCTCGGCAGCTACTCGCCGGCGCTGGTCGCATCGTTGGGCATGCGCCTGCCGGTGTATCCGCTGAAGGGTTACTCGCTGACCTTGCCGATCACCGACCCGGCGATGGCGCCGACCTCGACCATCCTCGATGAGAGCTACAAGGTGGCGGTGACCCGTTTTGACGACCGCATCCGCGTCGGTGGCATGGCCGAAGTGGCCGGCTTCGACCTGTCGCTGTCGCAGCGCCGTCGCGAGACCCTGGAGCTGGTGGTCAGCGATCTCTACCCGAAGGGCGGTGACCTGTCGCGCGCGCAGTTCTGGACCGGCCTGCGCCCGGCCACGCCGGACGGTACGCCGGTGATCGGCGCCACGCCGTTCCGCAACCTGTACCTCAACACTGGGCACGGCACGCTGGGCTGGACCATGGCGTGCGGCTCGGGCCGCTACCTGGCCGACCTGATGAGCGCGCGCCAGCCGCAGATCAGCACCGAAGGCCTGGATATTTTCCGCTACGGCCAGTACGGTCACGCGCCGCAACAAGAGAACCGCACATGCGTCCTGCCCGCGCGCTGATCGATCTGGGCGCCCTGCGCAGCAACTACCGGCTCGCCCGTGAACTGGGCGGTGGCAAGGCCCTGGCGATCATCAAGGCCGATGCCTATGGCCACGGCGCAGTGCGCTGTGCGCAGGCACTGGAAGGCGAGGCCGATGGTTTCGGCGTGGCCACCATCGAAGAGGCGCTGGAACTGCGCCAGGCCGGCATCCGTGCGCCGATCCTGCTGCTGGAAGGCATCTTCGAGCCCAGCGACATGGCGCTGGTGGCCGAACACGATTTCTGGTTCGCGGTGGGCTCGCCGTGGCAGCTGGAAGCCCTGGTCGCGTTCGACAGCCCGCGCCCGCTGACGGTGTGGCTGAAGCTGGACAGCGGCATGCATCGCCTCGGCCTGGACGTGGACAGCTTCCGCGCGGCGCATGCACGCCTGTTGGCGCTGCCGCAGGTCGAACGCATCGTGCTGATGACCCACCTGGCGCGTGCCGACGAACTGGACAGCGAACGCACCCACGAGCAGGCGGCGACGTTCGCGCGGGCCATCGACGGCCTCGATGGCGAGACCAGCGTGTGCAACTCGCCGGCGCTGCTGGGCTGGCCAGATGTACGCAGCGACTGGGTGCGCCCGGGCCTGATGCTGTACGGCGCCAATCCGCTGCCTGACAACACCGCGCTGACCGAGCGCCTGCGCCCGGTGATGACGATGCAGTCGAAGGTGATCGCCGAACGCTGGATCGAGGCCGGTGAGCCGGTGGGCTATGGCGCGCGCTTCGTGGCCAAGGCACGCACCCGCGTGGGCGTGGTCGCGCTCGGCTATGCCGACGGTTATCCGCAGTTTGCCCCGAATGGCACCCCGGCGCTGATCGATGGTCAGCCCGGTGCCCTGATCGGGCGCGTGTCCATGGACATGCTGACCGTGGACCTGACCGCGCACGCGCAGGCCGGCATCGGCAGTGTGGTGGAACTGTGGGGCAGTGCACCGACGCTGTCCGAACTGGCGCCGCGCTGCGGCGTGAGTGCGTACCAGCTGCCCTGCGCGGTCAAGCGCGTGGCGAAGGTCTATCAGGACTGACCGAACGCTGGCCGTGCACGGCTCTGGTAGCGGCCGACCTTGGTCGGCGCTGTGAATGCGTGTCGACCAAGGTCCACACCTACCGGTAGGGACCGGTCGGCGCGCACGGCTCTGGTAGCGGCCGACCTTGGTCGGCGCTCTGAATGCGTGTCGACCAAGGTCGACACCTACCGGTAGGGACTGGTCGGCGTGCTCGGCACTGGTAGCGGCCGACCTTGGTCGGCGCTTTGAATGCGTGTCGACCAAGGTCGACACCTACCGGTGAGTCGCGCCGCCCGGGATCATCGCGCGGCGGTGGCCTGGCTGGCCAGCTGCCGCTTCACCCAGTCATCGATCAGGCGCTTCTCGTAGCGCAGCGGATCACTGTCGCTCTTCAGCCCCAGGTTGTGCAGGTAGCCGGTATCGCTGAGGCGCACATCGCCCTCGCTGACGATACGGCCGCTGGCGTCCTTCAACGTGTACTGCAGGCTGATCCGCGGCGGGTAGATGTCACGCATGATCCGGATGTCGCGGCCACGCGGGCCATGCCACGGCTCGTAGTCACCGGCGCGCTTGATGTCGACCAGGGTCACATCGAGGGTCTGCCCAGGCTGCAGCGGCTTGGCGGCGGTGGTCTGCAGGTAGCGTGCCAGCTGCTGTACCCAGTCGCCACGCTCGGCCTCGAAGCGGTTGGTGCTCTGGCGGATCTCGGTGAATTTGGCCGGGTCCTCCCATTTCACGCTGACCGGGCCATCGGCCTGCAACGCACGTGGCGCGTCCGCATCGGTCACGGTGCGCGGTGCAGCGGCGGCGCCGCCCGCCACCAGGGCGCCTGCCAGCAGGGCAATCGCGAGTGAGCGTTTCATGACGGTCTCCTGCGTCCCCGCGATGGGGACGATGTTGATCACAGATCGAGTGTGATCCTGCGGCCGGGGCGCCGCAATGGCAGATTGCGTCATGCGCAAGAGTGGTTGCCGCCAATTCATCGTCGTCAACCATGACTGACGGCGCTTGACGCTGTGAATACGCCCTTTGGAAGATGCTGTGCCTCCAACCCGGCCTGCACTGACGCCCTTGTCCACACTGCCGCCCCTCGTGGAGCGCCCACCGATGATGGTGCCGGCGCCCGAACCCGACCTGCATCATGGCGTGCTTGAGCGCATCAACGCCGGTTTCTGCGTGATCCAGGTGCTGTTCGAGGGCGATCGTGCGGTCGACTATCGTTTCATCGAGGTCAACGACGCATTCGAGCGCCACACCGGCCTGAAGGATGCGCGTGGCCAGCGCATGACGGCGCTGGAACCGGGCCACGAGGAAGACTGGTTCCGCATCTACGGCGAAGTTGCCCGCAGTGGCCGGCCGGCACAGTTCGAGATGGAAGCGCGTGCGCTGGGCCGCTCGTTCGCGGTGGATGCGGTGCGCGTGGGCCGCCCGGGTGAGGACAAGGTCGGCATCCTGTTCTTCGACATCACCGCGCGCAAGCAGATGGAAGTGGAGCTGGGCGAAAGCGAAGCCCGCTTCAGTGCGCTGGCCGATGGCCTGCCGATGCCGGTGTGGGTGCTCGACGAGCGCGGCCATGCCCGTTTCGTCAACAGCGCTTTCAGTGAGTTCTTCGGCGGCGACGAGACGCGCGTGCCGGAAGATGTCTGGCGTGGCCTGGTGCACCCGGACGATGCGTCGGTGTTCGAGTACGAACTGCAGGAAGCGCTGAAGGCGCAGCGGTCGATGCATGCGCTGGTGCGGGCCCGACGCGCCGATGGCGACTGGCGTTGGTTGGAGATGAACGCGCGTCCGCGCTTCTCGCGGATGGGCCGCTTCATCGGCCTGGCCGGCAGCAGCCCGGACGTGACCGAACGCCGCGAGATCGAACTGGCCCGCGAGGAGCTGCTGCAGTCCGAGCGTGCCGCGCGCAGCGCAGCCGAGAACATGGCGCGGCTGAAGGACGAGTTCCTGGCCACGCTGTCGCATGAACTGCGTACGCCACTGACCACCATCCTCGGTTGGAGCGAACTGCTGCTGCAGCGCGTGGACAACACCAGCCCGCTGTACAAGGGCCTGAACGTGATCGCCAACAGCGCCGGTGCGCAGAAGCGGCTGATCTCGGACATGCTCGACCTCAGCAGCATGCTGCTGGGCAAGGTGCAGCTGGAGGTGGAGATACTGGATCTGCGCGACCTGCTGGGCGAAGCCATCGGCGCGCAGGAGCTGGTCGCCGAAGGCAAGGCGCTGGACGTGAGCCTGCAGCTGCCGGAGCAGCCCAGCCTGGTGCTGGGCGATGCCACCCGCCTGCAGCAGGTGTTGTGGAACCTGCTGTCGAATGCGATCAAGTTCACCCCGGCCGAAGGCCGCATCGATCTGCAGCTGCAGGCCGACGGCAACCACTGGGTGATCACCGTGCGCGACACCGGCGACGGCATCGCGCCCGAATTCCTCAATCATCTGTTCAGCCGCTTCCGCCAGGCCGATGGCACCACCACCCGACGGCATGGCGGCCTCGGCCTGGGTCTGGCAATCGTGCAGCAGCTGGTCGAACTGCATGGCGGTACCGTCGCCGCCGCCAGCGAGGGCCATGGCCACGGCGCCACCTTCACCGTGCGCCTGCCGCAGCACATTCCCGATGCCGAACGGCGGCCGCTGCGCGAAGTGATCAGCGGACCGATCCTGGAGCCGGTGATCGTCGAGCCGTATCCGCTGCGTGGCATGCACGTGCTGGCGGTGGAAGACCAGCCGGAAGTGCTGGAGTACCTGCGGCGCATGCTGGAAGAGCAGGGCGCAAGCGTGTCGGCAGCCAGCTCGGCCGGTGAAGCGCTGGCGCTGCTGGCCGATACCGGGCACCTGCAGTACCACGTGATGCTGACCGACATCGGCATGCCGGGCATGGATGGCTATGGCCTGGTGCGCACGCTGCGCGAGGACATGGGCGTGGATGCGATGACCCTGCCGGCGGTTGCCGTGACCGCGCTGGCACGTGCCGATGACCGGCGCCGAGCGCTGGCGTCGGGCTTCCAGGAACACGTGGCCAAGCCGTACTCGGTGGCACAGCTGGTGGCTGCGGTACGCAAAGTGCAGGTGCCACGCGCGGACAGCGCGCTGCACTGAGCATTCACGGCCGATCGGCGACCCTGCACGCAGGAGGTCGCCGATGTCCCGTACAGCTCCCCGCATCCACACCGATCCGGCGCAGATCGCGCGCCTGGAAGCCCTGCTGCCGCAGCTGGAAGGCGAAACGCAGGTGGAACTGACCCTGCACGATGGTCGCCGACTGCTCGGCACCGTCGCCGTGAAACCGACGGTGCAGCAATACCGCAACGAGGCCGGCGACGAAGGCAGCAACGGCCAGCTGCGCCTGGATGACTACGACACGCCGGTGCAGCAGCACCATGTGTGGCTGGATGAGATCGCCAGCATCCGCAGGTTGCCGCCCAGGGTCTGACGGCAACCTGCCAACCCCATCCACGCATGGCGTGGATCTACTGGAAAGGGCCACGCATGGATGTGCGTGACCTCGTCATCGGCCAGGCCTCATGCCGTCCACGCACAGCGTGGATTTTCCAGAGGTTGCAGTAGAGCCACGCCATGCGTGGCTGTTGGGATCAATGCTCGAACAACGTAGGCGTCGCCTCGAACCGGCGCGCATAGGCGCGTTCTTCCGCCACCCTCGCCACCTCGTCGTCGGCCAGGTCCGGTGCGCCGTACACCGCATAGGCCACGCTTCCGTCGGCACCATGGCCGACCTGGTGCAGCCGGTAGCGCGAGTGGCCACCGCCGGTGTCCTCGGGGTAATGCACGGGCGGATGGCTGCCTTCCAGGTCCATTTCACTGTTGTCGACCACGCCACCGACGAACAAGGCTCGCATGCAGGTTCTCCTGGGTTTCCGGGGGAGCCTCTACCCTGAACGTTTCAATGTTGCTGGCAGATCAAGGCCCCGTTCGGGTTTCGCAAAGCGGCCGCCGGGGCCGGCCCGGCCAAGCCGGTACAATGGACGGCCCTCACGCTTGAAGTACCCGCGCCGATGGCCTCCAGCGACGACGCCCCCCTGCAGACCCTGTTCCTGCCGTTCTCCCAAGGCGCCCTGCGCTGGCCGGAGGGCCCGGTGGCCTTCCTGCGTGCCCGCGACGGCTGGCCGCTGCGCGAAGTGGCCGGCAACCGCGAAGTGCATTGCGAGCAGAGCTTTGCCCCGTTCGCGCAGCCGCTGCAGCAGGCCGCCGGCTGGACCGTCAGCGGCCAGCTGGATGATGTGGCCGGCAAGGGCCGCTACCCGCTGGTGCTGGTGCTGCCGCCGCGCCAGCGCGAGGAGGCCCGTGCCCTGTTCGCGCGCGCGCTGGCGCTGGTCGCCGACGGCGGCCGCATCGTCGCCTGCCAGTCCAACAACGAAGGTGCACGTTCGGGCGAGGGTGACCTCAAGCAACTGACCGGCCTCGGCGGCAGCCTGACCAAGAACCACTGTCGCGTGTACTGGACCGCCCCGATGCAGGGCCAGCACGACGCCGACCTGGCCAAGCGCTGGTCGGCACTGGATGCGGTGCGGCCGATCGTCGGCGGCCGTTTCCTCAGCCGCCCGGGCGTGTTCGCCTGGGATCGCATCGACCCGGCGTCGGCGCTGTTGGCCGAGCACCTGCCGGCCGACCTGGCCGGGCGTGCCGCCGACCTCGGCGCGGGCTATGGCTACCTGTCGCGCGAGCTGCTGGAACGCTGCCCGAAGATCACCGCGCTGGATCTGTACGAAGCCGAGCAGCGTGCGTTGGCCCTGGCCGAACTGAACCTGGCGCCGCCGCCGCGCGCGCTGCCGCTGCGCTTCCTGTGGCAGGACGTCACCGCGGGTATCGAACCGGGCTACGACGTCATCATCAGCAACCCGCCGTTCCACACGCCGTCGCGCGCCGATCGCCCGGACATCGGCCAGCGCTTCATCGCCGTGGCCGCGCAGGCGCTGCGCCCGGGCGGACGCCTGTACGTGGTGGCCAACCGCCACCTGCCGTACGAGTACACGCTCAACGAGAGCTTTGGCGCGGTGCGCGTGATCGCCGAGCGTGATGGCTTCAAGCTGGTGGAAGCGGTGAAGGGGAAGGGCAAGTGAAGCTGGTCAAGCTCATCGCCAACCTGGGCTATGGCAGCCGCAAGCAGGTGCAGTGGATGTTCCGCGAAGGCCGCGTCACCGACGCCGACGGCGAGGTGCTGTATGCCGACGACCAGGTGCCGCACGAGGCGATCCGGGTCGACGGCGAGCCGCTGGACCCGCCGGTGGGGCTGTCGATCGCGCTGCACAAGCCGGCCGGCTACACCTGTTCGACCAAGGACACCGGCCGCTTGATCTACGACCTGCTGCCGCCGCGCTTCCGTGACCGCGATCCGGTGCTGTCCACCGTGGGCCGCCTCGACCGCGAGACCAGCGGCCTGCTGCTGCTGACCGAGGATGGTGGCCTGCTGCACCGGATCATCTCGCCGAAGTCGAAGCTGCCCAAGGTCTACGAAGTGGAACTGAGCGACGACCTGCGCGGCGACGAAGTGGCGTTGTTCGCCAGCGGTACGCTGATGCTGGAGTCCGAGAAGACCCCCCTGCTGCCGGCTGAACTGGAAGTGCTGGATGCGCGTCGCGCACGCCTGGTACTGCATGAAGGCCGCTACCATCAGGTACGCCGCATGTTCGCCGCCACCGGCAACCACGTGCAGACCCTGCACCGCAGCCGCGTCGGCGGGCTGGACCTGCAGGGACTGGACGAGGGGCAATGGCGGCAGCTCACCTCCACCGATCTGGATACGCTGTTCGCTCCATGACCACCATCGCTGCGCTGCCGTTCCTGCCCGACGCCGTCATCTTTGACATGGACGGCCTGATGATCGACAGCGAGCGGGTCTCGCTGGCCTGCTGGAGCGAGGCCGCCGACGAGTTCGGACTGGGCCTGGACGAGGCGGTGTTCCTGCGCATGGTCGGCCTCGGTGACCGTGACACGCACGCGCTGCTGCGTGCGCAGGGCATCGAGGACAGCGTGATCGAAGCGGTGGCCGCACGCTGCCATGAGCTGTACGAAGCACGCACACAGACCGGCCTGCCGCTGCGTCCGGGCATTCTGGAGCTGCTGGAGCTGCTGAAAGCGCACGCGGTACCGCGCGCGGTGGCAACCACCACGCGGCAGCCGCGGGCCAACCGCAAGCTGGCCGCTGCCGGCCTGCTGCCGTATTTCGATGCCGTGATCACCAGTGGTGATGTGGCGCGGCCGAAGCCGGCGCCGGATATCTACCTGCTGGCCGCGCAGCGGCTGGGCCAGGTGCCCGAGCGCTGCCTGGCGCTGGAAGACTCACCGGCCGGCACGCGTGCAGCGCTGGCTGCCGGCATGACCGTGATCCAGGTGCCGGACCTGGTGCATCCGGATGAAGAGCTGCGCGCACTGGGTCACCGCATCGTCGGCTCGCTGGTGGACGCGCACGCGCTGCTGCTGCCGCTGCTGCCGAGGTAACGGTGGGCGCCGACCGTGGGTCGGCACACCCAATGCCCCGGCAGGTGCCAACCTTGGTTGGCACGCCCAAACGCCCTGGTAGGTGCCGACTTTGGTTGGCACGCCCAAACGCCCCGGTAGGTGCCAACCTTGGTTGGCACGCTTTTCAATGCAGTCGAGCAAGCTCGACTCTACGGGTGCCGACCGTTGGTCGGCACACCTGCCCCATCACACCCGCCCGAACACCAGTGCAGCGTTGGTGCCACCGAAGCCAAAGCTGTTGGACATCACCGTATCCAGCTTCTGCTCGCGGCTCTCGCGCAGGATCGGGAAGCTTTCCACCTTCGGGTCCAGTTCGCCGATGTTGGCCGAACCGGCAACGAAGCCATCGCGCATCATCAGCAGGCAGTAGATCGCCTCATGCACGCTGGCCGCACCCAGCGAATGGCCGGACAGCGCCTTGGTCGAGGACAGCGGTGGCACCGCATCGCCGAACACTTCGCGGATCGCGTTGAGCTCGGTGACGTCGCCCAGCGGCGTGGAAGTGCCGTGGGTGTTGAGATAGTCCAGCGGACGATCGACGTCCTGCAGCGCCATCTTCATGCAGCGCACCGCGCCTTCACCGGACGGCGCGACCATGTCGGCGCCATCGGACGTCACGCCATAGCCGATCAGCTCGGCATGGATGTGCGCACCGCGCGCAACCGCGTGGTCGTAGTCCTCCAGCACCAGCATGCCGCCGCCACCGGCGATGACGAAGCCGTCGCGGTCCTTGTCGTATGGACGCGAGGCGCTGGCCGGGGTCTCGTTGAAGCTGGTCGACAGCGCACCCATCGCATCGAACATCACGCTCATCGACCAGTGCAGGTCTTCACCGCCACCGGCGAACATGATGTCCTGCGCGCCATGGCGGATCATGTCCGCGGCGGCGCCGATGCAGTGCGCCGAGGTCGCGCAGGCGGCCGACAGCGAGTAGCTGACACCCTTGATCTGGTAGGCCGTGGCCAGGCAGGCCGAGACCGTCGAGCACATCGTGCGCGGCACCATGTACGGGCCGACCTTGCGCACACCGCGTTCGCGCAGCAGGTCGACTGCGCCGATCTGCCATTCGCTGGAGCCGCCGCCGGAACCGGCGATCAGGCCGGTGCGCAGGTTGCTGACCTGCTCGGGGCTGAGCCCGGCATCGGCGATCGCATCGCGCATGGACAGGTAGGCGAAGGCCGCCGCATCGCTCATGAAGCGCTTCTGCTTGCGGTCGATCAGCGCCTCCAGGTCGAGGTCGACGCGACCGCCTACCTGGCTGCGCAGGCCCGCTTCGGCGTGGTCGGCCAGGGCGGTGATGCCCGAGCGCCCTTCGCGCAGCGCAGCCGAAACGGTATCCAGATCATTGCCGAGGCAGGACGTGATGCCCATGCCGGTGATGACGACGCGACGCATCAGAAGCTCCCGGTTTCAGTGAACAGGCCGACGCGCAGGTCGCGCGCGCTGTAGATTTCGCGGTCATCCACGTACATGCGGGCGTCCGACTGGGCCATCACCAGCTTGCGGTTGATGACACGGCTGATGTCGATCTCGTAGCGCACCAGTTTGGCCTCCGGCAGTACCTGGCCGGTGAACTTCACCTCGCCGCAGCCCAGTGCGCGGCCCTTGCCGGGGGCGCCCAGCCAGGTCAGGAAGAAGCCGGTCAGCTGCCACATGGCATCCAGGCCGAGGCAGCCGGGCATCACCGGGTCGCCGGTGAAGTGGCAGCCGAAGAACCACAGGTCCGGGCGGATATCCAGTTCGGCGCGTACCATGCCCTTGCCATGCGGTCCGCCGTCCTCGCGGATGTCGGTGATGCGGTCGAACATCAGCATCGGATCGTTGGGCAAACGGCCGGCGGCGGTGCCGAACAGTTCACCGCGTGCGCTGGCCAGCAGCTGTTCGCGGTTGAACGCGTGGAGACGGGTCATGAAGCACAATCCTGGAAGCGGGGAAACAGGGAAACAAGCGCTCGAGGATGCCCGTGGAAACTGCGCCGATCAAACATTTCAACCGTACGCAACCGTAGTGTTTTCAAGGGAATACGCGCATCCTGTTGATGTGCAACGACCATACTTCGGCGTGTGGCCCACCCGGCCCGGCCCCGCCTTTCCCACCTGACATGACCCGACTGCGCAAGATCATCCACGTTGACATGGACGCGTTCTACGCGTCGGTGGAGCAGCGCGACGATCCGTCACTGCGCGGCAAGCCGGTGGTCGTGGCATGGCGGGGTGCCCGCTCGGTGGTGTGTGCGGCGTCCTACGAGGCGCGCGTGTTCGGCGTGCGTTCGGCGATGCCCGCCGTGCGTGCCGAGCGCCTGTGCCCGGACGCGATCTTCGTGCCGCCGGACTTCGCGCGTTACAAGGCGGTGTCACAGCAGGTACGCGCGATCTTCCTGCGCCATACCGACCTGGTCGAGCCGCTGTCGCTGGACGAGGCCTATCTGGACGTGACCGAGCCGAAGAGTGGCATTGAACTGGCCACCGACATCGCCCGCACCATCCGCGCGCAGATCCGCGAGGAAACGAACCTGACTGCTTCAGCCGGGATCGCGCCGAACAAGTTCCTGGCCAAGATCGCCTCGGACTGGCGCAAGCCCGACGGCCAGTTCGTGATTCCACCGCAGCGGGTGGACGCCTTCCTGCTGCCACTGCCGGTGAACCGCGTGCCCGGCGTCGGCAAGGTGATGGAAGGCAAGCTGGCCGCGCGCGGCATCGTCACCTGCGGCGACCTGCGGCAGTGGGCACTGATCGACCTGGAAGAGGCGTTCGGCAGTTTCGGCCGCAGCCTGTACAACCGCGCACGCGGCATCGACGAGCGGCCGGTGGAGCCGGACCAACAGGTGCAGTCGATTTCCTCCGAAGACACCTTCGCCGAAGACCTGCCGTTGGAAGACCTGGGGGAGGCGATCGTGCAGTTGGCAGAGAAAACCTGGAATGCCACGCGCAAGACCGAACGCGTCGGCCACACCGTGGTGCTGAAACTGAAGACCGCGCAGTTCCGCATCCTCACCCGCAGCTTCACCCCGGAGCGCCCGCCGGAATCGATGGAAGAACTGCGCGACATCGCCCTGGCCCTGCGCGCCCGCGTCGACCTGCCGGCGGAGACCCGCTACCGGCTGGTGGGTGTCGGACTCGGTGGCTTCCGCGAAAAGGAGCCGGTGGTGCAGGGGGAACTGTTCGAGCACGGGCCGAACGAGTCCCCACGTAGCTGATCTTCGTGTCGACCAAGGTCGACACCTACCAAGAGCAGGTCATGCCATCCAGACAGGTTGCGGAGACATGCCATCCAGGCAGATCGCAGAGAACTGTCGAAGGCGGGGTGGGTCCGGTTGCGGGGGCGTGAGCGCCATGGATGGCGCGACCGAGCCTCCATGGACGGATTCACGGCGTCCCCCGCAACCGGACCCACCTCGCCATCCCACGGATAGCCAGCTGTTGCTTCGGCTGTTGCCGTTGCATTGAGCAGGTGCAGGGCGCAGCCCTGCAAAAGAAAACTCCCTACCTCATGGCCACTGCATCTCGCCCTTGGCCACCTTCGCACTCAGCTCCAGCGACTCCACGCCCGCCAGCTTCGGGTACCGCGCCTGCATTGCTTTCACCAGCGCCGCACTGTCCTTCGCCTTTGCCGCCTCAACATCGAACGCGCGGATGTAGTCCGAGGTGAAGCGCAGCGCACTGGCATCCAACGCCGCACCCGGCGCGTAATGCCCCGGCACCACCACCTTCGGCTTCAGTGCCTGCAGCCGCTGCAGGGTCTGCAGCCAGTCGGTGTGCGACTTCGGCGTCTGCGTGTCGGCCATCCACACGTGTTCACCGGCCACCACCGGAATGCCACCGACGATCGCGCGCAGCGACGGCACCCACAGCACCGTGCGGTCCGGCGTGGGTCCATCCAGGCCGATCAGCGGCAGGCGCTGGCCTTCCAGTTGCAGGGCATCGCCGTCCAGCACCTGCGGCACCACGATGCGCGCCGGCACGTCGGCGCCCATCTTCGGTCCCCAGTAGGCCAGCTTGCCGGCCTGGGTCTGCTGGATGTGGGCGACGGTCTGCGCAGTGGCGACGACGCGCGCCTGCGGGAACGCGTCCTGCAGCGTGGCCAGGCCGAAGTAGTAGTCCGGATCGCCGTGGCTGATGTAGATGGTGGTCAGCTGCTTGCCGCTGGTGCGGATCAGCTCGACCAGCTTGCGCGCGTCGCTGGCACCAAACTGCGCATTGACCAGGATCGCGTCGTGGCGGCCTTCGATCAGCACCGAGGACACCGAGAACATCGCCTGCGGGCCGGGATGGAAGGTCTGCAGGTGCAGCTGGGATTTCGTGGCCGTGGCCGGCGCCGCGGCGGCCGGCGCGGCGAGCAGTGGCGCACTGGTGAAGCTGGCGGCCAGGGCGAGGGGGAGCAGCAGGGCAGCGGTACGCATGGGGCATTCCTTGTGGCGGACGGCGAGCCGGGCGTGGGCCTGGCTCACAGGTGGGTAGCGCCGGGCCATGCCCGGCGGCCTGGCATCAGTACGCCGCAGTGATGATCTGCTTCGGGTACTGGTGCGCTTCCAGCTCGGCGACGAACGCCGCGCCGTAGTCGGCGTAGCTGATGCGGCTGTGGCCGCTGGCATCAGCCAGGAAGGCCTTGGGCTGTACGCGGTACTGGCCGCGCTCTTCGCCCGGGCCGATTTCGGCGGCCGGCGAGAAGAAGGTCCAGTCCAGGTCATCCACCGCCTGCAGGCGGTTGAACGCCTCACGGTGGGCCAGTGCGTACGGCTTGTAGGCCTCCGGGAAGGTGGGGGTATCGACCAGCTGCACGCCGGGTGCGACTTCGAGGCTGCCGGCGCCACCGACCACCACCAGGCGGGGCACGCCGGCCTTGCGTGCGGCGGCGGCCAGCTGCGCGGCGACCTCGCCGACGCGGCCGATGTCATCGCCCGGGCGCGGGCCGTAGGCACTGGCCAGCACGTCGTGGCCGGTGATGGCGGCAACCAGCGCGTCCTGGTCATCCAGCGAGGCGATCACCGGATGGGCACCGGCCAGCTCGGCCGGGAGGTCCTGCGCGCTGCGTACGATGACAGTGAGTTCGTGGCCGCGGGCCAGCGCGTGGCGGGCGATCTGGCGGCCGATGTTGCCGGTGGAACCAACGAGGGCGATCTTCATGGCAGGACTCCGTGGGGCGGTGTGGGGTGGGAATGGGGCCACTCTAGGCTGCTGCAGTTGATCGAAAAACAGCGTATAACGCGCTTGTTTGTTGCATGGATCGAGCATATGGACCGATTGACCGCCATGACCGTCTTCGTCGAGGTGGCCGAGCGCGGCAGCCTCACCGCCGCCGCCGAGGTGCTGGACATGTCGCGGGCGATGGTCAGCCGCTACCTGGCCGAGGTCGAGGGCTGGCTGGGCGCACGGCTGCTGCACCGGACCACGCGCCGGGTCAGCCTGACCGGTCCTGGAGAGGCGGCACTGGCGCGCTTCCGGCAGATGCTGGCGATCGGTGAAGAACTGCAGGGCGAACTGGCCAGCGATGATCCCGAGCCGCATGGCACGTTGCGGGTGACCGCCAGCGTCTCGTTCGGGCAGAGCCATCTGGCACGGGCGGTGGCTGGCTTCGTCGCGCGCCATCCGGCGGCGCGCATCGAGCTGCTGCTGGTCGACCGCACGGTGAACCTGGTGGAAGAGCGCGTGGATCTGGCGGTGCGCATCGCCCGCCAGATCGACCCGAGCCTGATCGCGCGGCGGCTGGCCACCTGCCGTTCGGTGCTGTGCGCGACGCCGTCCTACCTGCAGGCGCGTGGCACACCGACCGCTCCCGAGCACCTGGCCGCGCACAACTGCCTGACCCACCACTACGTCGGCAAGAGCCTGTGGCAGCTGCACCGCGACGGTCGTTCGCTGTCGGTGGCGGTGGGTGGCAACATCAGCGCCAACGAGGCCTCGCTGCTGCTGGAGGCGGTGCGCGCCGGTGCCGGCATCGCCATGCTGCCGACCTACCAGGTGGCGCCGCTGCTGCGCAGTGGCGAGCTGATCGAACTGCTGCCCGAATTCAGCCTGGACGAACTCGGCATTCATGCCGTGTACGCGTCACGGCGCCAGCAGCCCGCTATCATGCGGCGATTCCTGGATTTCCTGGGCGAGTGTTTCGCCAGCCCGGCCTTCCAGGATCTGGATTGGCGCCCACCGGGCAAGGAGAACACATGAACCATGGACAGGCCTTGATCGACCACAACCGTGCTGCCTGGGACCGCCAGGCCAGCGAAGTGCGCGAATGGTCGCGCCCGGTGGAAAGTTCAACGATTGCCGCCGCGCGCGAAGGCCGCTGGCAGGTGCACCTGACGCCCCGCGCGTTGCCACTGGACTGGATGGGTGATGTGCGCGGCCGTCGCATCCTGTGCCTGGCCTCAGGCGGTGGCCAGCAGGCACCGGTGCTGGCCGCTGCGGGCGCTGACGTCACCGTGTTCGATCTCTCCGACGGGCAGCTGGAACAGGACCGCAGGGTCGCCGCGCGCGATGGCCTGCAGCTGCGCACCGTGCAGGGCGACATGCGCGATCTGCACGTGTTTGCCAACGACAGTTTCGATGTGGTGTTCCACCCGATCTCGAACCTGTACGTGCCTGATGTGCGCCCGGTGTGGACCGAATGCCGCCGCGTGCTGGCACGCGATGGCATGCTGATGGCCAGCTTCTACAACCCGGTGCTGTTCGTCGGCGCGCGCGATCCGCAGCTGGATGCACAGGGCCTGATCCGGCCACAGTACGCCATTCCCTATTCGGACCTGGAAGACCTGGCGCCGGCCGAGCGCGAGGCGAAGCTGGCACGGGGTGACGCGCTGACCTTCGGCCACAGCCTGACCGAACTGATCGGTGGGCAGCTCGATGCCGGCTTCATCATCGATCGCTTCATGGAAGACTGGCAGCCGCAGCCGCGATTCCTGATCGATCGCTATCTGCCCACCTTCCTGGCGACCCGCGCGCGCCGGATCGGCTGAGGCGGATCGGCGCAAAAACCTGCGGCGTACAATGGACGGCCCCACGTCATGCAGGTGCCGTCCCTTGTCGTATCCCTATCCGCTGGTCGTGTTCGACCTTGATGGCACGCTGGTCGACAGCGCAGCTGATATCGCCGAAGCACTGAACCGCACGCTGGAGGACATCGGTGTGGCACGCGTGCCGGAAACCACGGTGCTCGGTTGGATCGGCGACGGTGTGCGCCGCCTGGTCGAACAGGCCGTGCATGCGGCCGGCCGCGAGGTGGACCTGGCCGAAGTGATGCCGGTGTTCATGGTGCACTACCGTGAGTGCCTGCTGCGCAGCCCGCGTCTGTTCGATGGCGTGGCTGAAGCACTGGCGCAACTGCGTGCGCGCAACGTGCCGCTGGCGATCTGCACCAACAAGCCCGAAGCGCTGGTGCCACCGCTGCTGCAGCATCTGGGCATCGGTGATGCGTTCGCGCTGGTGCTGGGGGGCGACTCCCTGCCGCAGCGCAAGCCCAGTGGTGAACCGCTGCGGCATATCGCCGCGCACTTCGGGCTGCCTGTAGAGGCGTGCCTGATGGTCGGTGATTCGTTGACCGACTACCGTGCCGCCGAAGATGCAGGCATGCCGATCGCGCTGGTGCGTTACGGCTATCCGCGCGGCCTGGACCTGGCCACCGCGCATGCGGTGGCGGTGATCGACGACCTGCGTGAACTGCCGGGGTTGCAGGGCTGGTGCAACGGATAACGCCGGTCGCCGGGCGGTAACCGGGCCGACGCAATGGGTAGTGCCGGCCGCTGGCCGGCAACCCGCGATGCGCTGTCGAAGGTCATGATGTTGCCGGCCGGCGGCCGGCACTACCATGACCGTCGCGGTCACTTCGGCTGGTAACGCACGCTCAGCTGGTACTCGCGGCCCGGCTGGTTGAACCACGCCACGGTTTCATACGTGCGGTCGAATACGTTGGCGGCGCGCGCCAGCAGCGACCACGACGGCGTCAGCGCGTACTCGGCGCGCAGGTCCAGCGTGCCGTAGCCACCGACCTTCACCGCGTTGGCCGCATCGTCATAGCGCTTGCCCGCACCCTGCACGGTCAGGCCGGCGCGGAAATCGCCGAAGCGGCGGTCGACGTCCAGGCGCGCGGTCTGCTGCGCACGGCGCGGCAGCCAGTTGTCGAACTGGGTGCTGCCATGGGTGCGGTTGCGCGGGTCGGTGTAGCTCAGCTGCGCGTTGATGTCGAAACCGGCCAACAGCACGCCACCGGTCAGCTCGGCACCGCGGATGCGCGCCTTCTCCACCTGCTGCATCTTCATCGTGGACGCATCGTAGGTGATCAGGTCATCGATGCGGGTCTCGTACACATCCAGGCCCCAATGCCAGCCCTGGCCCTGCTGCGAAACACCGAGATTGGCGCTCTTGGACTTCTCCGGGTTCAACGTCGGCACCCCGCTCCACGGGTCGTACAGGTCGCTGAAGGTCGGCGCCTTGAACGCAGTGCCGTAGCTGGCATTGACGCGCAGGCCGTGCTCCAGTTCCATCGCCCAGCCCACGCTGCCGGTGGCATGGTTGCCGAACTGCTGGTTGTCGTCGTTGCGTGCGCTGGCCTGCAGCTGGTGGCGGCCGAAGCGGCCCTGATACTGCACGAACACGCCGGTGTTGCGACGGCTGTCGACGAGGTAGCCCGCGCTGCTGCCATCCAGGTTGTCTTCGCTCCAGTCCACGCCGGTGCTCAACAGCTGGCCTTCGGCCAAGGTGAAGTCACCCTGCAGCGAGGCGCTGTCGCGGTGGGTCTGCGCGCTGCCGCGTGCGCCGAAGTCGCCGAAGTTGTCCGACTCGTTGTCACTGCGGCCGACGTTGGCTGTGAAAGCCAGGCGTTCAGACGGGGTGTAGCGCACCTTGCCGGCCAGCACCTGCTGGCGGGTCTCCGAGTAGTTGTAGTAGCCGTCGTAGTGGTTCTTGCCGTCGGCGCGCAGTGCGCTGCCTTCCACGGTCCACTGGTCGTTGAAGCTGTAGCCGCCGCGCAGGCTCTTGGACAGGTTGCGGTAGCCGTCGCGGTCGTGCTCGTCGGCAAAGCAGCCCGCGGTGAACACCGAGGCGGAGCCGCGGCAGGCATCGATGCCGTCGGAATGCTGGTAGGCGATGTCGGCGCCGAACCAGCCGCGTTCGGTGCCACCGCCGATGCCGCCGCTGGCTTCGCGCAGGCCGTTGCTGCCACCGCCGAGCTGGAAGTGCGGAGCGAAATCGCCCTGGTTGCGGCGGGTGAAGATCTGGATCACGCCACCAATGGCGTCGGCACCGTACAGGCTGGACTGCGGGCCGCGCACGATTTCCACGCGCTCGATCTGCGCCAGCGGCAGGTCCTGGTACATGGCCAGGCCGAGGTCGGCACTGTTGATGCGCACACCATCCACCAGCACCACGGTGTGGCCCGAGTTGGTGCCGCGCAGGAACAGCGAGCTCTGCTTGCCGAGGCCGCCGGAGTTGGTCAGGTTGATGCCGGCGCGGCCGCGCAGCAGCTCCTGCAGCGAGGTGGCCTGGCTGGATTCGATCTGCGCGCGGTCGATCACCTGGGCCGGCGCGATGCTGTCCTGCAGGGCGATCGGGGTGCGGGTGGCGGTGACCAGGATCTGGTCGAGCGCGGTGGTGTCATCGGCGGCCTGGGCCAGCGCGGGCAGGGCGGCCAGCACGGCCAGGGACAGCATTCGGGACTGCAGCTTCATGGGGGACTCCAGGTGCCACGCACGCCCGCGTGGCGAAGGGGAGGAGCCGCGAAGGCAGGCATGCGCCGACGCCGCAGCGCAGGCTGCGGTCATCCAGCGCCATGCCCACCGCATCGCGACCTGAGGCTTCCTGGCCGGTCTCCGGGCTTGCCGCCGGGTGGCGCGAGGCCACCGTCCAGGCGCCTTCCCATGCCTGCGGCACAGTGGCGTTGTTGCCTGGAACTGACGTGCTTACCGTTGCGGGGGCAGCGCCGGCCTGGCGTGGAATCACGCGTCACCGGCTTCCCGTTTCAACCTGCCGGCCGTGGCCGCAGGTCACCTGGAAGTGCGCGCAGTCTACGGCATCGCAGGCGGCCCGTAGCGTCGAGCGTGCTCGACTGCCTTTGCTGTGCCCTTAGAATGGTCCCTCGATCCCGTGGTGCCGTTGCCGATGTCCGCCCGTTTTCCGCTGTTCCCGCGTTGCCTGTACAGGACGCACGCATGATCCTCGACCTGGTCCGCCATGCCGGCAACGGTCGCGATGAGTTCCTCGATGGCCGCAGCGATCCACCGCAGCTGGCCCGCCTGCCGCAGGAACTGGTCGACGCCTACGCTGCGCAGCCCTGGGAGCGGGTGATCAGTTCGCCGCGGCTGCGCTCGCTGCACACGGCGATGGCCCTGGCCACGCCGCGCGGGCTGGACGTGGAAGCGGACGAGGAATGGGAAGAGCTGGATTTCGGCGATTGGGACGGGCAGTCGCTGTTCGACCTGCCGGAGGACGCATTGGCGGCCTTCCATGCCGACCCGCATGCATTCCCGCCGCCGAACGGCGAAAGCTGGGGCCACTTCGAGCGGCGCATCGCGCGCGCGCTGGATCGCCTGCTTGATGATGACGATCCGGTGCCGACGCTGGTGGTCAGCCACGGCGGCCCGCTGCGCATGGTGCTGTCGCAGGTCTGCGGCCTGCCGATGTCGCTGTGCTGGGCCCTGCGTATTGACCACGGCACACGCCTGCGGGTGTGGCTGGAGCGCGGCGAGGTCGGGCTGGTGGGCGAACTGCAGGAGCTGCAGCAGCCCTGACCGCACTCGCCGGGCATGACCCGGCGCTACCGATCCCGCATCGCAGTGGTGGTGCCGGCCGCTGGCCGGCATCCCCAGGAACGCGGAGGCCTCAATCCTCGTCCGCGCGCTCGGCCACGCTGTCCTCAGCGTCGTCGTCAGCATCGAAGCGCTGCTCATGCACCGGGCCCGAAGCGGGGCCGGCCGCCTTCAGCGGATGCGCAGCGATGCGCGCTTCGTAATCCTGCACCAGTGCCTCACGCTGCGGCTCGCTCAGTTCCTGCCAATGGCAGTCCAGCAGCGCGCCTTCCAGTGAATAGAGCAGGTTCAGGCTGGGCTTGAAGCCGGCGCGCTTGACCTTGACGAAGGCGCCGACCGCGCCGATCGCAACCAGATCCTCGCGGCTGCGCAGGCCGACCTGACGCAGCCACGCCGCACTCTTCGGGCCGATGTTGCGCAGCTTCGGTGCGCTCATCCCAGCGCCTCGACGAACACGCGGGCGATGGCTTCCAGGCCAGCCTGGTCGTCGGCATCGAAGCGGCCGACTTTCGGGCTGTCGATGTCGAACACGCCGATCAGTTCATCGCCGCGCAGCAACGGCACCACCAGTTCCGAGCGCGAGGCCGAATCGCAGGCGATGTGGCCGGGGAAGGCATCGACGTCCTCCACGCGCTGGGTCACGCGCTGGCTGGCGGCGGCACCGCACACGCCCTTGTCCAGCGGGATGCGCACGCAGGCCGGCAGGCCCTGGAATGGCCCGACCACCAGTTCCTTGCCGTCGTACAGGTAGAAGCCCACCCAGTTCAGGTCGGGCAGAGCGTGATAGACCAGCGCGGAGAGGTTGGCCGCGTTGGCGATGCGGTCGGACTCGGCGTAGACCAGGCCGCGGGCCTGTTCCAGCAGCTGGGCGTATTGTTCCGGCTTGCTGCCGGTGAGCGAGGCATTGGCGAACATGCCCGCAGTCTAGCAAGCGCGCCGGGCCGGCGATAATGCAGGCTCTGTTGCCCCGCTGGAGCTTATCGATGCCGTTGCCCGCCACGCTGCCGCCTGCCCTGTTCGTCACCGGCACCGATACCGAGATCGGCAAGACCGCGGCCAGCACCGCGCTGCTGCATGCACTGCGCCGGCGCGGCCTGCGCGCGGTTGGCATGAAGCCGGTGGCCAGCGGCAGCGAAGACCTGGGGCAGGGCCTGCGCAACGAGGACGCGCTGGCGCTGCAGGCGGCCAGTTGGCCGGTGCCGGTCTATGCCGACCTGAATCCGTACGCGCTGCGGCAACCGCTGGCGCCGGAGCTGGCCGCTGCCGAGGATGGCGTGCAGGTGGAACTGGCGCCGATCGTGGCAGCGTTCGCGCGCCTGCGTGCTCAGGCCGATGTCGTGGTGGTGGAGGGCGTTGGCGGTTGGCTGGCGCCGGTCTCGGCCACGCTCGACCAGCTCGACCTGGTGCGTGCATTGCATCTGCCGGTAGTACTTGTGGTCGGCATGCGGCTGGGCTGCGTCAACCACGCACGGCTGACTGCGCAGTCGCTGCAGGCCAGCGGCGTGGAGTGCCTGGGCTGGATCGGCAACCACATCGACCCGGTGATGCAGCGCCAGGATGAGAACATCGCGACGTTGCAGCAGCGCCTGCCGATGCCGTGCTGGGGGCGGCTGCCGTATCTGCCGGGAGAGGATGGCGAAGCGCTGTCGGCGTACCTGCTCGAGTGATCCTGGGTAGTGCCGGCCGCTGGCCGGCAACTGCATCCACCCGGCGATCCCGAGGTTGCCGGCCAGCGGCCGGCACTACCGTGTTGCAGCTGCCAGCTCCTTCGCGATCGCACCGAGCCGCTCCACCGCGCCGATGAAGCGCGCATCCAGCATCTGGCAGCACGACAGCCGCAGGCAGTGGCGATAGCGCGCGCCGCGCGAGTACACGCGGCGCTGGGCGTGCACCTGCTTGAGTGATCCTAGGTAGTGCCGGCCGCTGGCCGGCAACTGCATCCACCTGGCGATCCCGAGGTTGCCGGCCAGCGGCCGGCGTTACCGTGCTGCAGCCGCCAGCTCCCGCGCGATCGCACCCAGCCGCTCCACCGCACCGATGAAGCGCGCATCCAAGGTCTGGCAGCACGACAGCCGCAGGCAGTGGCGGTAACGCGCACCACGCGAATACACCTGGCCGGGCATGAACACGATGTCCTCTACCAGCGCACGTTCGAACAGCTCACGCGTATCCACGCCCGGCAGTTCGAGCCACAGCAGGAAGCCGCCTTGCGGCTCGGTGGCACGGGTGCCGGCCGGGAAGTGTTCGGCCACCAGCTGGCGCAGCCGTCCCACCTGTTCGCGGTACAGCCGGCGCATGCGGTGCAGGTGATGCTCGTAGCTTCCGGCTTCCAGATACGCCGCCACCGCATCGCCGAGCAGTTGAGGCTCGCCACCGGTGGACTGGAATTTCAGCAGCGCGATGCGCTCGGCGAAGCGGCCGCCATCCAGCCAGCCGATACGGTAATCCGGTGCCAGTGTCTTGGAGAACCCACCGACCACCATCACCCAGCCATCGCGATCGAAGGCCTTCAGCAAGGGCGCCGGCGGTTCGCAGAACTGCAGCTCGGCATACACCGCATCTTCGATCAGCGGTAGCTGGCGCGCGTTGACCAGTTCGGCCAGGCGTTGCTTGGCGGGTGTCGGCATGGTACAGCCCAGCGGATTGTGTACGGTCGGCATCACCACCAGTGCGGCCAGCGACGTGTGCTCCAGCATCGCTTCCAGTGCATCGACATCCAGGCCGTGCTGCGGGTGGGTGGGCAGCTCGATGGCCTGCAGGCCGAGGTTGGCCAGCAACGGGTACAGGTTGAAGTAGGACGGCGCCTCGATGCCCACCGCATCACCGGGCTGGGTGACCGCGCGCAGTGCCAGCTGCAGGGCCTCCATCGCGCCGTGGGTCAGCAGCAGCCGCTCGCTATGGGTGTGCAGGCCCATGCGTGGACCGCGACGCACGATCTGCGCCAGCAGCCTGGGGGAGCCGTTCGGGCGCGCGTAGGATTCCACTGTCTGCTGGCCGTGCCGCAGCACCTGCGCGGTATGCCGGGCCAGCTGCGCGCCCGGATAGAACTGGCGCCCGCGCGGACCGGCGAAGGCCAGGTCGATCACTCCGGAGCGACGTTGTGCCTCCAGCACGCGCGCCATCAGCACCTGCTGCAGTGGTGCGGTGGGTGCGGACGGGGTATCACGCAGCGAACGCTCTGGCACCGACAATCGCGGCGCCACCTCGAAGCCGGCCTTTGGCCGCGGAATGACCAGGCCGGCGTCCTCCAGCTGGCGATAGGCCGCGATCACCGTGTTCAGGCTGAGCCTTCGCTGCAGGGCCATCTGCCGCAGTGAAGGCAGGCGGCTGCCGACCGGGAGACGTCCGCCGTGGATGGCTTCGGCCAGTTCATCGGACAGCCGTTGGTAGCGGGGTGGGATCATCGCGCTCTGGTTATCTGTATCCATCGAACTTCCCGCCATCTGGTTCTGTACCCATGATGATGGCGAGCCTAGCATGTCGTTGTCGGACGGGCCTGATCGGGGCACGGCCGATACTTCCCAAGCGCACGGCTGGATGGCCGTGCGTCTTTTTTTGGAGGTGGTACCGGCCGCTGGCCGGCGATCCCCAGATCCGCAGGAGCCGGCCAGCGGTCGGCACTACCCGGGTCGTTACCGCATCGGCACCAGTGCCGCGTCGCGCCGGTACAGCGCCGGGAACTGCTTGCCCAGTGCAGCCAGCTTCGGTGCGTCGTAGTAGCGGATGTAGGCCGCCTGCGGGTAGTTGGTCATGTAGTTCTGGTGGTAGCTCTCGGCCGGGTAGAAGTGCTGGCCGCTGACCAGCTGGGTGACGATCGGTGCGCGGTAGCTGCCGGCCTGGCCGAGCTGGGCGATGTAGGCGCGGCTGGCCGCCTGCTGGCGTGCGTCATCACTGAAGATCGCCGAGCGGTACTGGCTGCCGTGGTCCGGCCCCTGTCGATTGAGCTGGGTCGGATCGTGCACCACCGAGAAGAACACCTGCATCAGCTGGCCATAGCTGACCTGGCGCGGGTCGTAGTCGATCTTCACCGCCTCGGCATGACCGGTCTGGCCACCGCTGACGCGCTCATAGCGCGCATTGGCCGCGCTGCCACCGATGTAGCCGGACACCGCATTGCTCACGCCTTTGACGTGCTGGAACACGCCCTGCACGCCCCAGAAGCAACCGCCGGCGAACACCACGCTGGCATGGGTGGCGTCATCGCGGAACGCGGCGTCGCCGCTGGGCGCCGGTAGTGCCTTGGCCTGCGCGCTGGCTTCCAGCGGTGCCGCGACTGCGCCGTGGTCGACCAGCAGCACGCCAGCGATCAATGCAGTAGCTACCAAGCCGGCGACACCGGCGGCGATACCTTGTTCAAAAGAGAGTTTCATCGTGTGCTCCCGTTTCAACCGAAGGTGAAGGCATAGGCCTGCACGCCCGCATCGAGGAATTCGATCTCGAAGCGATGCGGGCCGACCGCGCCGCGCTGGCGCACCAGCTGGTACAAGCGGTGTTCGTTGACCACGCCGCTGCCATCGGCGCCGACATCGCTGCCGGCATCGGCGATGGGCAGCGGCTTGCCATCCAGCCAGACGCGGAAGCGCACTGGCTTGCCGTCCTCGCTCGGTGCCAGCACCAAGTGCAGGTCGCGCGCATGGAACTGGAATGCAATGCGGCCACCGGCCTGCTGCAGCTGCGCAGCTTCGTCGGTAACGGTCCAGCGCCCCGACAGTCCCCACCGGTTCAACGCCAGGGTGGCCGGCAGGTTGTAGTCGAACGCGGTGTCGCTGCGCTGCCCGCCGGGCGAGGCGAACTGCTCGGCGCGGGCGTGGCCCAGGTAGGTTTCCGGCGAACGCAGGTTGCCCATGTCGGCCTGCACGGCCACGCCCTTCAGGTCGGCGGCAGCGGGATCGGCCGGTGGTGGCAGGTTGGTCTGCCCGGCTTCGGTCAGCAGGCGACGGATCATCTGTTCCGAGCGCGCATACTTGCCCTCGCCGAACTGATGGCCGCGGATGTTGCCCTGCGCGTCGACGAAGTACTGTGCCGGCCAGTAGCGGTTGTTGAAGGCGCGCCAGATCGTGTACTGGTTGTCGAGCGCCACCGGGTACTCGACCTTCAGCTGCTGCACCGCCTTCATCACGTTGCGTGGGTCACGCTCGAACGCGAACTCCGGCGTGTGTACGCCGACCACCACCAGACCGTGGTCGCGGTAGCGGCGCTCCCATTCGTGCACGAACGGCATCGCGCGCAGGCAGTTGATGCAGGAGTACGTCCAGAAATCGACCAGCACCACCTTGCCGCGCAGCTGCTGTGCACTCAGCGGCGGGCTGTTGAGCCAGCCGGTGGCACCATCCAGCGCGGGCAGGGCGCCTTCCACCGGCAGCGGTGCATCGGCACCTGCATTGGCGCCGGCCATCATCATCATCGGCGGTGCCGCCGGCTGCGCGCCGGGCACTGCGTCCAGCAGGCTTTGCTCGATGCGCGCGGTGCTGACCGTGGACAGGCGGGTCAGCAGGCCGGTATCCCAGCCGAGGCCGATCGCCACGACGGCCAGCAGCGCGGCTACACCCAGCACCTTGCGCAGGACATCGCCGAGGCCGAGCCGCGCCTGCAGCGCACGGAACACGCGGCCGCCGACCCACACCGCCAGCGCCAGCGCGGTGATCGCACCCGATGCATAGGCAAGCAGCAGGGTGCTGGTACCGACGCTGGCGCCATGCAGGGCAGCACCGGTCAGCACCAGGCCGAGGATCGGCCCGGCGCACGGTGCCCACAGCAGGCCGGTGGCGATGCCGATCAACAGCGAGGTCCATGCGCCGCCATGCCCAGCAGCATCAGCGGCATCGGCACGCGCGCTCAGGCGTGCACCCACACGCTGGAACGGCGCCAGCAGATGGTCGGCCAGCCGCGGCCAGAGCAGGGCGACCGCGAACAACGCCATCAGCAGCAGGGCGATCCAGCGTCCAACCTGGTTGGCCTGCGCCACCCATTGGCTGCCCACCGCAGCCAGGCTGGCGACCACGGTGAAGGTGAGCGCCATGCCCAGCAGCAACGGCAGCGTGCTGCGCAGGAACGGGCGATCGGCACGCGCGAACACGAACGGCAGCACCGGCAGGATGCAGGGACTGAGCAGGGTCAGCGCGCCCCCCAGATAGGCAAGCAGCAACAGCAGCATCGTCAGGCTCCGGAAGCAGGGGAAGAACCGACCGGCACCCGCCAGCCGTCGGCAGTGCCATCAGTGGCACCGGGAACGAACACCATCGCCGCACCGTTCATGCAGTAGCGCAGCCCGGTCGGGCGTGGCCCATCGTTGAACACATGGCCGAGATGGCCGCCGCAGCGGCGGCAATGCACCTCCACCCGCAGCATCCCGAAGGTGACGTCGCGGTCTTCGCCGATGGCGTTGTGCAGCGGTGCCCAGAAGCTGGGCCAGCCGGTGCCGCTCTCGAACTTGGTGGACGAGGAGAACAGCGGCAGTGCACAGCCGGCGCAGGCGAAGGTGCCCTGCCGATGTTCCTTGTTGAGCGGGCTGCTGTACGGGCGCTCGGTGGCCTGCTGGCGCAGCACCGCGTACTGCGCCGGGGTCAGCTGCTGGCGCCACTGAGCATCGCTGCGCATGACCTCGAACTGTCGCGACGGACGCGCTTCGGCGGCGGCCGGGGCGGCGCGGCTGCAGGCCCCCAGGCCGAGCAGGCCGGCGGCGGTGGCAACACCGCCCAGGCCGAGTAGATGGCGGCGGGAGAGGGACATGGCGGACTCCGGGAAGGGGCGACGGGGCCATGCTGCGCCCGCCCGGGTCAACGAATCCTCACGCAGGATTCAATTTTTCGTGAGGTATCGGCGGCCGTCCCGCGCCACAATGCAGCCAGCTTCCCCACTGGCTCCGAGCTGCCGATGTCGACCAAACGCGTGCTGATCGTCGAAGACGATGCCCACATCGCTGACCTGCTGCGCATGCACCTGGGCGATGAAGGCTATGACGTGGCCCACGCCGCCAGCGGTGACGGTGGCCTGCGCCTGCTGGAACAGGACGGCCCATGGGATGCGCTGGTGCTGGACGTGATGCTGCCCGGTGTCGACGGCCTGCAGGTGTGCCAGCGTGCACGCGCGATGGCGCGCTACGTGCCGATCATTATCATCAGCGCGCGCGGCAGTGAGACCCAGCGCATTGTCGGCCTGGAGCTGGGCGCGGACGACTACCTGGCAAAACCCTTCTCGATGCCGGAACTGGTGGCACGGGTGCGCGCCCTGCTGCGCCGCGCCGAGGCGATGGCACAGAGCGCACGCATCGATGCGGGCGCGATCGAGCTGGGCGGGCTGCAGCTGGATCCGGTCGCGCGCACCGCTTCGGTGGATGGCAATGCGCTGGAACTGACCCCGCGCGAGTTCGACCTGCTGCTGTTCTTCGCCCGCCACCCGGACCAGGTGTTCGCACGCATGGAACTGCTCAACCAGGTCTGGGGTTACCAGCACGATGGTTACGAGCATACGGTCAATACCCACATCAACCGCCTGCGCAGCAAGATCGAGCCGGACCCGGCCAACCCGCGGCGGCTGCTGACGGTGTGGGGCCGCGGCTACAAGCTGGTCGACCCGGCCGGGGCGGCGGCATGATCAAGCCCAATCTGTGGCAGAAGCTGGCGGCGGTGATCGCCGCGCTGATGCTGATGTGCTGCATGGCGTTGCTGGCACTGCAGATGCGCGCCAACACCCGCCATGAGCAGGAAGTGGTGCAGCGGCTGTCGCTGGGCCTGGCCGAACACATCGCCCAACGCAGCGAACTGATGGACACCAGCGGCATGCGCGATGCTGCGGTGCGTGCGCTGTTCGGCCAGCTGATGGCGGTCAATCCCAGCGTCGAGGTCTACCTGCTGGACGACCAAGGCCGCATTCTCGGCCACGACGCGCCCAGCGGCCATCTGGTGCGCAACAAGGTGGACGTGGCACCGCTACGCCGCCTGCTGTCGGGTGCGCCACTGCCGATCCTCGGCGATGACCCGCGCAGCGCCGATGGCCGCAAGGTGTTCAGTGCTGCACCGTTGATCGTGCAGGGCCGCCAGGCCGGTTATGTGTACGTGGTGCTGGTGGGCGAACACCGGCAGATGCTGGCCGACGACCTCGCGGCCGGCAGCCAGTGGAACACCACATGGTGGTCGGTGATGCTGGTCGGAAGCCTCGGCCTGCTGGCCGGGCTGGTGGCGTTCTACTGGGTGACGCGTCCGCTGCGGCGGCTGACCCGGCGCATCCAAGCCTTCGATATCGATGCGCCGACACCGTTGCCGCCGCCCGAACCGCTGCGCCCGGGCGAGCGCGACGAGCTGGTAATTCTCGAACATGCACATGCGCAGATGGCGCAGCGGCTGGGGGAGCAGTGGCAGCAGCTGCGCCAGCAGGACCTGCAGCGGCGCGAGCTGGTTGCCAACATCTCGCACGACCTGCGTACGCCGTTGTCGTCGCTGCATGGCTACCTGGAAACGCTGGCGCTGAAGGACGCCACGCTGTCACCGGACGAGCGCCGCCGCTACCTCGGTATCGCGCTGGCACAGAGCGCCAAGGTTGGCCGGCTGGCGCGCGCGCTGTTCGAGCTGGCGCGGCTGGAGCACGGTGAAGTGCGTCTGGAGTGGGAAGTGTTCGCGCTGCCGGAGCTGCTGCAGGACGTACTGCAGAAGTTCGAGCTGGCCGCGCAGGCGCGCAACCAGCGCCTGCACGCGGAATTTCCGCCCGGCCTGCCGCTGGTACGTGCCGACCTGGGCCTGGTCGAGCGGGTGCTGACCAACCTGCTCGACAATGCATTGCGGCACGCGCCGGAAGGTGGGCGGATCGAAGTGTGCCTGCGTGCGACCGCGGACAGCATCGAGGTGAGCGTGGCCGATGATGGTCCCGGTGTGGCAGCGGCGCTGCGCGCACAGTTGTTCCAGGCGCCGGCCGCACTGGGCGCACGGCGTGGCGAGAACGGTGGCCTCGGCCTGTTGATCGTGCAGCGTATCGTGCAGCTGCATGGCCGCCGCATCGAACTGCGCGACAGTGAGCGTGGCGCGCTGTTCGTGTTCGCGTTGCCGCGCGCGGAGCCGGCGGCCTAGCAGGCCGCCTCGCTCACCACGGCACCGCCGCTTTCCAGAGGCAGGTGCAGGCGGATGCAGGCACCGCCCAGTTCGGAGTCGGTCACTTCAACGTGGCCGCCATGCTTGTCGGCCACCACCTGCACCAGTGCCAGGCCGAGACCGAAACCGGGGCTGCCCGGGTCCAGCCGCACATAGGGTTGCAGCACCTGGCCGCGCAGTTCGGGCGCAATGCCGGGGCCGTCGTCCTCCACCTGCAGGCACAGCCAGCCATCGTTGACCGTGCTGGCGATGCGGATCTGCCGCCGCGCATAGCGCAAGGCATTGCCGAGCAGATTGCGCAGCGCCAGTTCCAGCATATGCCGGTTGACGTTGACCAGGCCTGCTGGCGACAGCGCCTGCTGTACCGGCAGCGGCAGCGGTGCGAACTGGGCCACCACGCCACGGACCAGCGCGGCCAGCTGCAGGCGCTGGCGGGTCAGCTGATGGCAGCGGCCCAGCGCGGCGTACTCGACGCCGGCATCGGTGAGGTGCTGCAGGCGATCGACGTCGGTGCGCAGGCCACCCAGCGCATCGCGTTGTATCTCGTCCAGCGCGGTGTCCTCCAGGTCGGCCAGGCCGAAGCGCATCCGCGCCAACGGCGTGCGGACTTCGTGCGCCACCGCCTGCGCCAGCACGCGCTGGCTTTCCAGCAGCTGCTGCAGCTGCTCGGCCATGTGGTTGAAGGCATTGGCCAGCGGCCGCACCAGCGCGGTGCCGGCGCGCGGCGCACGCGTGTCCAGCTGACCATCGCGCATCTGCCGGGCGGCCTGGGCCAGCTGCGAGACGTCGCGCCACAGGCGGTAGACCATCACGTACATCGGCAGCGCCACGGCCACCATCAGGATCAGCAGCAGGATCGCCACGCCGGACACTTCGCTGTCCTGCCAGCCTTCCTCAGGCAACGCTTCATCCAGTGGCCCCAGCATCACGGCATAGTTGCTGTCGCCGATCCGCTGCAGGCTGCGCATGTGTTCCAGGTCGATCTGCACACGGCCGTTGTTGAACGGCGGTCGCTGGCTGGCCGACAGCGCCTTCTCCGCCTCGGCCAGCGGCACCATTCGCAGGGCATAGGCGAAGTCGGCGTCGAGCCCTCGTGCCAGCGCCGGCCACTGGTCACGTGGTGTTTCCGCGAAGCGTTGCTGCAGCAGCGCATGGGTGCCACGCATCTCGGCCAGCAGGCTGGCTTCGGTGCGGTCTTCCAGCAGCGCATCCCAGGCCCACAGGCCCAGCACGATCAGCAGCAGGTGGGCGACCAGGAAGCCGATGCCGTAGCGCAGGAAGTGGAAGGCGTGGCCGCGCATCGCCGAGTGCGTGCGCTTCATCCCCATGCCGAGCGGCTGAACAGGTAGCCGCGTCCACGGACGGTCTTGATCCGCTCCGGTTGTTCAGGGTTGTCGCCCAGCTTGCGGCGCAGGCGCGAGATGCGCGCATCGATCGAACGGTCCAGGCCGTCAAAGGCGATGCCACGCAGGCCGCGCAGCAGCGCATCGCGGTCCAGGATCTGGCCGGCGTTGCTGGCCAGCAGGAACAGCAGGTCGAACTCGGCCGTGGTCAGCTCCAGCAGGCCGCCCTGCAGGTGCACGTTGCGGGTGGACGGGTCGATGTTCAGCTCGCCGAAGCGCAGGCTGCCGTCGCGCGGTTCGACCCGGCGGTGGCGGCGCAGATGGGCACGCAGGCGGGCGAGCAGCACCCGCGGTTCGATGGGTTTACCGATGTAATCGTCGGCCCCCAGCTCCAGTCCCAGCACCTGGTCAATGTTGTCGGTGCGGGCGGTCAGCACACAGATGATGCCGTCATAGTGGGGCCGGATCTGCCGACACACTTCGAAACCATCCTGGTCGGGCAGGCCGACATCGAGCAGGACCAGGGCCGGCTTCTCGGCCAGGATCCGGGCCACCGCGCGCTCGCCACTGCGCTCATGGGCCACCTGGTAGCCATGCCGCCGCAGATAGTCGCTGACCATCGTACCCAGGCGGGCATCGTCTTCAACCAGTACGATATCCAGCATTTTCAAGGCCTCCGTGGGCGCAAACGTACCGCCACGGCACGAGCGCGGCGATGCTATCCCAGCCTGCGGGCCGCCCGGGTCCCGGGGGCGGGCGCCATTCAGCCGGGGTTGCTGGCGCTCGGGCCGGGCCTCAGGCCTGGCAACAACTTGGCGCCCAGCATAGCTTGTTGCCGTTACAAAACGTTACCTTCGTGATACGTCTGGTGACCATCGCTGACAGCAAAGCGACTGACGCGGGGCAGGTGGGGCGCCGAGCATGGAGTCTCCTCCGCTCCGCGTGCCGTTCCCATGTCGCTCGCCGCCCCCTGCCTGCTGAACCCGTCCCGCCGCTGCCGCTACGGAGGTGCCCGATGAGCGGCGTGGTCGGGGCCTGGTTGCCGCCCGCCGAGGACGAACACCTGCTGCAGCAGCTGGCGCCGATGCTGCGCGCCCTGCAGCAGCGTGGCCGGGGCCGCATCGGTTACTGGACCGACGCCGAGGCCGGTCTGGCGCTGGGTCACTGCCGGGCGCCGACCGACACTCCGCTGCAGCCACTGAGCTCGGACTGTGGCCGTTACGTGCTGTGCCTGGACGGCCGCCTGTACAACCGCGCCGACCTGCAGGCGCAGCTGCGCGAGCTGCCACGCAGCTGCAGTGACGCCCGGCTGCTGCTGCAGGCGATCGTTGAATGGGGCGTAGAGCGGGCGCTGTCGCGTATCGAAGGCGCGTTCGGTTTCAGTGTTTGGGACCGCGAATCGCGTGAGTTGTGGCTGGCGCGTGATCCGGTTGGCGAGCGGCCGCTGTATTACGGCTGGTTCCAGGGCCAGTTCCTGTTCGCCTCGGAAATGAAGGCGCTGCAGGCCTTCGCCGGTTTCGCGCCGAGCATCGACCAGGATGCGCTGAGCCTGCTGCTGCGCCACGACTATGTGCCGGCGCCGCACACCATCTACCGGGGCATCCACAAGCTGGTGGCCGGCGCGGTGCTGCGCGTCGATCTGGATGACCACGCTGCCGGCGGTTCCAGCCAGGCGGCGGAAGGGGGCGCGCGCTACTGGTGCGCACGCGATGCGATGCAGAGTGCGCTGCAGGAACCCCTGCAGCCGGCGCCGAGCCTGGAACAGGCCACCGACCAGCTGGAAGTGGTGTTGCAGAAGGCGATCGCGGCACGCATGCATTCGCCGCTGGCCTGCGGTGCGTTCCTGTCCGGCGGCACCGACTCGTCGCTGGTGACCGCGATGATGCAGGCGCAGTCGACGCTGCCGATCGAGGCCTGGACGGTCGGCTTCGACGATCCCGGCCACGACGAAAGCGATTGGGCCTCGCAGGTCGCTCGCCACCTGGGTGTGCAGCACCATCTGCACCGGATGGATGCGCGCCAGGGCCTGGACCTGCTGCAGCGCCTGCCGCAGGTCTGGTGCGAACCGTTCGCCGATGCCTCGCAGCTGCCGACCCTGCTGGCCAGTGAACTGCTGGGCGCGCGCAAGCCGGTGGCGCTGACCGGCGACGGTGGCGATGAACTGTTCTTCGGTCATCCCAGCTATGGCCGGGCGCTGCGCAATGCACGCCTCTGTGGTGGCTTGCCGGACTGGGTGCGTGATCTGGCGCGGCGCAGTGGCAACCGCATGAACGTCGAGCGTGGCCGCCTCGGCGGCTGGCGTGCGCTGGTGGCCGAGGTTGCCGCCAACGATGTGGAAGGGCATTACCTGCAACGTGTCACCCGCTGGCGGCAGCCGGCGCAGGTGGTGCTGGGCGCACGTGAGCCGATGACGATCTTCCAGCAGCAGGACTCTGCGCTGCCGGCCGAGGCGCGCATCCAGCTGTTGGATTTCCGCATGGATCTGGCCGAGGGCATCCTCGCCAAGGTCGACCGTGCCGGCATGGCGGCGGGCGTGGAGACGCGTGCGCCGCTGCTGGACATGGAGGTGGTGCGTCTGGCCTGGCGCCTGCCGCAGCACCTGAAGTACCACGATGGTGAGCACAAGCGGATCCTCAAGCACCTGCTGGCGCGCTACCTGCCGGAACCGCTGGTGTACCGTCCCAAGCGCGGCTTCGGCCCGCCGATGGCGCGTTGGCTGGCGGGCCCGCTGCGCGATTGGGCGGAGGCGCTGCTGGATCCGCAGCTGCTGCGCAACCAGGGCTGCTTCGATGTGGCACGCGTGCGCGGTATCTGGGAGGCGTTCCTGCGTGGCGAGCGCAAGTGGCACACGCACCTGTGGAACGTGCTGATGTTCCAGGCGTGGCACCAGCATTGGCACGGTGGTCGCGGGCGCTGAGCCGTTTCTGCATTGCGTGCAGCGGATTGAATCAGCGTGGCGCGGGGCGGAGGCCCTTGCGTACGAATGTCCTCCGGCGCCTAGTTGAAAGGCGCCACGAGCGCTGCGCTTTACCTGCCGTAAGCCGAGCCTCGTCGGGGCGGGCAGGGGTCTGGGCAAAGTAAAGGAGGAGGTGACGGCCAACGGCCGGCGCCGGGGGACATTTGCCCAGGCCCCTGCCTGCCCCGGCGGGGCCCCTCAGCTCGCAGGGAATCCAGGCGAAGAAGCGCTCTTCAATCCAAACGCCAGGTAAAAAAAGACCCGGCAGAGGGAGGGATCTGCCGGGTCCGGATTGCGTGGGGGGAGGGACCCACGCAATGAGCGTTGCGTCGCGTCAGTGGTTGTTCGCGTCCGCCGTTGATTCGTTGTAGCCCTGCACCAGTTCGGACCAGGCCTTGCTGGCCTGCAGGCCGAGACCAACCACGTCCTGCTGGGCCTGGCCCAGCCGCTGCAGGTTGTCCTGCCACAGCTGCGCACCCTTGGAGAGCGTCCCGGCCGCATCCTCGCCGCGGGCCAGTTCACCCAGCCAGCCGCCGGTCGCGGTCAGGTTGCGCTCCATCACCTTCAGCTGCACGCCGAACATGCTTTCCGCGTTCTCCAACGCCAACCGGTTCGCACGCGTTGCCGCGGCGGCGAGCTGGCGGGTGGCATCACTGAAGCGATCGCTGAAGGCGGCGGCCATGGGGCATCAGGGAGTGGCTTGATGCAATGCAGCATACGCCCTTGATGCGGCAATGCAACAAAAATAACAAAGGCGCCCGAGGCGCCTTTGAAACACCTTTCAGATCAATGGGTTGATCAGGCAGTGGGGCCACGGTAGCGGCACCCCGACGTGCAGGTTTCGTGCACGGTGATCTCGCTCAGCGCCGGCAGGCTCGGCTTGAGCTCGTTCCAGATCCACACCGCCAGGTTCTCGCTGGTCGGGTTCTCCAGGCCGGGGATGTCATTGAGGTAGTGATGGTCCAGGCGGTCGTAGATCGGCTGGAAGGCCGCCTTCACGTCGCCGAAATCCATGATCCAGCCGGTCTGCGCGCCAGGCTCGCCCTCGACCTTCAGTTCCACCCGGAACGAGTGGCCGTGCAGGCGCGCGCACTTGTGCCCCGGCGGCACGTTGGGGAGGCGGTGCGCCGCCTCGAGCATGAAGACTTTGAAGATTTCCATGACGCGATTGTACGCCGCAGATGGCCGGCCAGCCTGAGCGGATGTTGGACTTTCGTGAAGCAACTCTTTCCATCCGGATGAAGAGATGATAGTTTCTCTTATATCCGTATGAAGAGATGTTATTGGCCGGACCCCGGCCAAGCATGGACTACTGCGGAACTTCGTCGCCCTTACCACCTCCCCCACATCGTCATGCCCAAGCACACCCTGCTCGTGGCGGCCCTGGCCGTCGCTCTGGCCGCGCCTTTGTCCGCCGCCGCCGAAACCTCCGCCGACGCCAGTGGCGAAGCCAGCACCCTGGCTGCCGTGCGCGTCACCGGTTCCAACATCAAGCGCACCGATACCGAGGCCTCCAACCCGGTGCAGGTGATCGGCCGCCAGCAGCTGGAACAGACCGGCAAGGCCACCGTGGCCGATGTGCTGCGCTCGATCTCGGCGAACACCGGCAACGCCAGCAACGAAACCACCAACAACGGCTGGGCCTCCGGCTCGGCCGGCATCGGCCTGCGTGGCCTGTCGCAGAAGAACACGCTGGTGCTGCTCAATGGCCGTCGCCTGGCCAACTACGGCTTCCCGGCCGGTGGCCTGTCCGACACCTTTGTCGATCTCAACGCGCTTCCGCTGGTCGCGGTCGAACGCATCGAAGTGCTCAAGGATGGCGCCTCGGCGGTCTACGGCTCCGACGCCGTGGCCGGTGTGGTCAACATCATCACCCGGCAGAACTTCGAAGGCGCCGAGATCGGCGGCAGCTTCGGCGGCGCCGACCAGGGCGGCCTGCACGAGCAGAACCTGAAGTTCGTCGGCGGCCTCGGTGATCTCGATACCGATGGCTACAACATCCTCTTCAGCCTGCAGGGCTACAACCGCGAGCGCCTGGACCAGGACGAACGCAACCTGACCAAGAGCGGCATCTACACCGACAAGCCCGGTGGCCGCTGGAACGGCTGGTCGGCCAAGGGCGCGCGCTATCTGGTCAACGGTGTGTCGGTGCCGATGCTCGATGCCAGCGGCAACTGCCCGGCCGGTACTACCCGCGTCGCCAGCGCACCGATCGACGGCCTGGCCGGTGATACCTGCGGCTTCAACCAGGCGCCGTTCACCACGCTGATTCCCTCGACCAAGCGCTACCAGGCCTATGCCAACGGTACCTTCCGCCTGAACGACAACGTCGAAGCCTTCGGCGAAGTGCTGTACAGCCAGATCAAGAGCACCGCGTGGTTCGGCAGCAGCCCGTTCTTCACCCTGGAGAGCGGCCGCTTCGCACTGAACGCGGACAGTGGCCTGGCCGAGCCGGTGTCGTCGCTGCTGCCGGCCAACAATCCGTACAACCCGTACGGCCGTGCGATCCCGATCGAATACACCTTCTTCGACCTGGGCGGCACGCTCAAGACCAACCGCTCCACCGCTTACCGCGGCGTGTTCGGCCTGCGTGGCACCACCGCGAAGTGGGACTGGGAAGTGGCCGCGTTCGGCGCGCGCAGCAGCGAGCGTGAGAGTGTCTCTGGCGGTTTCGCCAACCGCTGGGCGCTGGCCGATGCGCTGGCAACGGGCAGCTACAACCTGCTGAACCCGGCCGCCACCCCGCAGTCGGTGCGCGACTCGATCAACATCGCCACGCTGCGTCCGGCCGAGTCCAAGCTGCAGGGCATCGATGCGAAGATTTCCGGCAGCCTGGGCCATACCTGGGCCGGCGAGATCGGCTTCGCCGCCGGTGCCGAGTGGCGCCGCGAGAAGCTCGATTCCAACAACCCGTGGCAGATCGACGCAGGCCTGCAGGTGCGCCCGGCCATCGCCGAAGTGCACGGCAAGCGCCAGGTCAGTGCGGCCTACGCCGAAGTGAACGTGCCGCTGGCATCGACGCTGGAGCTGTCCGCTGCCGCGCGCGCCGATCACTACGATGATTTCGGCGATGCGTTCTCGCCGAAGATCGGCCTGCGCTGGCAGCCGCTCGACTTCCTGCTGGTGCGTGCCTCGGCCTCGAAGGGCTTCCGTGCGCCGTCGCTGTCGGAGAACTCCAACAGCACCAGCATCGCCTACGGCAGCGTGGTCGATCCGCGTGACCCGGACGTGCCGGGCTCGCGTCAGAACCCCACCTTCTTCACCGTCGGCAACAACGAACTGAAGCCCGAGCGCACCAAGAGCGTGAACTTCGGCGTGGTGCTGTCGCCGTGGGCCAACACCAACCTGAGCGTGGACTACTACCGCATCCAGCTGGACAACCTGGTCGGCACCAACAACACCCAGACCCTGGTCAACGACAACGTGGCCGGCGCCGTGCAGCGCGATGAGCGCGGCAAGCTGCAGGCGGTCTACAACCGCTACCAGAACCTGAGCGAGCTGAAGACCTCGGGCATCGACGTCGAGCTGCGCCAGCGCATCCCGACCGCTGCGCTGGGTGACTTCACCGTGTCCTCGGCCTACACCCACGTGCGCGACTACCGTCGCCCGACCGTGGTCGGCGGCCCACTGGTGGACTACGCCGGCAGCAACCTGGGCGCAACCCTGCCCAAGGACAAGGCCACCACCACGCTGGACTGGAAGTACGGCGACTTCAACGCAGCCGTGACCTGGTACTACACCAGCAGCTACCGCCAGGAAGCCAGTACCGCCGCCAAGGCCGTGCAGCAGCGTGTCGGCAGCTACAGCCAGTACGACCTGTACCTGGCTTACACCGGCATCGACAAGCTGACCGTGTACGCCAAGGTGCAGAACCTGGCCGACAAGACGCCGCCGTACGACGCCTCGTTCCCGGGCATCCGCGCGCCGTACGACTTCAGCCAGTACGACCTGCGTGGCCGCTACTTCACGCTGGGCTTCGATTACCGCTTCTGATCCATCCGCCGCGGCCGGTCACCTGAAGGGACCGGCCGCGCGACTGTCTGCCGTTGTGTTCCAGGGGAGTCATCGTGTCCTTGCATTGCCGTGCCGTTCTTCCGTTGCTGCTTGCCGCCGCCACCGCACTGTCCTCGCCGCAGCCGGCGCAGGCACAGAGCGCGTACTTCTTCCCGCAGGTGACCGACGCAGCGGCGTTCGATGCAGCGGTGCCCACGCCGGAGCAGTTCCTCGGCTACCCGATCGGCAGCCGTTACACCCGGCACGACCAGCTGGTGGCGTACTTCCAGGAACTTGCGAAACGCTCGGACAAGATCAGCGTGCGCGAGATCGGCCGCAGCTATGAAGGTCGCCCGCTGCTGATCGCCACCGTCACTGCTGCAGGCAACCACGCGCGGCTGGAACAGATCCGCCAGCAGCACGCGACCCTGGCCGATCCGGCGCAGCCGCGCAGCGCCGCCGGTGACAGCCCGGTGGTGGTGTGGCTGGGCTACAGCGTGCATGGCAACGAGACCTCCAGTGCCGAAGCGGCGATGCTGACGGCGTACTACCTGGTGGCCAACCGCAGCGCCGAAACCCAGCAGTGGCTGCAGCAGGCGGTGGTGCTGTTCGACCCGGCGCAGAACCCGGATGGCCGTGATCGTGCCGCCAACTGGCACAACGCCTGGGCCTCTGATCCGGCCTCGGCCGACCCGGCCGACAAGGAACACGTTGAGCCGTTCCCGCAGGGCCGCACCAACCACTACTTCACCGATCTCAACCGCGACTGGCTGGCCCTGACCCAGCAGGACTCGCGGCCGAAGGTGGAGGTGTTCCACCAGTGGTACCCGAACGTGCAGATTGATTTCCACGAGATGGGCAAGGACAGCACCTATTACTTCGAACCGTCGCCGAAGAGCATGCACAGCCCGCTGATTCCAGCGGCGTCGTATGAATTCAACAAGACCCTGGCCAAGTACCACGCGCAGGCGTTGGATGCGCTGGGCTCGCTGTACTACACCGGCGAGAACTTCGACAACTTCTCGCCGGTGTACGGCTCGACCTATCCTGATTTCCACGGTGCCGTCGGCGTTACCGTCGAGCAGGCCAGCTCGCGCGGCCGCGTGCAGGAATCGGTGAACGGCCTGCTGACCTTCCCGTTCACCATCCGCAACCAGGTGGCTACCGGGCTGGGCACGGTGCGCGGCGCGGTAGCCGAGCGCAGCGGCCTGTTCGACCTGCAGAAGCAGTTCTTCCAGAGCGCGTTGAAGCAGGCCGCACAGCAGCCGGTGAAGAGCTTCGTATTCGGCGATGCGCATGACCCCGCATTGACCCGTCGTTTGCTGGAACTGTTGCTGCTGCATCGCATCGAGGTGCGCGCGCTGGAACGTGACGTCAGTGTCGATGGCCAGCGCTTCGATGCCGGCAGCGCCTACGTGGTGCCGGTGCAGCAGGCGCAGTTCCGCCTGGTGCATTCGATCTTTGCCGAGACGCCGCCGATCAAGGGCGATGTGTTCTACGGCAGCACCAGCTACGCGATTGCACCGGCCTACGGTGTGGCCTTCGCCGGTAGCCGCAGCCGCATCGACGGCGGCGCACGCGTGGCGGCGCTGCCGGCGGAGCAGAGCACCCTGCTGGGCGGCCAGGCAGGATTCGCCTACGCGATCGACTGGCGCGACTACAATGCCGGGCGCGCGCTGGCCGCGCTGCAGGGCAAGGGCGTGAATGCACGCGCGGCATTCCAGCCGTTCACCACCGCGACCACGCAGGGCGAGGTCAACTTCGCCGCCGGCAGCCTGGTGATTCCGGTGGCCGGGCAATCACTGCAGGGCACGGCGTTGCTTGAAGCCGTGACGTCTGCCGCGCGTGCTGCCGGTGTGCAGGTGCACGCGCTGTCCAGCGGCCGCAGCCGTAAGGGCATCGACCTCGGCAGTGATGGCGTCAAAGCGCTGCGCAAACCTGCGGTTGCGCTGGTGATGGGCGAGGGCGTGGCCGCCACCGAGATCGGCTCGGCCTGGTTCCTGTTGGACCAGCAGCTGCGGTTGCCCGCCAGCAAGCTGGATCCGCAGCAGCTGGGCAAAGCACCGCTGGATCGTTACACCACCATCGTGCTGTCCGGTGGAACCTACACAGGCATCGATGCCACGGCGGTGGCTGCACTGAAGCGCTGGGTGCAGGCCGGTGGTTCACTGGTTACCTATGGCAGTGCCTCGAAGTGGGCGATCGAACAGAAGCTCGCCGACGGCGAGAAGCTTGGCAAGGAAGAAGAGACCGCGGACGAGAGCCGCCGTGCGTTCGGCGACCAGCGCGACATCGCCGCGATCGAGCGGGTCAGCGGCAACATCCTCAGTGCCGACGTGGATACCAGCCATCCGCTGGCGTTTGGCGTGCCACGCCGGCAGCTGGCGATCAACAAGGAAAACACGGTGACGCTGCAGCCAAGCGCTAACCCGTTCTCGACGGTGGTACGCATCGACACGCCGCCGCGGGTGAATGGCTATCTGTCCGAGCGCAATCGCACGCGGGTGGCGGGCAGCGCGTGGCTGCTGGTGTCGGCGCAGGGGCAGGGCAACGTGGTGCTGTTCGCCGATGATCCGGCGCATCGCAAGTACTGGCACGGGACGGATCGACTGCTGATCAACGCGATCTTCTTCGGGAATCTGGTGAATCCGAGTAAAGCGCGGGGTTGAGGCTTTGCGCGCCTCGATTGATGCGTGTGGGGGGGAGGCCGGGCGGGCTGCGCAGGACACGCTGTAAATACGTCCATGTAAGCTCGATCGGCGCATCCATGCGCCTCACGGTCCTGCGCAGCCCGCCCGGCCTCCCCTCGACAGTTTCCTGCGGGCGCGGACGCATCGAACCCCAAGGCGGGAGCAAGGGCGAAAGCAAAAGCAGAACCAGGAATTGCGACTTCGGCTTTTGCCTTTGAATTTGAATTTGAATTTGATCTTTCTTCTCCCGGCTACCCGGCGGGAGAAGAAGGTGCAGGCAATGCTTGAAGCGGATGGGCATGGGGGCAGCGCAGAACCGTTGGCGCCATGGATGGCGCCATCGAGCTTACATGGACGTATTTACAGCGTGTTCTGCGCTGCCCCCATGCCCATCCGCCCTCGGTACTGCCACCGCGTGCTTTATCACCCGGTAGCCCGCAACAAAAAAAAGGACGGCGCGTCAGCGCCGTCCCTCGATAGCCCCCGCGCAGCGGGAAGCACCCTCCATGTCAGCTGCGATCAGCCGGCGCGACCGCCGCCGTTGCCACCCTGGCCGCGGCCACGGCCGCCACCATTGCCGCCACCGCCACGACGCTGGCCCTGACCGGCGCCTGCACGCTGCTGGCCATTGCCACCGCCCTCGCGACGGCCACCACCGGCCTTCTTCGGGCCCGCATGCGCATGGCGCGGCGCATCGCCGTGCGGACGGCGTGCGTGGCTCTTGCGCGGTGCGCGCTCGCCGGTATCGTGCTCGGCCTTGCCCGGCGCACTGTTGCCCCAGCGGATCGGCGTCTGCAGCTCGAAGCCCGGCACATCGCGGATGTCCATGTCGCGGCCCAGCAGGCGCACGATCGCGCGCAGCAGCTTCACTTCATCCTGCGCCACCAGCGAGATCGCCTGGCCGGTCGCGCCGTTGCGGCCGGTGCGGCCGATGCGGTGCACGTAATCTTCGGCCACCATCGGCAGGTCGAAGTTGATCACCTTCGGCAGCTCGTTGATGTCGATGCCGCGCGCGGCGATATCGGTGGCCACCAGCACGGTCACGCGGCCGGCCTTGAAGTCGCCCAGCGCACGCAGGCGCTGGCCCTGGCTCTTGTTGCCGTGGATCGCCGCGGTCTTGATGCCCGACTTTTCCAGGAACGTGGCCAGCTTGTCGCTGCCGTGCTTGGTGCGGGCGAACACCAGGGTCTGCTCGCGGCTGTCCTGCGCCAGCAGGTGCAGCAGCAGGTCGCGCTTGCGGCCGGCATCGACCGGGTGCACGCGATGGGTGATGGTTTCGGCGACGGTGTTCTTCGGCGTGACCTGGATCTGTTCCGGGTTGCGCATGAACTCCAGCGCCAGCTGGCGGATGTTGTCCTCGAAGGTGGCCGAGAACAGCAGGGTCTGGCGGTTCTGCTTCGGCAGCTTGGCCAGGATGCGCTTGATCGACGGCAGGAAGCCCATGTCGAGCATGCGGTCGGCTTCGTCCAGCACCAGCAGTTCAATGCCGGACAGGTCGATGCTGCGACGCTCGAGGTGGTCGATCAGGCGGCCCGGGCAGGCCACCAGCAGGTCCACGCCACGGCGCAGGATGTCCAGCTGGTTGCCCATGCCGACGCCGCCGTAGATGCAGGCGCTGGGGATGCGCAGGTACTTGCTGTAGCCGCGCAGGCTGTCATGCACCTGGGTGGCCAGCTCGCGGGTCGGGGCCAGGATCAGCGCGCGCGGCTTGCGCGGGCCGCTGCGCACTTCCTGCGAGGCGGTGCCCAGGTGCTGCAGCAGCGGCAGGCCGAAGGCGGCGGTCTTGCCGGTGCCGGTCTGAGCGCCGGCCAGCAGGTCGCGACCGGCCAGCGCCAGCGGGATCGCCTGCTGCTGGATCGGGGTCGGGTTTTCGTAGCCCTGCTCGGCGAGCGCACGCAGCAGGAAGGGCGCCAGGCCCAGCGATTCAAAAGACATTGAGATTGCTCCAAGTACAAGAAACGCCTGTCCGAACGGACAGACGGGGGCAGATCAAACTGATCGGCTGACTCGGAGCGTTCCCGTGAACCGCGCTGCGAGAATTGGGTGCAGCCGGCACGGAGCGCAGGCTGGAATGCGTGACGAACGGCGTCGGAGTGGGGGCGGGCGAAGAGGGCGGACCCTGGTCGCCGGCGGTCCCGGAGGGAAACGGACGGCCGCTGCAGACCCTGCAAGTCTAAACGATGTTTGAGACTTCACGCAAAAAGGCCTGTTCAGGTAGGGGGCTCTCTGCAGGGCTGCGCCCTGCACCCGCAGAGGCCGAAGCAACGTCAACGTCAACGTCAAAAGCCGGTTTCCTGAGGGATGCGGGGTGGGTCCGGTTGCGGGGGGCGCTGCAAGTCCCCCTCCGGGGCCCGGCCCAGCCGCTGGCGGCTGTGCGTTCGGGCGCTTGCGAAGCAATGCTTCGCAAGCAAAGCGCCCTCACCCATGTAAGCTCGGTCGCCGCATCCATGCGGCTCACGCCCCCGCAACCGGACCCACCCCGCCTTCGAGAGTTTTCCGCGATCTGTCGAATCTCATTCGATCAATTTCGATATCTGACGGATTTCGACGATGAATGATGTGGATGTTCGATCCGTCATCGGGAAATTGTCAGGGGTGGGACGGTGTGGGTGGGCAGGACCGTTGGCGCCATGGATGGCGCCATCGAGCCACCAGGGACGGGTTTACGGCGTGTCCTGCCCACCCACACCGTCCCGCCCAGCTCACAGACAACCCAGAGCCGGCTGTTGCTGTTGACGTTGCCCTGGCTTGAAGCAGGTGCAGGGTGCAACCCTGCCGAACCCCCCACTACGGTAGGGTGGGCCGATGCCGCGCTGCAGCTTGGCGTCGACGCAGATTTGATTACACTTGAAACTTGTTTGCCCACGACTCCGGACACCCACCCATGAAGCTTGGTTCTTTGAAGGAAGGCGGCCGCGACGGCACCCTGATCGTCGTCTCGCGTGACCTGCGCCACGGCGTGCGCGCCACCGGCATTGCCGCCACCCTGCAGCAGGCCCTGGAGGACTGGAGCCACATCGCGCCGCGCCTGAACGCCCTGTACGAATCGCTCAACGCGGGCGACGCCGATGGCGTGTTCGACCTGGACCCGCAGGCGCTGGCCGCGCCGATGCCGCGTGCCTATGAGTTCGTCGATGGCAGCGCCTACCTGCCGCATGTCGAGCGCGTGCGCCGCGCCCGTGGCGCCGAGGTGCCGGAGAGCTTCTACACCGACCCGCTGATGTACCAGGCGACCAGCGCCGGTTTCTACGGTCCGCGCGACGCGGTCAAGGTGGTCAGCGAGGACTATGGCATCGACCTGGAAGCAGAGATCGTGGTGATCACCGACGACGTGCCGATGGCCGCCACCCCGGAACAGGCCGCAGGCCATATCCAGCTGGTCGGCCTGGTCAACGATGTCTCGCTGCGCAACCTGATTCCGGGCGAGCTGGCCAAGGGCTTCGGCTTCCTGCAGTCCAAGCCGCGCTCGGCGCTGTCGCCGGTGTTCGTCACCCCCGACGAGCTGGGCGCCGCGTGGCAGGACAGCAAGGTGCACCTGCCGCTGCTGACCCACATCAACGGCCAGTGGTTCGGCGCGCCGGAAGCCGGCGTGGACATGCAGTTCAACTTCGCCCAGCTGGTCGCGCATGCGGCCAAGACCCGTCCGCTCAGCGCCGGCACCATTGTTGGCTCGGGCACCATCGCCAACGAAGACACCAGCAAGGGTGCCTCGTGCTTCGCCGAGCAGCGCGTGGTGGAGACCCTGCGCGACGGCAAGCCGAGCACGCCGTTCATGTCCTTCGGCGACGTGGTCCGCATCGAGATGCTCGATGCCGCCGGCAACAGCATCTTCGGTGCGATCGAGCAGCGCATCGAACAGGCGACCAGGCCCTGAGCAGAGAGGCGGCGATGGAGATCCCGGTCGACGACGGCATCGTGCTGTACACCTACTGGCGATCCAGCGCCGCCTACCGCGTGCGCATCGGTCTGGAGCTGAAGGGCCTGGCCTGGGAAGCCCGGCCGGTGCACCTGGTACGCGATGGTGGCGAGCAGCACCTTGACGCCTATCGCGCGCTCAATCCGCAGCAGCTGGTGCCAACCCTGCTGCATGACGGGCATGCACTGACCCAGTCGCTGGCGATCCTGGAGTATCTGGACGAGCGCTTCCCGCAGGTGCCGCTGCTGCCGGCCGATGCCGCCGGCCGTGCGCGGGTGCGTGCGCTGGCCCAGCTGGTGGCCTGCGATATCCACCCGATCAACAACCTGCGGGTGATGCAGTACCTGGAGCGCACCCTGCAGCTGCCGGCCGACGCCCGCACGCAGTGGACCCTGCACTGGATCGCCGAGAGTTTCACTGCGATGGAAGCGATGCTGGCCAACAGCAGCGCGACGGGCACCTTCTGCCACGGTGACCGTCCCGGCCTGGCCGATATCTGCCTGCTGCCGCAGCTGTACAACGCGCATCGCTTCGGCCTGGACCTGACGCCGTACCCGACCCTGCGCCGCATCGAAGCGGCGTGCCAGGCAGTGGACGCCTTCGACCGCGCACGCCCGGAAAACCAGCCCGACGCCGCCTGAAAGTAGAGGGGACGGAGGGGATTAAGTCGTTTGTGCACTTACGACTTAATTCCCTCCGTCCCCTTTTTGTTGCAATCGGGCCAGATCATCGCGGAACAGCCGATAGGCATCCTCGCGGCGCGCATCGTCGGTCTGCCGCAATACCCATGCCGGGTGCACCGTGGCATAGCCGCGGGTGCCGTCCTCGAGGGTGTGCCAGCGTCCGCGGTCACGTGACAGGTCGAAATCACGGCCGAATACCGAGGCTGCCGCGGTTGCGCCGAGGCACACGATCACCTGGGGCCGCACGCGCGCGATCTCGCCCATCAGCCAGGGGCGGCAGGCCTGGATGTGCCGGCTTTCCGGTCGTTTGTGCAGCCGTACCTTGCCGCGCCGTTCATGATGGAAGTGCTTCACCGCGTTGGTGAGGTACAGCGTCGCGCGATCGATTCCCAGTTCGGTCAGCGCACGGTCCAGTAGCTGACCGGCAGGACCCATGAACGGCTGTCCGCGCAGATCCTCGGTGTCGCCAGGTTGTTCCCCGATCAGCATCATGCGGGCGTCTGCAGGCCCCTGCCCGAACACGGTCTGCGTGGACTGCTCCCACAGCGGGCACTGGCGGCAGGTGCTGGCCTGTCCGCGCAGATTCTCCAGACTGCTGGCATCCGCTGCTGGCATCGCAACACCTGCACGCAGGGGGATCCTGCGCTGCGGCGCCTGCGCGGGACGGTCATGCATTTCCTGCACGCGGTCGGCCGCATCGCGCACCAGGCGTGGCAGCAGCTGGGCCTCCGGCAGGTGGCGCCAGTACTTTGCCGGCATCTCCTGCATCATCATCCGTGTATTGAGTCGCGCCGGATTGAAGATGTTGGCGTAGTAGGTCTGCCACAGTGATTCGCGCGCATCCTCGGCCGGGGCATCCTCGCGCCGTGCGCCGGGGCCGAAGGCAAGCGCCTGCCCATCCCATGCGACGCTGCGCGAAGGCGTGAGGATCGCCCAGCGCATGCCGGTGAAGCGGCGCGCGAAGAAGGGCGCGACCCGGTCGACAATGTGGTGCTGTGGCTCAAACCAGGCGATGAACGCATCAGGCTGGCCAGGCACCTCGCGGAAGCGCACGAATGCCTTCATCTTGTGCGTGTCACGGCGGACGGCCTGGGCGAGCGCCGTTGCGCGCAGGACATCGGCGTCGGCGGGGTTGCTCAGCACCGAACGCTCGCCATGGACGATGCGCCACAGCAGGCGATACAGCAAGGCCAGTCGCTGGGGGTCGCGATGGCACAGGCAGGTGGCCGCCAGTTCCAGGAAATCGCGGGGCACGTTGGGTGCACTGGCATCAGCCAGCATCGGCGCCCGCTGCACGGCCGGCGCATCCAGCAACGACGTTTCGCTCCCTTCCAGCCAGTCCAGCTGAGGCGGGGCCACGCCTCGCAGCAACGCTTCGCGCGCAGCGTCGCGCCAGGCCTGCAGCGACCACTGCGGGTCCACCCGCAGCGACCAGCGCTGCGCGTCAGGCGGCGGGCGGTGCATCAAACAGCGATCCCTGACGAGGCGGTGGGGCCAACTGCGCGCGCAGCGCCGCCGGATCGTCCAGCGATTTGCGTGGATGGTGGTCAGCCAGCTGCACAAACGGAAGCAGTTTGCTCATCGGTGCCTTCAGGCGTGCTACATCGGCAACCCGCAGGCGACCGTGGCGGCGTGCCATCAGCACCCGTTTCACGTTGCGCACGCCCAGCCCGGGTACGCGAAGCAGCATTTCCTTCGGCGCGCGGTTGAGATCCACGGGAAAGCGCTCGGGGTGACGGATCGCCCAAGCCATTTTCGGGTCGATGTCCAGGTCGAGCATGCCGTCCTGGGTGGTATCGGTAATCTCATCCACGCCGTAACCGTAGAAGCGCAGCAACCAGTCGGCCTGGTAGAGGCGATGTTCGCGCTGCAGCGGAGGCGGTTGCAGTGGCAGCTGCCGGCTGGCGTCCGGAATCGGGCTGAACGCGGAGTAGTACACCCGGCGCATCCGATAGTTGCCGTACAGCGCATCGGCGCTGGCCAGGATCTGTTGGTCGTTGGCCCCGTCCGCGCCGACGATCATCTGCGTGCTCTGCCCGGCGGGTGCGAAACGGGGAGGGTGTGGACTGCGGCTGGCCCTCGGCGCCACCGCTGCGGGGGCTTTGCGCGCCTCCTTGGCTTCCTCGATGCGCCAGCGTAGTTCGCCCATCGCGCCGCGTATCGAATGCACCGTCTTCTCCGGCGCCAAGGCGCTCAGGCCGGCTTCGGTCGGCAGTTCCACGTTGATGGACAGGCGGTCGGCATAGCGCCCGGCACTGGCCAGCAGTTCCGGCGAGGCCTCGGGAATGGTCTTGAGGTGGATGTAGCCGGCGTAGCGGTGTTCTTCGCGCAGCTGCCGGGCCACTTCCACCATCTGTTCCATGGTGTAGTCCGCATTGCGGATGATGCCGCTGGACAGGAACAGCCCCTCGATGTAGTTGCGCTTGTAGAAGTCCAGGGTGAGTGCGACCACCTCGTCCACGCTGAAACGTGCACGGGCTACGTTGCTGGAGACCCGGTTCACGCAGTAGGCGCAGTCGTAGACGCAGAAGTTGGTCAGCAGGATCTTCAGCAATGAAACGCAGCGGCCATCGGGTGTATAGCTGTGGCAGATGCCCATACCCTCGGTGCTGCCGATGCCGCCACTGGCGCGCGAATCGCGCTTGCCCGAGCCGCTGGAGGCGCAGGAGGCGTCGTATTTGGCGGCATCGGCCAGGATGGCCAGCTTGCGGATGGTTTCCATTGAGGAAACCTACGGATGAGGGGTCTCATTGGATGAGACCGCCCCTGAATTCTTCAGAAAAAGGGGACGGTGGGGATTAAGTCGTAAATGCACTTACGACTTAATCCCCACCGTCCCCTTTTTCGTGCGGTCAGAACCCGTGAGTGATGCTTGGCTGCCCGGCCGAGAAATCCGCATACGGGTCGTGCTCGCCGCTGCTGCCTTCGGACAGGCGGAACTTCAGGGCCAGGCCATCGCGCGAGTCGGCCGCGCGCAGCGCTTCCTCCTGCTCGATGATGCCGGCCTTGGCCAGACGGAACAGGCACTGGTCGAAACTCTCCATGCCTTCCTCCAGCGAGCCTTCCATCGCCGCCTTGATCTCGTGCACCTGGCCGCGACGCAGCAGGTCACGGATCATCGGCGTGTTGATCAGCACCTCGGTGGCCGGCAGGCGACGGCCCTCCTTGTTCTTCACCAGGCGCTGGCTGATCACCGCACGCAGGTTCAGCGCCAGGTTCATCAGCACGTTCTTGTGCGCGCTTTCCGGGAAGAAGTTGAGGATGCGCTCGATGGTCTGGTCGGCGTTGTTGGAGTGCAGGGTGGCCAGGCACAGGTGGCCGGTTTCGGCGAAGGCGATCGCTGCCTCCATCGTTTCCGCATCCAGGATCTCGCCGATCAGGATCACGTCCGGCGCTTCACGCATCGCGTTCTTCAGCGCGTTGTGGAAGGCATGGGTGTCCAGCCCGACCTCGCGCTGGTTGACGATCGACATCTTGTGCTTGTGCAGGTACTCGATCGGGTCCTCGATGGTGAGGATGTGACCAGTGGTGGTGCTGTTGCGGTGGTCGATCATCGACGCCAGCGAGGTGGACTTGCCGGAACCGGTGGACCCCACCACCAGCACCAGCCCGCGCGGGGTCATGATGACGTCCTTCAGTACCTGCGGCAGGTTCAGCTCCTCGATGCTCGGGATGCGGCTGCGGATGGCGCGGATGACCATGCCCACTTCGCCCCGCTGCTTGAACACGTTGACGCGGAAGCGCCCGGCATCGGGCAGGGCGATGGCCATGTTGAGCTCCAGCTCGCGCTCGAACTGCGGCACCTGGCCTTCGTCCATCAGCGAGTAGGCGATCTTCTTGACCATGCCCGGCGGCAGGCCGGTGTTGCCCAGCGGATAAAGCTTCCCCTCGATCTTGATGTAGACCGGTGCTCCGGTGGTCAGGAACATGTCCGAAGCGTTCTTTTCGGTCATCAGCTTCAGGAAGTAGCCGATATCCATTGCGAATTTTCCCCAACGAAACGGCCGACGCCCGTTGCAAGCACGGTGTCGGCTTGACGACAATGGCCGTGAACCGACAACCGGTACGGCCTCCCCAATGAAACGACTTAGCTTCGCACGAATGCGCCATGGCCTGTATGTGATGGCGTTTGCATTCGCACTGTCTGCCCCCGCCTGGGCGCAGGACGGCGCACTGGAACTGGCCCAGGCCCGGCAGGCGGTCGACAAGGCCACCCAGGCCGACGCCGACCAGTACGCCCCGGACCTGATCGGGCTGGCCCGGCAGGGGCTGGAACAGGCCCAGCGTGCTGCCGGCGACCGCCGTGAGCGCAAGAACGCCCCGGCGATCGCCCTGCGCGCCGCTGCCGATGCCGACCTGGCCCGCGCCCGCAGCGAGGAAGCCACCGTCACCGCGCAGCTGCAACTGCGCCGCAACGAGGTCAACCAGCTGCAACGCCAGCTGTCGACCGGGGAGGACCGCCGGTGAAGCCGATGACTGCCGCAACCCTGGCTGCCCTGCTGACGCTGCCGACCCTGGCCCTGGCCGCCGACAACCCGATGGTGGCGCAGCTGAGCCAGCGTCTGATGGCCATCCAGGCCAATCCCGACACGGCTGAGCTGGGCGCCTTCGAGCGCATGCAGGCCCAGCAGGCCATCGCCACCCTGGACAAGGCCAAGCGCCGCGACCAGGAGCTGGCCACCTACCTGGCCGAGCGCCGGGTGGAGATTGCCGAGACTGCCGTGCGTGCCGCATTGGCCGCGCGTGAGGTCGATCGCCTCGAGCGCACCCGCAGTGATCTGCTGATCGAGGCCAGCCGCCGCGATGCCGCCCGTGCCCGCCAGGAGGCCGAGCAGCTGCGCATGCAGGCGCAGATGCAGGCCGAGGAGGCTGAGCGCCTGCGCCAGGCCGCCGAGGCCGAGACCCTGGCCCGCCAGGATGCCGAGAATGCCCTGACCAGCGTGGCCGGCAAGCAGCAGCAGCGCCTCAGCGCCGCCCAGCAGAACGCCGCCAAGCTGGCCCGCGAGGAAGCCGAGCTGGTATCCGGGCAGAAGCTGCCGGGTTCGAAGTTCGATGGCCGTGGCGAAGTCTTCACCTTCAATGGTGACGCATTTGCCGCTGGCGCCGCCAGCCTGTCCGGTGGGGCCCGCAACCAGACCAAGGCACTGGCCGAGTACCTGAACATCGGCAAGAAGGGCCGCCTGCGCATCGAGGCCTATGACAGCGCCAACGGGGTCGGTCAGAAGCGTGCCGAGGCCCTGCGCGATGCCCTGGTCGCGGCGGGTGTCGCGAGCAACCGGATCCAGCTCAGCGGCAAGAAGGCGGCGTCCACCCGGGCACGCTCGGCCGAGGTCATCATCGCCCCGTAATTGCTTGATATTGTTTGTTTTTCGTTGCAATGAGCATTCAGCCTGAACCCCGCCCCGGCGGGGTTCGGTCTTTTTGCCGCAGGGGTCTTGTACCCCGCCTTGAGCAGGCGTAGGGTCAATCGTCCGGGACGCAATGCCGCGGACCGGACGATGGGAGGGCCGGGCCGATGCAAACAGGGCGCGAACCGCAGCAGATCGACGTGCGCAGGCCAGTGCCGCAGGTCGTTGCAGGCGTCCAGGTGGCCATCGACCGGCGCTCCTCCATGAACAACGCCCCGTGCCTTGCGGCCGGGGCGTTCGTGTATCTGTCGAAGGAGGTCCATCATGTTTGAAGATCAGCCCCAGAGCGAGATCGACGCCCGTCGCGCGCGTGATCCGGAGTTCAGGGCACTCCATGACCAGCACCGCAAGTTGAACAAGAAGTGCATGGACGCGGAGTTGGGTGTACTCCCGATCGATGATGTCACCCTGGGTCGCATGAAGCGCGAGAAGCTGCTGGCCAAGCAACGACTTCTGCGAATGTACGAAACACCGCTCCCAATGACGTCCCCCACGCTTTGACGCACCCCGTCACGCCCGGAACGGCGTGACCCGGCCATCGATGGCCCCGCCGGGCGCTCCTGCCCCGGCATCGCGGCACCGCCGATGAGGCGGCCGCGCCAAGGCACCACAGGCCGTGGTGCCTTGGCCTGCAGGCACAGCTCATCGATGCGGGCGGTACCGGTCTCCTCGTCGATCCGGGGCTGTCCGCATCTCTTTTTACGGTGGACGGGCTGCGGCCCTGCCGACCTGACTTTCATCGCCATCCGTCGGATAATCATCGGTCCGGCCCTGTGCGGCGCGAACCGAAAGTCCTCCGAATGCCCATCCATTCTTCCGTCCTCGAACTCATCGGCCAGACCCCGATCGTCAAGGCCCAGCGCCTGGACACCGGCGTCTGCGAGCTCTACCTGAAGCTGGAGAGCGCCAACCCGGGCGGATCGATCAAGGATCGCATCGGCCTGTCGATGATCGAGGCGGCGGAAAAGCGCGGCGACCTGAAGCCCGGTGCCACCCTGGTCGAGGGCACGGCTGGCAACACCGGCCTGGGCCTGGCGCTGGTGGCCCAGCAGAAGGGCTATAAGCTCATTCTGGTCGTTCCCGACAAGATGAGCCGGGAAAAGATCTTCAATCTGAAGGCGATGGGCGCCGAAGTGCGCCTGACCCGCTCTGACGTGGCCAAGGGCCATCCGGAGTACTACCAGGACCTGGCCAAGACCATCGCCGAGCAGACCCCGGGCGCCTACTTCATCAACCAGTTCGGCAACCCGGACAATCCGGCCGCGCATGAATTCGGTACCGGCCCGGAAATCCTCGAGCAGATGGGCGGCGACCTTGACGCCATCGTGTTCGGCTGCGGCAGCTCCGGCACCATGACCGGCCTGTCGCGTGCCTTCGCCAAGCTGTCGCCGAAGACCGAACTGGTGCTGGCCGATCCGGTCGGTTCGATCCTGGCCGAGTACATCAACGACGGCAATCTGAACGACAAATCGGGCAGCTGGCTGGTGGAAGGCATCGGCGAGGACTTCCTGCCGTCGATCTCCGATTTCAGCCGCGTCAAGAAGGCTTATGCCATCAGCGATGCCGAGAGCTTCCACACCGCACGCGAACTGCTGGGCAAGGAAGGCATCCTGGGTGGTTCGTCCACCGGCACCCTGCTGGCCGCCGGCCTGAAGTACTGCAAGGAGCAGACCACGCCGAAGAAGGTGCTGGTGCTGGTGCCGGATACCGGCAACAAGTACCTGTCGAAGATGTACAACGACTACTGGATGCTGGACAACGGTTTCCTGCAGCGCCCGCAGCACGGCGACCTGCGCGACCTGATCCTGCGCCCTTACGGCCAGCGCGACACCGTGGTGATCGGTCCGAACGACCTGCTGACCACTGCCTACCAGCGCATGAAGCTGTACGACGTGTCGCAGCTGCCGGTGATGGACGGCGAGCAGCTGGTCGGCATCGTCGACGAAAGCGACGTGCTGCTGCACGTGTATGGCGATGAGGCACGCTTCCGCGACACCGTCGCCACCGCGATGGTCAGCAAGCTGGACCGGCTGGACGTGAAGTCGCCGATCGAGGCGCTGCTGCCGGTGTTCGACCGCGGCCAGGTGGCGATCGTGATGGACGGCGACGCCTTCCTGGGCCTGATCACCCGTATCGACCTGCTGAACTATCTGCGCCGTCGCGTGCAGTAAGCCGCTGATCGCCGACGTTCACCGCTGAATCCTGGTTTATCCGCGTCAAAGGTCGTTAAGGCCGCGCTGGTAGACTTCCGCACCTTCGATGGCGCCGTGCGTCGGCGCCCCTCAGGAAAGAACATGTCCAACGCAACTTCCCAGGATCGCGCCCTGGCCCTGGCTACCCTGGCCATCCACGGTGGCCAGTCGCCCGACCCCAGCACCGGCGCGGTGATGCCGCCGATCTACGCCACCTCGACCTACGCCCAGTCCAGCCCGGGCGAGCATCAGGGCTTCGAGTACTCGCGTACCCACAACCCGACCCGCTTCGCCTATGAGCGTTGCGTGGCGTCGCTGGAAGGCGGCACCCGTGGCTTCGCCTTCGCTTCGGGCATGGCGGCCAGCTCGACCGTGATCGAGCTGCTGGACGCCGGCAGCCATGTGGTGGCAATGGACGATATCTACGGCGGCAGCTTCCGTCTGTTCGAGCGCGTGCGTCGCCGCACCGCCGGGCTGGATTTCAGCTTCGTCGACCTGACCGATCTGGCCGCGTTCGAGGCCTCCATCACGCCGAAGACGAAGATGGTGTGGATCGAGACCCCGACCAACCCGATGCTGAAGATCGTCGACATCGCCGCGGTCGCTGCCATCGTCAAGCGCCATGGCCTGATCGTCGTCGTCGACAACACCTTCGCCTCGCCGATGCTGCAGCGCCCGCTGGAGCTGGGCGCTGACTTGGTCCTGCATTCGGCCACCAAGTATCTCAATGGCCACTCGGACATGGTCGGCGGCATGGTCGTGGTCGGCGACAACGCCGAACTGGCCGAGCAGATGGCCTTCCTGCAGAACTCGGTGGGTGGCGTGCAGGGCCCGTTCGACAGCTTCCTGGCCCTGCGTGGCCTGAAGACCCTGCCGCTGCGCATGAAGGCGCACTGCGCCAATGCGCTGGCCCTGGCACAGTGGCTGGAGAAGCACCCGGCCGTGGAAAAAGTGATCTACCCGGGCCTGGCCTCGCACCCGCAGCATGAGCTGGCCGGCAAGCAGATGGCCGGTTACGGCGGCATCGTTTCGATCGTGCTCAAGGGCGGTTTCGAGGCGGCCAAGCGCTTCTGCGAGAAGACCGAACTGTTCACTCTGGCCGAGTCGCTGGGCGGCGTGGAAAGCCTGGTCAACCACCCGGCGGTGATGACGCATGCCTCGATTCCGGTCGCGCGGCGGGAGCAGCTGGGCATCAGCGACGCGCTGGTAAGGCTGAGCGTGGGTGTGGAGGAGTTGGGGGATCTGCAGGTGGATCTGGAACGGGCGTTGGGCGGGAACGCGGCGACCTGAGCCTGCCTACGCCACCCCATGGGAATCAGACTGCCAACTGGAATACACGCGTCATGAATGCGATAACACCTGCTGCCATGCTCCGGTCACTCTGGAGCAATCGCGGCATCATCTGGCTGCTCGGGAAACGCGACGTCCAGAACAAGTACAAGGGATCGTTCGGCGGCTTGTTATGGACACTGATCAATCCGCTGTTGATGCTGCTCATCTACACCTTCGTCTTTGCAGTGATCTTCAAGGCCCGCTGGCATGGCCAGGTAGGGGACAGTCGGGCCCAGTTCGCGCTCGTGATGTTCGTCGGCGTCATCATCCATGGCTTCTTCGCCGAGATGGTGAATCGTGCGCCGGGCATGATCTTCGAGAACACGAATTACGTTACGAAGGTCGTCTTCCCGCTTGAAGCGCTGCCGGTGATCAGCCTCGGCTCCGCGCTGTTCCATACGCTGGCAAGCGCCTTGGTGCTGCTGGTGGGCCTGTTGATCTGCAATGGCGGCCTCCATTGGCATGCGCTGTTGTTCCCCGTGGTGTTGGCGCCATTGCTGGTGATGGCTGTGGGGATAACTTGGATACTCGCCGCGCTGGGCGTGTTCATCCGAGACCTGAAGCAGACCACCACGTTCGTCACCACTGCAATGCTCTTCCTGTCGCCGGTGTTCTATCCGCAATCGGCGTGGCCAGAGAAATACCAGAAACTCTTCCTGCTCAACCCGCTTACCTTCATCATGGAGCAATCGCGCCAAGTGCTGGTGTGGGGCAAGCTCCCTGATTTCGTCGGCCTGGCGGCATACCTGTCGATCGCGCTGCTCGTTGCTTTCGCAGGGTTCGCCGTGTTCCAGAAGATGCGCAAGGGGTTTGCCGATGTCATGTGAAAATCCGGGCCAGCCCGAACTCGCCATCGAAGTGACCGGGTTGGGCAAGTATTACGAGATCTACGCCGATCCCAAGGACCGGCTCAAGCAGTTCGTCCTGCCGGTGCTTGATCGGGCGCTGGGTGGCGAACCGAAGCAGTACCACCGTGAGTTCTGGGCACTGAGGGACGTTTCCTTCAAGGTCCGTCGCGGCGAGACCGTTGGAATCATCGGACGCAATGGCTCCGGAAAGTCGACGCTCCTGCAGCTTGTCTGCGGCACGCTGACGCCGTCCAGCGGACAGGTGAGCACCACGGGCCGCATCGCCGCGTTGCTGGAGCTGGGTTCGGGCTTCAATCCGGAGTTCACCGGTCGCGAGAACATCATGTTGAGCGGAGCGCTGTTCGGGCTGACGGCCCAGCAGATGGAGGAACGCTACGACGACATCGTGGCCTTCTCCGGCATCCCGGATTTCATCGACCAACCGGTTAAAACTTACTCCAGCGGCATGGTCGTGCGGCTTGCGTTTTCCGTGATCGCCCACGTCGACGCCGATATCCTGGTCGTGGATGAGGCGCTCTCGGTGGGAGATGCCTACTTCACGCAGAAGTGCATGCGTTTCCTGCGCTCTTTCATGAAGCGAGGGACGCTGCTCTTCTGCAGCCACGACATGGGGGCCATCATCAACCTGTGCGAGCGCGCAATCTGGCTCGACAAGGGTGTCATGCGCATGAACGGCGCGCCCAAGGAACTGTCGCAGGAGTACCTGGCGTCGCTGTTCGAACCGGAGGATGGCAGCATGGCAGAGACTGCTCTGGTCGAAGGCGGTGGAGGCGAAGTCGAAGTCGAAGACACGTCCGCGGATGGCCAGCCTTCCCCGTTGGAGTTGACCGCGGAACCCGCCTATGTGGATATGAGACAGACGCTCATCGATGCGTCGATGCTCCGGAACGACATCGAGGTCTTCCAGTTCGACGAGAACCGTGCTTCGTTCGGGACGGGCGCTGCGCGCATCACCGCGGTGCATCTACTGGATGCGCAGGGCCAGAAGGTGAACTGGGCGATAGGCGGGCAGGACGTCAAGCTTCGGATCATCGCGCGCGCCAACGAACAGATCAGCCGGCCCATCGTGGGGTTCGTCGTGAAGGACAAGCTGGGGCAGATAATCTTTGCCGACAACACATACCTGGCGCACCGCGACCGTGCCATCGTGGTTCCGCGCAACGGCGAGGTCGTGGCGACGTTTGATTTCAGATTTCCGGTACTTCCAGCGGGCGAATACAGCATTTCCCCAGCCATCGCCGAGGGCACCCAGGCCGACCATGTCCAGCACGAGTGGGTGCACGATGCGCTGATCCTCCACGTGCAGTCCAGCGCCGTCTGCCTGGGGCTATTTGGTGTGCCAATGCGAACTATTGAACTGGAGGCAACGTCGTGAGCCATGATCGTTCCCAGGTGCCTGACGGCGAGATGAGCTTCACCGGCGAACGGTTTCTGCCGGGCGTTAGCGGCGAAATCGAGATGGAGCACTACCACCGCTACCAGCTCGCATCGCGCATTGTCGCCGGCAAGGATGTTCTGGATATCGCCTGCGGCGAAGGATATGGATCTGCCCTCCTGTCGATCGGTGCGGCGCGTGTCACCGGCGTGGACATCGATGCCGTGGCGGTGGCGCATGCGGCAGCGACCTATCCGCGCGAGGGGTTGGAGTTCAAGCTCGGCTCGTGCGCCGCCATCCCGGTGCCCGATGCGAGCGTGGATGTGGTGGTCAGCTTCGAGACCATCGAGCACCACAACCAGCACCAGGAGATGATGGCGGAGATCGTGAGAGTGCTGCGTCCTGGTGGCGTGCTCATGATGTCCAGCCCGGATCGCTACGAGTACTCCGATCGTCCTGGTTTCCGCAATGAGTTCCACGTCAAGGAGCTCTACAGGCAGGAACTGGAGGCGCTGGTGGGGGATTACTTCCCCAACTACCGACTGCTCGGGCAGCGCACCACGATGGCCTCCATGATCGGCCGCGTTGCCGATGGCGGTGGCGCGGCCGAGCCGGTAGCGCCAGGAATCCATTACTGGACCGAGAGCGAAGGGCTGGAGAGCGTCCGCTCGGGCAGCATGCCGCGCGAGCCGGTCTATTTCATCGTACTGGCGTCCGCCGGAGCCTTGCCCAGCTTGCCGGACTCCGTGTTTGAAGTTCCCGGCTATTTTGAATCGCGCGTGCAGCAGGTCGCGGACGATTACCGGCGGGAGATATCACGTATTGGCCAAGAGCGCGACGGTATGCTGCGCGACAAGGATGTGGCGTGGGAAGCGCGGGTCGAGCAGGTGGCTGCCGATTACCGGTCCGAGATAAGCCGCATAGCGGCCGAGCGTGACCAAGCGCTGGCCGACAAGGACGCTGCCTGGGAGGCAGAGCTCAGGAAAGTCGCTCGGGAGTATGAGGATGCCCGTGGTGCTGGTACCGCAGGCGGCGACAGCGCGGGGCCGACGGCCCGCATGGAAGCCGCGCCGGCGACGGTGCCGGCAGGGCATGGTGCTGGGTCGCTGGCGATCGATTCCGACGATGGTGCTGGCGCGGGAGGCGCGGGCGATTGGACCGGCATGTTGCCCTTGGTCAGTCTGATCGTAGTCAACTACAACGGCATGCGTTATCTCCAGCCCTTGTTGGCGAGCCTTGGCGCCTTGAACTATCCGCGCTATGAGGTCGTCATGGTGGACAATGCCTCGTCTGACGGCTCGGTGGACTTCGTCCGCTCCGCCTTCCCGTGGGTAAGGATCGTGGAGTCGGGAGGCAACCTTGGATTCGCAGGAGGCAACAACCTTGGGATGCAAGTGGCTCGTGGCGACCTGATCGGCCTGATCAACAACGACACCGTCGTTGATCCCGATTGGTTGTCGGCGCTTGTCCGGGCACTGATGGACGAGCCGGATGTCACGGCGGCGGGTTCAAAGATCCTGTTCTTCCGGCGATACGTCGAGCTGACGATAGAAAGCCTGCCGTTCCAGCCCAGTGCGGGGGGCCAGTCCAGCGATACGCGCGAGCTTGGGATGCTTGTTGACGAAGCCAGTGGTTTTGTCGAAAGTGGCTACAAGAAGCCTTTGTACGGGGAGGGCTTCTGGGGCAGGGAACAGCACGGAGACCGGAGCGTGCGCTGGACGAGCGGGCGGGGCACGATCCGCCTGCCGCTACCGCCGGATCCGGTTGATGGACGGTATGTTCTTGAGTTGGATGTCTCCGGGACGAATGCCGCAGCGGGCCGTGAATTCACGGTGAGCCTCGCGGGTACGGTGCTGGGCACGGGTGTTCTTGCAGCGGATTATGCAAAGCATGTGTTTACTTGCCCGGCCGCCCTGCTCGATGGCGCTGCCTGTGACGTCATCAATAACGCTGGCACGCTGCTCGATGGCAATGGCGAGGCGGGTGACCGTGGAATCTACGAGGACGACCGTGGTCAGTATGATGAGCCGGAGGACATGCAGGCCCTTTGTGGCGCCGCCATGCTCATGCGCCGCTCTGCTCTGGTACAGGCGGGGCTCTTTGATTCGAACTTTTTCATGTACTACGAGGACACCGACCTGAGCTGGCGCCTGCGCAAGGGCGGGGGGCGCCTGCGTTACGTGCCGGCCAGCGTCGTACGCCATGTGCATACGGGATCCAGCGTCGAATGGTCGCCAGTCTTTGTTTTCCACGTCTCCAGGAATCATGTGCTGATCAAGATCAAACATGCCCCGGCCGCCGTCGCGGGCCGGGCCTACGGAAGGGAAGTACTGAGATGCCTGCGCTCTGCAGTCGCGGCAGCGCGTCGCGGCTTCACTGACAAGCGCCTGAACGCGGAGTTCGGGCTGCGTCTGCGCATCCAGCGTGACCTGTTCAAGCTGCTTCCAGTCGTACTGCGGCAACGTTGGGGCGGCCTGCCGTCCTGCAAGGATCGCATCGGGGCCGTCCCCGCATGAAAGTAGGCATCTATAATCGTTACTGGGCCACGATGGGCGGCGGTGAAAAACACGTCGGCACGATCGCGGAGATCCTGCTGGCCGAAGGCCACCAGGTGGACCTGATCCGCGTCGGCCCCGTCGACGAAGCAGAGTTCAGTAGCAGGATGAACCTCAACTTGGCGGGGGCACACTGGGTCGAGTGGCCCGGCTCCTCCTGCAGCGAGCTCGCGCCACGCTCGGCCGGGTACGATGTATTCATCAATTCCACTTACTGCTCTTCGATGGTCCCGCAGGCCAGAAAATCGCTGTACCTGGCATTCTTTCCCCATGAACTCATCGAGGCCGCGCCGCTTCCCAGGCTTTTTCAGCGTGCGGCGGGAAGATTTGATCGTACCGGACACCCTTGGCTTTCGCGTATGTCGAGTTTGGCGCAGCGCACGCTGCGTCGTGGCGTGGCGTCCAGTCGGCGCCCGTTCATCGACAGTTACGAAGATCCGATGGCGAACTCTGAATTCACGGCAGCGTGGATTCGCAAGCGCTGGGCGCGTGATGCCGTGGTGCTTCCTCCGCCAATCGACGTGGAGCGCTTCGGCTCGGTGGACCTGTCGAACAAGAAGAAGGTCATTCTGAGTGTCGGCCGCTTCTTCTCCGGCGGCCACAACAAAAAGCATATCGAGATGATCACTGCTTTCCGGCAAATGCACGACAAGGGCCTCGTGCCGGAGGGTTGGGAGTACCATCTCGCCGGCAGCGTCCATGCGGAAAGCGAGGAGCATCGCCGCTACTTCCAGAAGGTCAACGCACTGGCGGAGGGCTATCCGATCCGTATTCTCGGAAACCTTGGATCACGGGAGCTGCTGCAGGAGTATGCGGAGGCATCTATCTTCTGGCATGGTGCGGGCTGGGGGGAGCGTGGTGACCAGGAGCCCGAGAAACTGGAACACTTCGGAATGACCGCCTGCGAAGCGATGGCCGCCGGCGTCGTACCCATCGTGCAGCCGTTGGGCGGGCCACGCGAGGTCGTCACCGACGGCGTCGATGGCTATTACTTCAGTGACGCCAGGGAACTCCAGGAGCGCACCCTTTCCTTGATGAAGCTCTATGGGACGCCCGAACTGGCGCAGTGGGCCGCCCGCGCACGTGCCAGCGTCCAGAAGTATTCGCAGGCGAATTTCCGGGCCGTCTTCATCAAATTCTTCAACACGATCGCTTGATCACAGATTTAGGGCAGGCATATGGCACGAGTACTGGTTACAGGTGGTGCGGGATTCCTTGGGTCGCACTTGTGCGATCGATTGGTCGAACGGGGCGACGAAGTCCTGTGCGTCGATAATTTCTACACGGGCTCCAAGCGGAACGTCGAGTCCCTGCTCTCGAACTCGCGCTTCGAGATGATGCGTCACGACGTGACCTTCCCGTTGTATGTCGAGGTGGACCGGATCTACAACCTGGCATGCCCGGCAAGCCCCGTGCACTACCAGCACGATCCGGTGCAGACGACGAAGACCAGCGTCCACGGCGCGATCAACATGTTGGGGCTTGCCAAGCGGACGCGTGCACGCATCCTGCAGGCCAGCACCAGCGAGGTCTACGGTGATCCGGAGATCCATCCGCAGGTGGAGGATTACTGGGGCAAGGTGAATCCGATCGGCATACGCAGCTGCTACGACGAAGGAAAGCGCTGTGCCGAAACTCTGTTCTTCGACTACTGGCGCCAGCACCAGCTGGAAATCAAGGTGATGCGTATCTTCAACACCTACGGCCCCCGCATGCATCCAGAAGATGGCCGGGTGGTCAGCAACTTCATCGTGCAGGCACTGCGCGGGGATGACATCACGATCTATGGCGATGGGCAGCAGACGCGCAGCTTCTGCTATGTCGACGATCTCATCAGCGGCATGATCAGCCTGATGGACAGCCCCGCAGAGCTGACCGGGCCGGTCAACATCGGCAATCCGGGCGAGTACAGCATGCTGGAACTGGCCGAAACGGTCATCCGGCTGGTGGGCGGCCACTCCAAGCTCGTGTTCAAGCCCCTGCCCTCGGACGATCCCCGCCAGCGCCAGCCGGACATCTCGATGGCACGGGCGGCGCTTGGCTGGGAGCCTCGCGTGAGCCTGGAGGACGGCCTGAAGGAGACCATCGCCTACTTCCGCAAGCGCTTGCAGGAATGACGGATATGAAAAGCTCGTCGCTGGTCGTCGTGATGCCTGTTTACGAAGATGTCGAGGCTTCGTCCATGTTGTTCAGGGCTTTGGCACGGGACCAGGGCAATGATGTCTACATCGTCGCAGTCGACGATGGCTCCGTGCGGCAGCCGGTGGACGCCGCCGCGATCGCCGCTGCGGGTCTCGATGGCGTGGTCCTGAAGCTGCGGCGTAATGTCGGGCATCAGAAAGCCATCGCGATCGGGATCGGCTACGTATCCGAACACTTCGTCGATAGGCAGCGCGTGGTCGTCATGGACTCGGACGGCGAAGATACGCCGCGCAGCATCAGCGAGCTCCTGGAGGCGTTGGAGTCCCCCGACGTCGATATCGTCGTGGCCTCGCGCAAGAGCCGGGTGGAAACCTTGAAGTTCCGTGCGTTCTACGTCGTGTACAAGTGGTTGTTCGCGATGCTCAGCGGCCGGCGCATCAGCTTCGGCAACTTCATGGCGGCCAAGCTGCATGCGATCAAGCGCCTGGCGGTGATGCAGGAGCTTTGGGTGCACGTTGCGGCCTGCGTGCTGACATCCAAGTTGCGGGTGGCATCGGTAGCTGTCGACCGTGGCCCGCGCTACGCCGGCAAGAGCAAGATGAACTTCGTTGGGCTGGCACTGCACGGTTTTCGCGCGCTGATGGTGTTTGCCGAGGATGTGCTGGTACGCGTGGGCATCGCCTGCACCGCGATCGCCGGATTGTCAGTGCTTGGCACTGTCCTTGCACTCGGGCTCAAGGCGGTCGGATTCGCTACACCGGGTTGGTTCTCGCTGGTGACCGGCATCCTGTTGCTGGTGTTCCTGCAGACCGGTGCGCTGACGCTGATCATCCTGATGCTCTCCGGAACGCTGCGCAATGGCGGCATTCTTGAAGTCGGTGGCTACAGGGCGTTCATCGCCGAGATCCTGCATGCGCGCACTGAGTGAGCGCATGCTGGCCAGCGAGGTCGTCCGCTATGGGATCAACGGTTTGCTGGCGACCGCGCTGCACTTCATGGTCCTCTACTGCGCGCTGGAAGTATGGGGCTTTCGATCAGCGGGACTTGCCAATGGCGCCGCAGCCTGCGTGGGCATTGCCGCGTCGTTCCTGGGCAGCCGTTACTTCGTCTTCCGCGCCTCCTCGGGCAGTTTCGTCGGCCAGGGTGTCCGGTTCGTAGCGCTTTACGCCGTCATCGCGCTCCTCCATGCACTCGTGCTCTACCTGTGGTCCGATCGAGCGGGCTGGGATTACCGTCTGGGCTTCCTCGTGGCGACTTGCGTGCAGGTGGCCTGTAGTTTTCTTGCAAACAAGTTGGTGGTCTTCAAATGAACAAGCTGGTCAAAGCGTTGCTCCTGACGTTGGCGTACGTCGTTACACTGATTGTCGTCTACATCGTGCACATGCGCTGGTTCAAGGTCGATGTCGTCCTGTACGCCAGTATTTTCGACGGCTTCCTGGCGGCTCTCATCGTCGGCGTGGCGGCACGAGGGGTGGGCGCGCTTTCCGGGTTCTCGGTGCTGGAGAAAGTCCAGCTGATCACGATCTGGCTGTTGGGCGGCTACCTGTTCGCCATATCCGTCCCGACTGTGATTGATCGATCATTGTCCTTCTATATTCTGGAGAAGATCCAACAACGCGGAGGCGGTATCCGTGAGGATGGTTTCGCACGCGTGTTCACTGATGAGTACCTCCCGGAGCACCATTTGGTGGAGGTGCGGCTGACGGAGCAGGAACAGTCGGGCACCATCGCCATCCACGATGGTTGCGTGCGGCTCACGCCCCGTGGCCAGGCTTTGGCAACCGCCAGCCGTTTCTATCGACAGAACTTCCTTCCACGCCAACGTCTGCTGATGGGCCAGTACACGGATGCACTGACCGATCCGTTCCGCTCCAGCAAGCAGGTGACCGACTATGAGTGCCAGTAAGAGCGCAGGCCGCTGGCGCAACGACCTGTTCGCTGCCTCGGTCTTCCTGCTCGTCGGGGTCGTGTTCTACCAACTCAAGGCGAACGCATATTTCACGGCGGTCCCCGGCGATCTTATCGACGCCCGTTTCAACTCGGTGGTCCTTGAGCATGTCTACCTTTGGTTGACCGGCGCCACGCCCGATGTGTGGAGCCCGGGCTTCTTCTACCCGGTGGCCAACGTACTGGCCCTGAGCGACAACCATTTCGGCTCAATCCTTCCTTATGCGGCCTTCCGCTGGTGGGGGCTGGATCGCTCGGAGGCATTGTCGGCCTGGCTAATGCTGGGGGGCGTACTCAACTACGCATGCGCCTACGTCGCCGCCCGTAGTTTGGGGCTGCGTCCTTCCGGCGCGGGAGCGGCGGCATTCGTATTTGCGTTTTCCCTTCCCGTTCTGGCACAGCAGGCGCATGCGCAGTTCGCATTCCGGATGTTCGTCCCTCTGCTGTTCCTAACCTTCTCCCGATGGCTGCAGCACGGCCGCCCCTCATCCCTGGCCTGGAGCTCCCTGCTGTTCGCTGCCCAAGTCTACTGTGCCATTTACACGGGTGTCTTCGCGGCCTACCTACTGCTGGCGATGACGGCCGCTTGGTTGCTGTTGGGGCGTGGCCGAACCCTAGCAGCGCAAGTCCGGGCCAGTTTCGGCAGGAACGAGTTGGGGCGCACGTTGGCCAGCCTTGCCGTCGTGCTCGCGTCTGCCATCGCAGTACTCGCCCTGCTGCGCAGCTATCACGCGGTAACTGAGGTACAGGGGTTCGTCAGGCCGCGCGACGAAATCCTGGGGATGTTGCCGCGGGTGTGGAGCTACCTGATCGCGGACTTCTCACCGCTGACGCGGTTCATCGGCGGCTCGATTGGTGACATCTCGATGCGCCACGAGCACCAGCTCTTCCTGGGCCTGGGCGTCCTGCTGTTCGCCGTCGTGGGGCTGCTCCTCGCCCTGCGGCGCATCGCCGATGCAGAACTGGGCATGCTGGCCGGCTTGGCCACGCTGGTGCTGGTGATCTGCACGCTCAACGTCAGCAATGTGTCGCTCTATCGTGTCTTCCTGCATCTTCCCGGCATTGATTCCATCCGTGCCGTTACACGCGTGATGCTCGTCATGGTGATGCCGATAGGCCTGCTTGCCGGCATCGGATTCCAGCGTGTCCTGCTGCTGGCCTCGCGTCGCGGTACCTGGACGGGCGCCCTGGCCTGTGTGGTTGCCTTTGTGTTGCTGACTGCCGAGTCCGTGACCTTCCAGGCTGGCCATGCGACCTTTGCCCAATGGCAACAACGGCAGGTAGCGTTCGCTGCCCGCGTTCCCGCTTCTGCACGGCAGGGTGACGTCCTATTCGCCGACAGGTCGGCCGAGGCCCCGTATCTTGACGACCTAGATGCCATGATTTACGCGCAGGACCACGGGATGTTCTCCGTGAACGGCTATTCGGGTTACGTGCCGAAGGGCGCGGGCGTGTCGGGCCCCTGTGAGTCGCCCGAAGGGTTTGCGCGCGCGTTCGGCGCCGTCAACGGCCTCGCTGCTCCTGCCATCGAAGCGCTTAGCCACCGCCTAGTACTAGTGCCGCTCGGGGACTGCTCCGGTGGCCGCATGAGCAGGATGTCCGGGCGAGTGGCGTCCGGTGTTGCAGAACACCTGCGCTTGGACATCACTGGCACCACGATCCAGCCGGGTCAGGTTGCGTTCACGCTCACGTTGGCCAATGGCTCGGATGGCGTCCTCTCGACCCGCGAGGTCCTGGGGCGCGACGTGCTGCTGTCGTGGCGGTTCATCCCCGACGGTCGCGACGAACGAGCCGTCGACTGGGATGCACGCCAAGCGCTGGTGTTGGAGTTGGCGCCCGGTGACCAGGCGGAGCTGCACGTCAAGGCGCCCGTCGCATCGGGGAGCTACACCCTGGAGGCGTCGCTGGTCCAAGAGACGATGTTCTGGTTCCACGATGAAGGCATGCGGATCCCGTCAGTCCACGTCGAAGTTCCTTGAATCCATTCTCCCCACAGAAGACACACGGATGAAGATCGCAATTGCAGGTACCGGGTACGTAGGCCTATCCAACGGCGTGTTGCTTGCGCGGAAACATGAGGTTGTCGCTGTCGACATCATGCCCGCTAAGGTAGAAGCGCTCAATGCGCGCAGGTCTCCCATCGCGGACGCCGAGCTGGAACAGGCATTGGCACACGACGCGCTGGATTTCCGCGCGACGCTCGAGCCCCGGGAGGCTTACGAAGGCGCGTCGTTCGTCATCATCGCCACGCCCACCGACTACGACCCCGACACCAATTACTTCAATACCCGTTCGATCGAGTCGGTCATCGCTGACGTGCTGGCCATTAATCCATCGGCCACGATGGTGATCAAGTCCACTATCCCGGTCGGCTACGTGCTCAAGGCACGTGAGAAGTTCGGCGTGGACAACATCATCTTCTCGCCGGAGTTTCTGCGCGAGGGCCGCGCGCTGTACGACAACCTGCACCCGTCCCGCATCATCGTGGGCGAGCGTTCGCCCCGGGCCGAGGCGTTTGCACGCCTGCTCCAAGAGGGCGCCATCAAGCAGGACGTGCCCGTCCTGTTTACTGAACCGACCGAAGCCGAGGCCATCAAGCTCTTCGCCAATACTTACCTTGCCATGCGCGTGTCCTACTTCAACGAGCTGGATAGCTACGCGTTGACGCATGGGCTGGACTCGCGGCAGATCATCGAAGGCATCAGCTTCGATCCACGCATCGGCGGGCACTACAATAATCCATCCTTCGGATACGGTGGCTATTGCCTGCCCAAGGACACCCGGCAGCTTTTGGCCAACTACCAGAGCGTCCCTCAGACGTTGATCCGGGCCATCGTCGATTCGAACACTACGCGGAAGGACTTCATCGCGGCCGATATCCTGCGGCGCAATCCCCAGGTGGTGGGTATCTATCGCCTGATCATGAAGGCCGGTTCGGACAACTTCCGCTCATCCAGCATTCAAGGGATCATGAAGCGCTTGAAGGCTAAGGGCGTTGAGGTGATCGTGCACGAGCCGGAACTTCATGAAGACGCGTTCTTCCGCTCGCGGGTGGTAAACGACCTGGAATCCTTCAAGCAGCAAGCGGACCTGATCATCAGCAACCGGATGGCCGACGCCCTGCTGGATGTGAAGGACAAGGTGTATACCCGCGATCTTTTCGGCGACAACTGAAAAATGATCGAACAAGGCAGGCCGGTGACAGACCGGCCTGCCTTGTTGCTTCAGGCCAGCGCCTCTTCCAGCTCCGGCAGGATCGCAAACAGATCCCCCACAAGGCCGATATCGGCAATCTCGAAGATCGGCGCGTCGCCGTCCTTGTTGATCGCGACAATGGTGCCGGCATCCTTGATGCCGGTCAGGTGCTGGATCGCACCACTGATGCCAACGGCCACGTACAGTTCCGGCGCGATGATCTTGCCGGTCTGGCCGACCTGCAGGTCGCTGGGCACGTAGCCGGCATCGACCGCCGCACGCGAGGCACCGACGGCAGCACCGAGCTTGTCGGCCAGCTGGAAGATGACCTTGAAGTTCTCTTCCGAACCGACGCCACGGCCACCCGAAACCACGCGCTTGGCGCTCTGCAGGTCCGGACGGTCGCTGGCACCGGCGGCCAGGCCGACGAAGCGGGTATGGGTCGGCAGGGCAGCGTCGACGCTGGCTGCTTCAACGGCGGCATTGCCACCTTGGGCGGCTTCCGGCCACGAGGCGGCACGCACGGTGGCGACCACGATCTGGTCGGCCGGGGCTTCCACGGTGATGATCGCGTTGCCGGCGTAGATCGGGCGCTTGAAGGTGTGGCTGCCTTCAACGCTCATCAGGTCGGAGACCTGGTTGACGCCGAGCAGGGCGGCCACGCACGGCATCAGGTCCTTGCCGAAGGTGGTCGACGGGCCGAATACGTGGGTGTAGCCCTTGGCCAGCTGTGCGATCTGCGGCGCCAGCACCTGGGCGATGGCCTGCGCGTTGGCCGCGTTGGCGACGGTCAGGACCTTGGCGACCCCAGCGATCTTCGCGGCTTCAGCGGCGACAGCGGCCGGATCGGCGGCCAGCACCAGCACGTCGATGCTGGCACCGCTGATGGCGGCGGCGGCGCTGACGGTCTTGGCGGTGGCGGCATTGAGCTTGCCGTCGTGGTGCTCGGCGATGACGAGAATCCTGCTCATTACAGCAACCCCTTCTGCTTGAGTGCGGCAACCAGTTCGGCCGCGTCCTTGACCATCACACCCTTGCTGCGCTTGGACGGCGCGGCGTACTGGGTGGTCTTGAAGGTGTCGGCGGCTTCAACGCCGAGGTCGGCCAGCTGCAGGGTCTCCAGCGGCTTGGCCTTGGCCTTCATGATGTCCGGCAGCTTGATGAAGCGCGGCTCGTTCAGGCGCAGATCGGTGGTGACCACGGCCGGCAGATCCACTTCCAGCGTTTCCAGGCCGGCGTCGACTTCACGGGTCACCGTGGCCTTGCCATCGGCAATTTCGAGCTTGCTGGCGAAGGTCGCCTGCGGGCGGCCCCACAGCGTGGCCAGCATCTGGCCGGTCTGGTTGGCGTCGTCGTCGATGGCCTGCTTGCCGAGGATCACCAGATCTGGCTGCTCCTTTTCGATCAGCTTGAGCAGGGTGCGCGACGCGGTCAGCGGCTGGATCGCCTGGTCGGTGACGACGTGGATGGCACGGTTGGCGCCCATGGCCAGGCCGTTGCGCAGGTGCGCCTGGGCGTCGGCCGGGGCGATGGTGGCAACCACGACTTCGCTGGCGATGCCCTTGTCGCGCAGGCGCAGGGCTTCTTCCAGAGCGATTTCATCGAAGGGGTTGGGGGACAGCTTGACGCCGTCGGTGACCACGCCGGAACCGTCCGGCTTGACCTGAATGCGGACGTTGTAGTCCACCACGCGCTTGTACGCGACGAGGATTTTCATCTGGTACGGGGTCCTTCAATAACGGAGAGAACGTCCGGTCCTGGAGCAGCAACCGGTTCGGGGGTGGGACCCCGATTCTAGCTGGCTTGGGGTGACCATGCGAATGCGTATGGTGGGAGCTCCGGCTGTTGCGATGCAGCAATGCAGTCGGCCTGAGTTCACTTGTGTGATCGCGTGTTACCGGAGGCCCGTTGTATCCTTCAACGTTGCATTGTCGTGGCCATGAAGGCCCCGTCCCACGAATCTCGATCAGGAGAACAGGTAGTGCCCACATGGCTTGTCACCGGCGGCGCCGGATTCATTGGCGGTAACTTCGTTCTCGAGGCCGTCGCGCGCGGCGTCAAGGTCATCAACCTCGATGTGCTGACCTACGCCGGCAACCTGAAGACCCTGTCCAGCCTTGATGGCAACCCGAACCACCTGTTCGTGCAGGGCGACATCGGCGACCGTGATCTGGTCGCCCGCCTGCTGGCCGAGCATCAGCCGGACGCGGTCGTGAACTTTGCAGCTGAAAGCCACGTTGACCGCTCCATCGATGGTCCCAGCGCCTTCATCCAGACCAATGTTGTGGGCACCCTGGGCCTGCTGGAAGCGGTCCGCGACTACTGGAAGGCGCTGCCGGCCGAACAGGGCGCGGCGTTCCGTTTCCTGCACGTGTCCACCGACGAGGTGTACGGCACGCTGGGTGAGACCGGCAAATTCAGTGAAACGACCCAGTACGCGCCCAATTCGCCGTACTCGGCGTCCAAGGCTGCGTCGGATCACTTGGTACGTGCGTTCCACCACACCTATGGGCTGCCGGTGCTGACCACCAATTGTTCGAACAATTACGGCCCCTACCACTTCCCCGAGAAGCTGATCCCGCTGGTGATCGCCAAGGCGCTGGCCGGCGAGCCGCTGCCGGTGTACGGCGATGGCAAGCAGGTGCGCGACTGGCTGTTCGTGTCCGACCACTGCGAGGCGATCCGCACCGTGCTGGCCAAAGGCCAGGTCGGCGAGACCTACAACGTCGGCGGCAACTCGGAAAAGCAGAACATCGAAGTGGTGCAGGCCATCTGCGCGCTGCTCGATGCGCGCCGCCCGCGTGAGGATGGCCTGCCGCGCAGCAGCCAGATCACCTACGTCACCGACCGCCCGGGCCATGACCGCCGTTACGCAATCGATGCGTCGAAGCTGAAGAACGACCTGGGCTGGGAACCGGCCTACACCTTCGAGCAGGGCATCGCCTTCACCGTCGACTGGTACCTGGACAACCAGAACTGGGTCAACGGCGTGCTCGACGGCAGCTACCGCCTGCAGCGCATCGGCACTGCAGCCTGAACCCAGGAGACACCATGACCCAGCGCAAGGGCATCATCCTCGCCGGTGGTTCCGGCACCCGCCTTTATCCGATCACCAAGGGCGTCAGCAAGCAGCTGTTGCCGGTGTACGACAAGCCGATGATCTACTACCCGCTCAGCGTGTTGATGCTGGCGGGCATCCGCGAAGTGTTGATCATCAATACCCCGCACGAACAGGCGCTGTTCCAGCAGTTGCTGGGCGACGGCTCTCAGTGGGGCATGGACATCCAGTATGCGGTGCAGCCGAGTCCGGATGGCCTGGCCCAGGCCTACCTGATCGGCCGCGACTTCGTGGCCGGCAAGCCGAGCTGCCTGGTGCTGGGTGACAACATCTTCCACGGTCACGGTTTGCGCGAAGTATTGAAGCGCGCCGATGAGCGCGTGGATGGTTCGACCGTGTTCGGCTACTGGGTAAATGATCCGGAGCGCTACGGCGTGGCCGAGTTCGACACGAGCGGCAAGGTCATCGATCTGGTGGAGAAGCCGGAAAATCCCCGCTCGAACTATGCGGTGACTGGCCTGTACTTCTATGACGGCAAGGCCAGCGATTACGCGGAGGAACTGAAGCCGTCGCCGCGCGGCGAGCTGGAGATCACGGATCTCAACAAGCGCTACCTGGAGGAAGGCAATCTTCACCTGGAAGCGCTCGGCCGTGGCTATGCCTGGCTGGATACCGGCACCCATCAGTCGCTGCTGGAGGCATCCAACTTCATCGAGACCATCCAGACCCGCCAGGGCCTGCAGGTGTGCTGCCCGGAAGAAATCGCGTTCGGTCAGGGCTGGATCAATGCCGAGCAGCTGGAGGCGCTGGCTGCGCCGCTGATCAAGAATGGCTACGGCCAGTACCTGCATAAACTCGCGCTGCGTGGAGTCGTTCCGTGAAAGTGATTGAAACCAAGCTTCCCGGCTGCAAGATCATCGAGCCGGCCGTGTTTGGCGATGCGCGTGGCTATTTTTTCGAAACCTGGAATGCCGAGCGCTTCGCTGCACTGGGCCTGCCGGACCGTTTCGTGCAGAGCAACGTATCGACGTCCGCACAGGGCGTGCTGCGTGGCCTGCATTACCAGTGGCCGCGCCCACAGGGCAAGCTGGTCAGCGTGCTGGAGGGCGAGGTCTATGACGTGGCCGTGGACATCCGTCGTGGCTCGCCGACCTTCGGCCAGTGGGAAGCGGTGGTGCTGAGTGCGGAAAACAGGAAGCAGTTCTGGATTCCGGAAGGCTTCGCGCACGGGTTTGCCGTGCTGTCCGAACGTGCGCTGTTCAGCTACCTGTGCACCGATGTCTACGTCAAGGAGGCGGATGCGGGTATCCGCTGGAACGATGCTGATATCGCGGTGGACTGGCCGGTCAGCGCACCGACCTTGTCGGCCAAGGACGAGAACGCGCCGTTCCTGAAGGACATTGCCGAAGACCGCCTGCCGGTCTACATCCCGTGACGGTGCTGGTGTTCGGCGGCAATGGCCAGGTCGGCCAGGAGCTGCTGCGCGCGCTGGCGCCGCTGGGCAAGGTGGTCGCAACGACCCGCAGCGGGCAACTGCCCGACGGAAGTGGCTGCGAAACCGCCGATTTCGGCCAGCCCGACAGCCTGCCGGCATTGCTGGATCGCCTGCAGCCATCGGTGGTGGTCAACGCGGCCGCCTATACGGCGGTTGATCGTGCCGAGCAGGATGCCGAGGCCGCCTTCGTCGCCAATGCGCAGACGCCGGGCATGATCGCGCGCTGGTGTGCGGCGCACGGCGTGCCGTTCGTGCATTACTCCACCGACTACGTGTTCGATGGACAGGGCAGCGCGCCCTACCGCGAAGACGAGCCGACCGCGCCATTGGGCGTGTACGGCACCAGCAAGCGCGATGGCGAGGATGCGGTTCGCGCGGCCGGCGGTCGTCATCTGATCTTCCGCACGGCGTGGGTGTATGCCTCGCATGGCGCCAATTTCCTGCGCACGATGCTGCGGGTGGGCGCCGAGCGCGACCAGTTGCGTGTGGTGGCCGATCAGATCGGCACGCCGACACCGGCCGCGTTGATTGCCGATGTCACCGTGCAGGCGCTGCAGCATCCGCGCGCGCTGTCGGGAACGTGGCACCTGACGGCGTCGGGGCAGACCAGCTGGCATGGCTTTGCCGAAGCGATTTTCGCTGAAGCGCTGGCGACGGGCGTGCTGGCCAAGGTGCCGTCGGTTGAAGCCATCCCCAGTTCCGAATACCCGACCCCGGCCAAGCGCCCGGCCTGGTCGGTGCTGGACAACCGCAAGCTGCAGCAGGATTTCGGCATCGTGCTGCCGAACTGGCAGGACGGCCTGAAGCGGGTGATGGCGGAGATTGCCTGACCCGGCAGGCGAAGTGCCGACCAACGGTCGGCACCCGCCGCAGGTCGTCGGATCAACTACGCCCGTACGTGTCCTCGAAACGCACGATGTCGTCTTCACCGAGGTAACTGCCGGACTGCACCTCGATCAGCTCCAGCGGCAGCTTGCCCGGGTTGCGCAGGCGATGGGTCACGCCCAGCGGGATGTACGTGCTCTGGTTCTCGCTGAGCAGGATCACCTCGTCGCCGCGGGTCACCTCGGCGGTGCCGCTGACCACGATCCAGTGCTCGGCGCGATGGTGATGCATCTGCAGGCTGAGCGTACCGCCGGGCTTGACGGTGATGCGCTTGACCTGGAAACGCTCGCCGTTGTCGATCGAATCGTAGGCGCCCCACGGGCGGTAGACCTTGCGATGCCAGGTGGCCTCGCTGCGACCGTCGGCCTTCAGCTGCGCCACCACGGTCTTGACCTCCTGCATGCGGTCGGCCTTGCCGACCAGCACCGCGTCGTCGGTCTCGACCACGATCACGTCATCCAGACCGACCAGTGCCACCAGGCGCTGTGCATAGGCATAGGTGTTGCGGCAGTCGATCGCGATCACGTCACCCTGATGCGCATTGCCATCGCCATCCTGATGCGAGACATCGCGCAGGGCTGTCCACGAGCCGACATCGTTCCAGCCGGCGTCCAGCGGAATCACCACGGCGTCTGCGGTTTTTTCCATCACGGCATAGTCGATGGAATCGGAGGGAACGGTTGCGAACGCCTCCTTGTCGAGACGGGTGAAATCCGAATCGCGACGGGCCTGCTGCCAGGCCTGGCGGCTGCCGGCCATCATGTCGGGCTGGAAGCGCTCCAGTTCCTGCAGGTAGCGCGAGGCCTTGATCAGGAACATGCCGCTGTTCCAGTAATACTGACCGCTGCTGACGTAACCGGTGGCGGTCTCAAGGTCGGGCTTTTCGACAAAGCGCTCGACCGCACGCAGGCCCTGCCCAGTGGCGGCCTTGATATAGCCGTAGCCGGTTTCCGGACCGGTCGGCACGATACCGAAGGTCACCAGCTTGCCGGACTCGGCAGCGCTGGCTGCAGCCTGCACGACTGCACGGAATGCAGCCTCATCGGTGATTACATGGTCCGAGGGCAGCACCAGCAGCAGCGCATCGGCGCCGTCGCGGGTGGCCTCCAGGGCTGCGACCGCAATCGCCGGCGCCGTATTGCGGCCAACCGGTTCCAGGATGATGGCAGCCGGCTCGGCGCCGACCTGCTGCAGTTGCTCGGCAGCGACGAAGCGGTGCTCTTCGTTGGCGATCACCAACGGGCCGTGGGTGGCGATGGGCGCGACGCGCTGCCAGGTGGCCTGCAGCATCGTCAGTTCGCCTGCCAGCGGCAGGAACTGCTTCGGATACGCCTCGCGCGACAGTGGCCACAGGCGGGTGCCGGAACCACCGGACAGGATGACGGGCTGGATGTTGCTCATGGTCTTCCTTGATTACTGCTGGAGGAGATGGGAGATTTCGTCGGTGCGCGCCTGCATCAGCGCTGCGTCGCCGCGGGCTTCAACGTTCAGGCGCAGCAGCGGCTCGGTGTTGGAACTGCGCAGGTTGAAGCGCCAGTCGCCGAAATCGGCGCTGATGCCATCGGTATGGTCCAGCGCGGGCGACCGCGCGGCGAAGTGCTCCATCACGCGGGCCACGGCGGCCTTGGCATCGGCCACCTTGAAGTTGATCTCGCCGCTGCAGGGATAGGCCGCCATGCGGTCTTCGACCCAGTCGGCCAGCGAGCGGCCGCTCTCGGAGATCAGCTGCGCGATCAGCAGCCACGGGATCATGCCGGAGTCGGCATAGGCGAATTCGCGGAAGTAGTGGTGTGCGCTCATCTCGCCGCCGTACACCGCATCTTCGGCGCGCATCTTTTCCTTGATGAAAGCGTGGCCGCTCTTGCACAGCACCGGCACGCCACCTGCCTGTTCAACCATTTCCACGGTGTTCCAGACCAGCCGCGGGTCATGCACGATCTTGCCACCGGGATTGCGTGCCAGGATGGCCTTGGCCAGCAGGCCGACCAGATAGTAGCCCTCGATGAAGCGGCCGGTATGGTCGAAGAAGAAGCAGCGGTCAAAGTCACCGTCCCAGGCAATGCCGAAGTCGGCGCCGTGTTCGCGCACCGCATTGGCGGTGGCGGCGCGGTTTTCCGGCAGCAGCGGGTTGGGAATGCCGTTGGGGAAGTTGCCATCGGGTTCGTGACAGATGCGGATGAACTCGAACGGCAGGTGCGGTGCCAGCAGGTCGACGATGGCGCCCGCACCACCGTTGCCGGCATTGACCACCAGCTTCAGCGGCTTGAGCTTGGCGGCGTCGACGTAGCTCAGCAGATGCTGGATATAGGCGCTCTTGTCATGCTGGGCGGTCTGCCCGGCGCGTGGCGGCTGGGCCTCGGACGTATCGACGGCGACCGCATCGGAGATCGCGAACAGGCCGGTATCGGAGCTGATCGGGCGGGCGTTCTCCTTGACCAGCTTCATCCCGTTGTAGTCCATCGGGTTGTGGCTGGCGGTCACCATCACACCGCCGGCTGCGCCGAGGTGATCGGTCTGGAAGTAGACCTCTTCGGTACCGCACAGACCGATGTCGATCACCTCACGACCGGTACCACCCAGGCCTGCGGCCAGTGCATCCTGCAGCGCCGGGCTGGTCAGGCGCACATCGTGGCCGAGGACCACCGGGCCGGGAGCGAGCTGCGCAGCCAGGGCGACGCCGATGCGGCGCGCCAGGTCTTCGTTCAGTTCTTCCGGCACGCGGCCGCGGATATCGTAGGCCTTGAAGGCGGGCAGGGGCATCGATCAGATCCTTTGTGAGCTCAGCGCTCAATTGTAGCCCCAGTCCCGTATGGGAATCGTTTCCATCGGAGAACGCCACCTGACTGGCGCCACGGATCAGGCCTGCGGCGATCGTCGGCCTGGCCGGCCGGTGCGCTTGGCCGGCAGGCCCGGCAACGGCGCCAGCAGCGCCTGGACGTCTTCCTCACTGAAGCGTGGACCCGTGCTGCCGCCGCCTTCCAGAATCGATTCCGCCAGAAGGGCCTTGCGTTCCTGCAGCTCGGCAATCCGTTCTTCGATGCTGCCTGCGGCGATCAGCCGGTAGACGAACACCGGCTGCTGCTGGCCGATGCGATGGGCGCGGTCACTGGCCTGGTTTTCGGCCGCCGGGTTCCACCAGGGATCGAAGTGGATGACGGTGTCTGCAGCAGTCAGGTTCAACCCGACGCCACCGGCCTTCAGGCTGATCAGGAACACGGGTACCTCGCCCTGCATGAAACGCTGCACCGGCGTGGCCCGGTCCTGGGTGTCGCCGGTCAGCGTCACATAGGCCAGCCCGAGCTCCTCCAGCGCCTGCCCGATCCGCGCCAGCATGCCGGTGAACTGTGAGAACACCAGGATCCGCCGGCCTTCCTCGACCATCGACGGCAGCATGTCGCGCAGCAGCTCCAGTTTGGCCGAGCCGGCATTGCGTGCAGGGGCGTCGCCCGGCAGCAGGCGCGGATCGCAGCAGACCTGGCGCAGCTTCAGCAAGGCATCCAGCACCACGATATGGCTGCGCGCCAACCCGCTGCCGCTGATGGCCTCGCGCACCTGCTTTTCCATCGCAGCACGCACGGTTTCATAGAGATCACGCTGGCCACCCTCCATCTCCACCGCGCGGGTAATGAGGGTCTTGGGCGGAAGCTCTGACGCGACCTGGTCCTTGCGACGGCGCAGGATGAAGGGACGCAGACGCTGCGCCAGCAACGTGGCGCGGCGGTGGTCGCTGCCGCGTTCGATCGGATGGCGCCAATGCTGGTTGAACTGTTTCTCGCTGCCGAGCAGGCCGGGCAGCAGGAAATCGAACTGCGTCCACAGTTCGCCCAGATGGTTTTCCAGCGGCGTACCGGTCAGGCACAGGCGATGACGCGCCTGCAGCGTGCGCAGCGTGACGGCCGCACGCGATTTCGGATTCTTCACCTGCTGGGCCTCGTCGAGGATCAGCAGATGGTAGGCATGTGCCTGCAGCGCCTGCTCGTCACGCCACAGCAGGGGATACGTGGTCAGTACAAGATCGTGCTCGGGGATCGCCTCGAACAGTGCTTCACGTGCCGGTCCGTGCAGGGTCAGTACGCGCAGGCCCGGAGTGAAGCGTGCCGCTTCGCTCTGCCAGTTGTGCAGCAGCGAGGTCGGCACCACCAGCAGCGCCGGCTGGTCCAGGCGGCCACTTTCCTTTTCGACCAGCAGATGCGCCAGTGTCTGCAGGGTCTTGCCCAGCCCCATGTCATCGGCCAGCACCCCGCCCAGCCCCTGCTGGCGCAGGTACTGCAGCCACGACAGGCCCTCCAGCTGGTAGGGACGCAGCGTTGCCACCAGCCCCGCCGGTGGCGGCACTTCGCCCAGTGCGGGTGCCTGCATCAGCCGCTGCACCAGCGCCTGGGTATCCTTGCGGCCCCGGAACTGCAGGCGCGCCGTGTCCTGCAGTGCCTGCAGGCGGCCACGGTCAAGCGCTGACAAGCGCAGCGGCGCGCCACGCTGGGCGAACAGGTCCGCCAACAGGGCCATGATCGGCTTCAGTCGCGCGGCCCGCAGTGCCAGGCGGGTGTTGTCGCCTGCCATCAACAGGACGTTCTCGTCGTCGCCGATGGCGTCCAGCTGGCCACGCATCCAGCGGGGATCGGACTGCAGCACCTGCTGCAGCAGCGGAACCATCGATACGTTGCGGCCTTCCACCTGGATGTCCAGACCCAGGTTGAACCAGCCCGCATCCGTCGGGTCCGCCTGGATGTCCAGGTCGATCTCATCCACCCGGGTGATGCGATGGCGGAAATCGTCGTCCGTCTCCACCTTCCAGCCCAAGGCTTCCAGGCGCGGCACGTCATCCAGCAGGAACCGTGTCCAGTCATGGGTGCGCAGCTGGAACTGCGGGCCAGCGCCGTCCAATGGCGCCCGCGGGTCCGTGTCGCGATACAGTCCCACCGTGCGCAGCTGGGCCTCGCGCCGTGATTCCTCAGCCAGGTCACGGGGCAGCAGGGCGAGCTGGCCCTCCGGATCGAGTGCGAACAGGCTCGGATCATCCAGGAACCGCACGTGCTCGTCGTACTCGAAGGCCACGGTCGCGATATCGGCCCATTGCGACGGGTCGCGGCGACCGAGCCATGCCGGCCGGAACTCAATCGTATGCAGGCGCAGCACGGGGATCATCGCGCTGATCTGCAGGGTAGGCAGCGTGTCGCTTGCACCGGGGCGCGGCAGGGCAGGGTCGATCTGTTGCAGCATCTGTGCGACCACCGCTTCTTCGTTGGGTAACAGATTGGGCAGGCTCAGGAAGGCGTCGGCGTCCTCGGCCCTGACATCCAGCAGCAGCGGACCGACCTCGCCGGTGACCGGGTCCAGATAGCACGCACTCCGGCCCAGGACCACGCCTCTGGCGCCGCCCTCCACGCTCAACGCGGGTTCCAGCAGCGTTGCGCCCTGCGTCATGCCAACGGTCCAGCCCAGTTCGCCGCGGCGTGGAGCTCCTGACCGGGCCGGCACGTCGCCGTGCGTACCGCAGGAGACCCAGCCATGGCCGCTGGAGACGATCAACTGCAGGGTGGCCGCGAAGTCGATCCATTCGTCCTTCGTCGCGGGCTGCCGCTGGGTGCGTAGCTGGATCATCACCGCCAGATCAGTCGGCGTGAGATAGGCCGGAGGATCCAGCAGCAGGTCCGCAGTGATATCCATCCACTTGCCCGTGCTGATCGCACCATCGGTCCCGTACTTGACGCGCCGGACCAGCACGGCGGGGTGGTGGTTGTAGGTGGACAGTTCGAAGATGACACCGTTTCGGCGTGGCTGGGCCGGCCGGATCCGCGCGCTCTGCCAACGCGAAAGCTCTGCCAGCAGTTCAGGACGCGGCGGTTGCGTCAGGTCCTGTTCGGTCAGGGGGCTCTCGTCGTCCATGGCAAGCGAATCCAGCATGTACGAGACCAGCACCGCCGCCACATGCTTGCAGGTGCGGCCGACGGGGCAGGAACAGGCACTCTGCAGGCGGCTGCGCGCGGTGCGCGTACTGGCCGTCAGATCGATCTCCACGTAGTAGGGATGCCTGGCCGAACCCTGTACCTCGGCCGTCAGCAGGCCATCGCGGAGTTGCCGGTTGCGCACGCCACCCAGGCACTGCTCGCTTTTCTGCAGTGTCCATTCGTCGATCCAGCGGAACAGGTCTTCGTCTGTGAAGGTCGGCGTCATCGTAGATCGAGGGGCGTAGGCGCTGAAGCACCCTTCTGCGTGGAATCGCCCATTCTACCCAATGCCCGCCTGGTCCTCCGTCAATGCTGCGGCGCATCCAGGCCCTTCGCCGCCCTCCAGCTAGAATGCGGTCATCCTCAACGTGCAGGGTAGTACAGCAATGCAGCAATCGACTTCCACCGGCAAGCGCGGCAAGCGCTTCGCCAGTGCGGCGGAGGCCCTGCAAGGGGTGGTCGCCGATGGCCAGACGCTGGCCGTGGGCGGCTTCGGCCTGTGTGGCATTCCCGAGGCCCTGATCGCCGCGCTGCGTGACAGTGGCGCCAAGGGCCTGACCGTGATCTCCAACAATGCCGGCGTCGATGGTTTCGGCCTGGGCCAGCTGCTGGAAACCCGCCAGATCAAGAAGATGATTTCGTCCTACGTGGGCGAGAACAAGGAATTCGAGCGCCAGTTTCTGGCCGGCGAGCTGGAGCTGGAATTCAACCCGCAGGGCACCCTGGCCGAGCGCCTGCGTGCCGGTGGCGCGGGCATCCCGGCGTTCTTCACTGCCACTGGCTACGGCACGGTGGTGGCCGAGGGCAAGGAAACCCGCGAGTTCGACGGCAAGCACTACGTGATGGAGACCGCGCTGCGTGCCGACGTGGCGCTGGTCAAGGCGTGGAAGGCCGACGAGGCTGGCAATCTGGTGTTCCGCAAGACCGCACGCAACTTCAACCCGGCCTGCGCGATGGCCGGCAAGGTCTGCATCGTGGAAGTTGAAGAGGTGGTGCCGGTCGGCACGATCGATCCCGACCAGGTGCACCTGCCGGGCATCTACGTGCACCGTATCGTGCACAACCCGCATCCTGAAAAGCGTATCGAACAGCGCACCATCCGCGCGGAGGGCAACTGACATGGCGTGGACCCGCGATGAGATGGCGGCACGCGCCGCCCGCGAACTGACCGATGGTGCCTACGTGAACCTGGGCATCGGCCTGCCGACCCTGGTTGCCAACCACATCCCCGAAGGCGTGGATGTGTGGCTGCAGTCGGAAAACGGCCTGCTCGGTATCGGCCCGTTCCCGACCGATGCCGAAGTCGATGCCGACCTGATCAACGCCGGCAAGCAGACCGTGACCGCACGTGCCGGTGCCAGCTACTTCGGCAGCCACGACAGCTTTGCGATGATCCGCGGCGGCCATGTCAACCTGGCCATCCTCGGCGCCATGCAGGTCACCGACAAGGGTGACCTGGCCAACTGGATGGTGCCCGGCAAGATGGTCAAGGGCATGGGCGGCGCGATGGACCTGGTGGCCGGCGTGCAGCGCGTGGTGGTGCTGATGGAGCACACCGCCAAGAACGGCGAGCAGAAGATCCTGCCCGAATGCACGTTGCCGCTGACCGGTGTGGGCGTGGTCGACCGCATCATCACCGATCTGGCCGTGTTCGACGTGACTGACAAGGGCCTGCTGCTGGTGGAAGCCGCGCCGGGTGTCAGCGATGACGAGTTGAAGGAAAAGACGGGCGTGGCGTTCGTTCGCGGTTGAAGGTCTGGGGCGGCCCGGCTCAGGGACGCCCCATTCTCAGGTAGCGCCATGCTTTTCCCTCACGACCTGCCCGATGCCGATGTCCAGCACCTGCCGGGCTGGCTGGCCGCGACCGATGCAGACCGGCTCCTGTCCGTGCTGCAGGCCGAAGTCCTCTGGGAAGTCCACCGCATCCGCATGTTCGGCAACTGGGTGGATTCGCCGCGGCTGAGCTGCTGGATCGGCGATCCGCAGGCGCGCTACCGCTATTCCGGGGCTGAATTCGTGCCGCACCCCTGGCCACCCGCGTTGCAGGCCATGCGTGATCGCCTGCAGGTGGAGGGCCTCGGCCGCTTCAACAGCGTGCTGCTGAACCGCTATCGCGGCGGCGGTGATTACATGGGCTGGCACAGCGATGACGAGCCGGAACTGGGGCCGGCCCCGGTGATTGCTTCGCTGAGCCTGGGCGCGGCGCGGCGCTTCCTGCTGCGCCGGCGCGATGACCCGGCGCGGAAGGCCGAGTATCTGCTCGGCCATGGCGATCTGCTGGTGATGGCCGGTCAGACCCAACAGTTCTATCAGCACGCGCTGCCGAAGATGGCACGCGTGCAGGGGGAGCGGATCAACCTGACGTTCCGCTGGATCACGCCGCGCTGATCGATCAGCGCGCGACGGTCGGCTGGTCGGCCTGTCCGCTGGTCAGCGTCCAGCCCACCACGTCCTGCGCCAGCTGCTGCAGGCCACGTTCGAAGGCGGCGGTGACGGCAGGAACATCGGTGCTGCCGACCGGCTGCGCCTGGCGGAAGGTGCGGTCGGCGACCACGCGCTGGTCGGCGACGTGGATCAGCTTGGCGTTGACCTCGATCACCACCGTCGGCGTGGCCTGTCCCTGGTAGTCCGATTCGAAGCGGCGCACGTCGGTGGACAGCTTGTAGTCGGCGCGGATGCCGGCGGTGCTGCGCGCCACGCCGCGGATGCGGCCGGAATCCTCGAAGCCGCGCAGCAGGGTGTCCTCGATCATGTCGGTGGCCGGCTGCGCCCAGCTGGCGCCCTTGTAGATCTCCAGCTGCGACGGCGTCGGCCGCACGTTGATGCGCGGGCTGTCGACCATGCGCGCGGCGCTGGGTTTGGCCAGTACCAGCTGCCAGCTGGCCTGTGGCCACGCCGGGTCCGCCTTGACCTGCACGGACGGCGAGTACAGCGTCACTGCGGTTTTCTCGCTGCTGCCAAGGATGGAGCAGCCGCCCAGCAGGGTGACCATCGAAGCGGCCAGCAGCAGGCGCGGAAGGGTGGTCGGGCTCATTTGGGTTCGAACTCCTTCGGTGCGTCGCGGCCCAGCAGGTAGCGCGCGGGGTTGTTCTCGAGGCGGTCGCTGACCCGGCGCAGGTCGCGGATCAGGCCGCGCAGTTCGGTCAGCGTCGGGCCGAGCTGGCCGAGGCCATCGTTGGCGAAGCTGTTGATGGCAGCGCGGTTCTCGCCAAGGATCGAATCGGCGTTGCCTGCGGCCGAATCAAGCTTGGCCAGAGTGCCGTCGAGCTTGTCGATGATGCCCGGCAGCTGCTGCACCAGGTTCTTGTCCAGGCGCTCGATGGTGCCGTTGGTGGTCTTCAGCGTGGTGTCCAGGCTGCGGGCGGCGTCGCGCGCGCTGAGCAGCAGCGCCTGCGTGCCCTGGTCACGGTCGGCCAGACCACCGCTGATGGTTTCCAGGTTGGCCAGTGTCGCGTTGATCGAAGCCACGTTGCGGTCGCTGAGAATCTGGTCCATGCGCTCGACGATGCGGTTGGCGACGTCGGTGATGTTCTGCAGCGCGGAGGGCGTGGTCGGGATGATCGGCGCCGGGTCCTTGTTGACCGTGGTCAGCGCCGGCGACTGCGGCGTGCCACCGCTGAGCTGGATGATCGACGGGCCGGTCAGGCTGGTGATCGCCAGCTTGGCGCGGGTATCGGTCTTGACCGGCGTGTTGGAGTTCAGGCGGATGCGCGCGACCACCTGGCGCGGGTCGTCCGGTACCAGGTTCAGTTCGGTGATCGAGCCCACCGCGATGCCGTTGTACTGCACCGGGCTGCCCACCGACAGCCCGGTCACCGCTTCGCGGAACACCACGCGGTATTCCTGCCAGGTGCGGTCGGAAGAGTACTTGGCGGCCCACAGGCCGAAGGCCAGCAGGGCCAGGCCGGTGATCAGGGTGAACGCGCCGATCAGCACGTAGTTGGCTTTGGTTTCCATGGCTCAGGCACTCTCGATCTGTTCGCCACGCGCGGCGCGCGCGCGGGGTCCGTGGAAGTATTCCTGGATCCACGGATGATCCAGTTTCTCGATGTCAGGCAAGGGTGCGTTGGCCACCACCCTGCGGTCGGCGATCACCGCGACCCGGTCGCAGATCGCGTACAGCGTGTCCAGGTCGTGGGTGATCAGGAACACGGTCAGCCCCAGCGCTTCCTGCAGGGTCTTGATCAGGCGGTCGAATGCAGCCGCACCGATCGGGTCGAGGCCTGCGGTCGGTTCGTCCAGGAACAGCAGCGGCGGATCCAGCGCCAGCGCTCGGGCCAGGCCGGCGCGCTTGCGCATGCCACCGGACAACTGCGAGGGCAGCTTGTTGATCGCATCGGCGGGCAGGCCGGCCAGCTTCACCTTCAGCAGCGCCAGCTCGTAGTGCCAGCGCTCGGGCAGTTCGCGATGGTGCTCCTTCAGTGGCACCTGCACGTTCTCGCCCACGGTCAGCGAGGAGAACAGGGCGCCGTCCTGGAACAGCACGCCGGTGTTGCGCTCGATGTGCAGGCGGCTCTCAGCATCGTCGGCACGCGCGTCGCGGCCGAGCACTTGGATCTGCCCGGCATCGGGCACGCGCAGGCCGAGGATCGAACGCATCAGCACCGATTTGCCGGTACCCGAACCACCCACCACGCCCAGGATCTCGCCGCGGCGCACGTCCAGGTCCAGGTCCTCATGCACGGTCTGGCTGCCGAAACGGTTGACCAGCCCGCGCACGCGGATGGCCAGCTCGTGGCCGTTGTCGTCCTGCATGGGAACTTCTTCGGGGGTCGGATGCGTGCTCATGTCACCAGTCCATGTGCATGAACCACAACGCCGCGAAGGCGTCGATGATGATCACCAGCGAGATGGTCTGCACCACGCTGGAGGTGGTGCGTTCGCCGACCGACTGCGCCGTGCCTTCGACCTTCAGGCCTTCCAGGCAGCCGATCAGGCCGATCACCAGCGCGAACACCGGCGCCTTCGACAGGCCGACCAGCATGTGGCGCACTTCCATCGTCTCGTGCATGCGTGCGATGTACATCTGCGGCGGAATATCCAGGTCGAACGCACCCACCGTGATGCCGCCGGCCAGGCCGGCGACCATGGCGATGAAGGTCAGCAGGGGCAGGGTGACCAGCAGGGCCAGCAGCCGTGGCAGCACCAGCAGGTCGATCGGGTCCAGGCCCAGAGTGCGCATCGCATCGATTTCCTCGCGCGCCTTCATCGCACCGATCTGCGCGGTGAAGGCGCTGGCGGTGCGGCCGGCCAGCACGATCGCGGTCAGCAGTACCGCGAATTCGCGCAGGAAGGCAATGTTGACCAGTTCGACCACATAGATCTCGGCGCCGAAGTCGCGCAGGATGGTCGAGCCGAGGAAGGCGATCACCGCGCCAACCAGGTAGGACAGCAGTGCCACCAGCGGTACCGCATCCAGCCCGACCTGCTCCATCTGGTGCACGGTGGCGGTCAGGCGGAAACGGCGGGGTTCCTTGACCAGGCGCGCGGCCTTGACCAGGTTCTCGCCGAGGAAACTACACAGCGCCTTGATGTTGTGGCCGGTGGCATGGACGCTGACACCCAGCCGTTCCAGTGCAGCCAGCACGCCGAAGTCGCGCTTGGGCTTGGGCCGGTCGTCGGCCACTTCCTCGATGGTGCACACCAGCGCCTGGTGGTCCGGGCGGAACTTCAGTGCGTCCTCGCCGAGGTCGGCACGGTGGGCTACGCGCAGCACCTGCAGCACGCCGGCCGAATCCATCTTCTCGATGGCGGTGGCATCGATGCCGGTCAGCGTGTCGGGAACGCCGCGCAGGACTTCGGCCGCGGCCAGCGCGGTCTTCAAGGTCCAGGTGCCGGACAGGCGGATCACGCCCGGGTCATGGGCATCCTGTTCGAGCTGGGGGGCGTGGTTCGGGGTCACTTGGGCCATTCGGGTCGCAGCATAACCGTTCTGTATTGGGCATCGCGTCGAACTCGGATGAATTTCTCCGGTAAGGCCCAGCCTAGGTAATACTACGGCGCATGTCCGCAGACGCTCACACGATCCCCACGCCCCAGGCCACCTACGCGCAGCGCGTGGCCTTCGTTTCCGAGATCGCCGGACGCCTGCACAGCTACGGCACAACGGCCCAGCGCCTGGAAACGGCAGTGGTGGCACTGGCCCGCCAGCTCGATCTGGATTGTGAACCGTGGTCGAATCCCACCGGTATCATCCTCAGCTTCAGCGACCCTGCGCAGGCGATCGGCTCCAGTGACATCACCCGCGTGATCCGCCTGGCCCCCGGCGAGAACGACCTGCACAAGCTCAGCGTGGCCGATCATATCGCCGAGGAAGTGGCCAACGGGCGGATGAGCATCGCCCAGGGCCACACCGCGCTGCGCCAGCTGGACAAGGATCCGGGCCGGCGCGGCAAGCTGCGCACCATCCTTTCGTTCACCCTCGGCGCGGCCGGCGTGGCCGGCATGTGGAAGCTGCCGTGGCTGGACATTGCCACCGCCGGTGTCATCGGCCTGATGATCGGCCTGCTCGGCATGGTCACCGACCGTCGCCCGGCCACCCGCGAAGCCGCCGAGGCACTGGCTGCGCTGCTGGCCGGCCTGGTCGCCACCCTGGTGGCGTCCTTCATCGGCGCGCTCAACCTCAACACGGTGATCATCGCCTCGCTGGTGGTGCTGCTGCCCGGCATGTCGCTGACGAATGCGGTCAATGAGCTGGCCAGCCAGCACTGGGTGTCGGGTACCGCGCGCTTTGCCGGTGCGCTGACCACCATCATGAAGCTCAGCGTCGGCGCGATGATCGCGGTGACCCTGGCCGATGTGCTCGGCCTCGATCCGGTGATCCGCGCCACGCGGCCGCAGGGGCCGTGGGTGGAGTGGGGCTCACTGCTGACCGCGGCGTTTGCCTTCGCGATGCTGTTCAAGGCCAACCGCCGCGATTATCCGTGGGTGATCGCGGCCTCGGTCGCTGGTTATGCGATCTCCAAGTTCGGTGGCCACGCCTGGGGAGCGCCGGCTGGCATCTTCCTGTCGGCGATGCTGCTGACCGCCGGTGGCAATCTGTTCGGCCGCCTCGTCGGCCGCCCGGGCGCAATCATCCGCCTGCCCGGCATCATCATGATGGTGCCCGGCAGCACCAGCCTGCGCGGCGTGCTGACCCTGGTCCAGCAGCAGGACGTGGGCGCCGGCCAGAGCGTGTTCCTCACCGTGCTCAACGTGGTGATGGCGCTGGTCGCTGGCCTGCTGTTCGGCAACCTGCTGATGCCGGCCCGCAAAACCCTGTAATCGCCCTCTGGGCTGCTTCCTGTGGGTGTGGACCGTTGGTCCACACACCTTTCCTTTCCGGGGAATGAAAAAACGCCGGCTTTCGCCGGCGTTTTTCATTGCATCCCGATCCGGCCTCAGGCCTTCTTGATCAGGAAATCTTCCGGCTTCTTGTTGCCCTTGGCGGTCAGCTCGGCCATCCAGCGCGGCTGCTTGCCACGGCCGGTCCAGGTTTCCTTCGGATTGGCCGGGTTGCGGTACTTCGGCGCAACCTTGCCCAGCTTGCGGCCAGCGGTCTTCGACGGTGCCTTGGCAACCTTGGCCACCTTGCGCGCGCGCGGGGCCGGGGCGTCGCCGAACAGTTCCTCGATGGTGTAACCCTCGGTCTTGGCCAGCTTGGTCAGCTGTGCCCGGACCTTGGTGATCGGCCGGCGCTTGGCGACGATGGTCTGCTGTTTCTTGGCGGTGCGGATCAGGGCGCCCAGCTCGCGTGCCGACAGGCCGGTCAGGTCAATGCTCATTTACGGTTACTCCGGAAACTAATAAGTGGACGGGACGAGCCAGTCCCTGGCGTCGCGGGACAGAATAAAGATGAATTAATCGCAGCACAAATGCAGACCGGTCATGGCCTGGCAGCATCCCGGCTGCATTGCGTCGATTTTGACCGGATTATGTCCGCTGCAATATTGCTCAAATGGGCGTCAGGCAAAAAAAGACCGGGGCATGCCCCGGTCTTTTCCTGATCAACCCTGCAGGCGCTGAAGCAGGGTGGCCTTGTCCAGGCTTTCCGCTTCGCTGGCGCGGCGCGAACGGTACTCGTAGGTGCCGGCGGCCAGGCCACGTTCGCTGACCACCACGCGGTGCGGGATGCCGATCAGTTCCATGTCGGCGAACATCGCGCCCGGGCGCAGGCCACGGTCGTCGAGTGCCGCGTCCAGGCCCGCATCGCGCAGCTCCTGCAGCAGGTTGGCCGCGGCGTCGGCCACGGCGGCGTCGCCCTTCGGATTGATCACGCATACCACCACCTGCCACGGCGCCATCGCGTCCGGCCAGATGATGCCGGCATCGTCATGGTTCTGTTCGATCGCGGCAGCCACCACGCGCGAGATACCGATGCCATAGCAGCCCATCGCCATCACCGCGGCCTTGCCGTTCTCGTCCAGAACGGTGGCATCCAGCGCTTCGGCATACTTGCGGCCGAGCTGGAACACGTGGCCGACTTCGATGCCACGGGCGATCTTCAGTTCACCACCGTCCAGCGCGCGGTCACCGGCACGCACGTTGCGGATGTCGGCCACTTCCGGTTCCGGCAGGTCGCGGCCCCAGTTGACGCCAGCCAGGTGGAAACCGGCTTCGTTGGCGCCGACGACGAAGTCGGACATCGCCGCCACTTCGCGATCGGCCACCACGCGGATGGCCTTGGCCGGGGCGACCGGGCCGAGGAAGCCCGGCACGCTGCCCAGGTGCTCGGCGATTTCCGCCTCACTGGCGAAGCGCTGTTCGTCCAGGCCGGCAACCTTGGCCAGCTTGATCTCGTTGACCTCATGGTCGCCGCGTACCAGCAGCAGCACGAACTGCTGTGCCTTGCCTTCGCCGGCGATCAGCGCCACCGATTTCACCGTGCGCTGCAGGTCGATGCCGAGCAGCGCCGCGACATCCTCGCAGGTCTTCTGGGTGGGGGTATCGACCTTGCGCATGGCTTCGCTGGCGGCCGCACGCGGTGCCGGATCGGCAGCGATCGCCGCTTCCATGTTGGCCGCGTAGTCCGAACCGGTGGAGAACACCAGCGCGTCTTCGCCGGAATCGGCGATGACGTGGAATTCCTGAGAGGCATCACCGCCGATCGCGCCGGAGTCGGCCTGCACCATGCGGAAATCCAGGCCGAGGCGGGTGAAGATACGGCTGTAGGCCGACTTCATGTTCTCGTACTCGCGCACCAGGCACTCATCGTGCAGGTGGAACGAATAGGCGTCCTTCATCAGGAACTCGCGCGAACGCATCACGCCGAAGCGCGGACGGATCTCGTCGCGGAACTTGGTCTGCACCTGGTAGAAGTTGACCGGCAGCTGCTTGTAGCTGGACAGCTCGCTGCGCGCGAAGTCGCAGGCGGCTTCTTCGGCGGTCGGGCTGTAGCAGAACACCTGGTCCTTGCGGTCCTTGATCTTCAGCAGCTGCGGGCCGAACTTCTGCCAGCGCCCGGTCTGCTCCCACAGTTCCTTCGGCTGGATGGTCGGGATCTGGAATTCCACGGCACCGGCGCGGTCCATTTCCTCGCGCACGATGCGCTCGACCTTGCGCAGCACGCGCAGGCCCAGCGGCGACCAGGTGTACAGGCCCGATGCCAGCTTGCGGATCATGCCCGCGCGCAGCATCAGCCGGTGGCTGGTCAGCTCGGCGTCGCTGGGGGTTTCCTTGGTGGTGTGCAGGTGGAACTGGGAGAGGCGCATCGTCGGCTTCGGATAACGGCAGAGACGCCTATTCTGCCAGCCCGGCCGGGGGGAGGGGTATCGGCAGGGCTGCGCCCTGCACCCGCCTCAAGCAACGTCAACTGCAACTGCAACTGCAACAGCGGGCTTCCCGTGGGATGGCGGGGGGGGCGGTTGCGGGGGACGCCGTAAATACGTCCCTGTGGCTCGGTCGCGCCATCCATGGCGCTCACGCCCTCGCAACCGGACCCACCCCGCCTTCGACAGTTTTCCGCGATCTGTCGCCCTTTTGTAGGGCCGAGCCATGCTCGGCTGCTGTTCGATCAATTCTCGAACTATTCGATTTCCATGGAGATTCATCCACGCATGGCGTGGATCTACTGACCACCGGGAATCTGTCGGGGGTGGGGCGGTGTCGGATTGCGGGGTGTCAGCCGCATGGATGCGGCTGCCAAGCCTACAGGGACGTACTTGCGGCGTCCCCGCACTCCGACACCGCCCCGCCATTCCACGGAATGCCCGCTTTTGACGTTGCCCTTGCTACCGCCTCTGTCGGTGCAGGGCTGCAAGCCCTGCCGATAACCCTCACTCCGCCGGGCAGTAGGCCTTGATGGCGGCTTCAGCCAATCCCTTCTGCGCGCTGCGCTGCTCCGGAGCCAACGGGGTATCGGCCTTGCCATCACCATCGGTGTCCTGCATCACCTGGCCGCCGCCCTCCAGCAGGGCCAGGTTGGCGCGGGCGGTGCTGCACTGCTCGGGCACCGGCGCGGCCGGGGTCTCGGCGCTGGCCGCCGCCTGGGGACTGCGCGCCTGCGCCCGGGTCTCGAACTTCCTGCCCGCCGGCGGGGTCTCCGAATACTGGGTCACGCCATTGGCGTCCTTCCATTTATAGACCGGGCCGGCCACGGCGTTGGCACTGGCCAACAACAGCAGGCATCCAAGGCAGGACAGGGCACGCATGGCAAACTCCACGGAATGGGCGTAGAACGCCGATTGCAGCATTGGCGCCGAGCACTGGCAAGTCGATTAAACTGGATTCCATGGACCCGATCACACCGCCGCCGCGTTCGCGCACGATTTACCTGCTGCCCAACCTGTTCACCACCGCCGGCCTGTTTGCCGGCTTCTACGCGATCATCGCCGCGGCCAACGGGGACTTCGTCAACGCCAGCATCGCCGTGTTCGTGGCGGCGGTGATGGATGGCCTGGATGGGCGCGTGGCGCGCCTGACCGGCACCAGCAGCGAATTCGGCGTGCAGTACGACTCGCTGGCCGACCTGGTCAGCTTCGGCATGGCCCCGGCGCTGGTGATGTACCACTGGTCGCTGTCGTGGCTGAAGTTCGACGACCCGCTGCTGGGTCGCGTCGGCTGGGCCGTGGCCTTCCTGTATGCCGCCTGCGCGGCGCTGCGCCTGGCCCGCTTCAATACCCAGGTAGCGGTGGTCGACAAGCGCTGGTTCGTCGGCCTTGCCAGCCCGGCCGCGGCCGGCCTGATGATGTCCTTCGTCTGGGCGTTCGCCGATGGCAACCTGGGCTGGGACGGCAACCAGCTGCGCTACGTGGCGCTGGCGGTGACGATCATCGCGGCGCTGCTGATGGTCAGCCGCATCCGCTTCTGGAGCTTCAAGGGCGGCGGCGCCAAGGGCACCCGCTCCGACCGCGTGCCGTTCCTGGTACTGGCCCTGGTGCCAGTGGCGATCGCCATTGCGGTCATCGACCTGCCGCGCGTGCTGTTCGCGGTGGGCATCCTGTACGCCTTGTCGGGCCCGGTGATGTGGGCCGTGCAGCGCCTGAGCAAGAAGCCCGAGGCCGCGTGAGCGAGGACCTGCCCGTGCTGTGGTCACCGGCCCAGCAGGCCTGGCTGCAGGCCATGGGCTACACCGTCTATCACGACGGCCAGCTGGCCGCCGAGCTGGATGCCGCGCTGCAGCTGAGCGTGGCCGAAGCCGAGGCGGCTGCCACACCAGCGGCGGAGCAGGCGCGGGCGTCGACCGCACCCGCGCGCGAACCTCTGGCTGCGGCCGCACCGGTTTCCCGCCAGGAACGCCCGGCGCCAGCGCGTCGCGAGACCCCGATCAGCGCACCGGACACCGCGCCCGCGGCTGCCCGGCCGCTGCCTGGCGGCAATGCCCGGCAGCCGGTGGTGCGCCTGCCGGATCGCCTGCAGATCGCCTTGCTGCGCGCGTCCGGCTGCAATCCCAATGATCCGGCCACGCAGGCGCTGATGGACAGCTGGCCGCTGGACCAGCTGCGTCAGGACCCGGCCGCCAAGCGCGCGCTGTGGCCGCAGCTGCGCGCCCTGCGCAAGCGGGGCGCGCCATGAGTGCGGTCAGCCAGCCCGGTCCGGTCAGCCTGCGCGCGCTGCGCGAGAGCGACCTCAACGCGGTGATGGCGATTGAAGTACGCGGCTATCCGTTTCCCTGGACCCGCGGCATCTTCGTCGACTGCCTGCGTGCGGGCTATCCGGGCCTGGCCATGGAGCGCGATGGCCAGTTGATCGGCTATGGCGTACTCAGCATCGCGGCCGACGAAGCCCATGTGCTGAACGTCTGCATCGACCCGCTGACGCAGTCGCGTGGGCTCGGGCGCCAGCTGCTGCGCGCGCTGGTACAGCTGGCCGGCGACCGGGGTGCGCAGCGTGTGTTCCTGGAAGTGCGTCCGTCCAACACACCCGCGCTGGCCTTGTACCACAGAGAAGGCTTCAACGAGATCGGTCGCCGCCCGCGTTACTACCCGGCCGCACAGGGCCGCGAAGACGCGGTGGTGATGGCGATCGAACTGGTCGACGGCGACCTGCAGGCGATGCCGCCGCTGTAACGGAGAAGGGGGGCCGGCCAGCGGCCGGCACTACCGATGGATCTCCGCTGTCATCGACACATCACCTACCGTGGTAGGTGCCAGCCTTGGTTGGCACGCTTTCCTCACGCCAGCCGCAGTGCCAACACACCCCCGACGATCAACGCCGCCGCCAGCCAGCGCGCGCGCGGAATCCGTTCGCGCAGCAGGAACACCGAGATCAGCAACGCGAACAGGATCGACGATTCGCGCAACGCCGAGACCATCGCCACCGGCGCCTGGGTCATTGCCCACAACGCCATCGCATACGAGGTGGTGGTGCCGACGCCACCGGCCAGCCCCAGCGGCCAGTGCTGCCGCGCATAGTCCAGCACCGCGCCGCGGCGCGTGTACAGCGCCCACAGTGGCAGTGGAATGCCCGACAGCAGGAACAGCCACAACGTATAGCTGAGTGCGCTGCCGGACTGACGCGCGCCCTGCGCATCGACCAGCGTGTAGGTGGCGATCATCGCCGCGGTCAGCAGCGGCAGGCGCAGCTGACCGCCACGCGCGCCCAGCGCCATGCACAGGATGCCGGTGCTGACCAGCACCACGCCCAGCCACGCCGCAGGCGGCAGCTGCTCACCGAGCAGAGTGCCCGCCAGCGCGACCAGGATCGGCGCGCTGCCACGCATCAGCGGGTAGGCCAGGCTCATGTCGACCTGCTGGTAACAGCGTGCGACCAGGCCGTAGTAGGTCACCTGCAGCAGCACCGACGCGCCCAGCCACGGCCAGCTGTGCGCGGCGGGAAATGGCAGGAAGGGCAGGCCGGCAGCCGACAGCAGCGCGGCACTGCCGGTCACCAGTACGGTGCCGAGGAACTTGTCCGGCCCGCGCTTGACGATTGCGTTCCAGCTGGCATGCAGCGCGGCAGCGGCGAGAACCAGCAGGAAGATGGAAAGCGGCATCCAGCGATGATGCCATGCGCGGGAAATGTAGAGTCGAGCCATGCTCGACTGCTGTCATGAGTCGAGCACGGCTCGACTCTACAAAAGGAAACGCCGGGCAGTACCCGGCGTTTCCCTGCACTTACAGCTTCGCGCGCTGCTCGCGCAGGCCGGCCAGCTGGGTGTTCCAGTCGACCAAGCGCACGCGTTCCTGCTCGACCACCGCCGGGGGCACCTTGTCGGTGAACTTGGCGAGCTTGGTTTCGCTCTTCTCCTGCTCGCCTTCCACGCGCTTGATCTCCTTGTCCAGGCGCGCACGCTCGGCGTCGAGATCAACCAGGCCTTCCAGCGGCACCAGCAGCTTCAGCTCACCGACAATCGCGGCGGCAGCCGGCGGTGCACTTTCGCCTTCAGCCAGCCACTGGATGCTGTCCAGCTTGAGCAGGAACGACAGCGAGGCGCTGAAACGTTCGATGCGCACGCGGTCCTGCTCCAGACCGGCCTGCAGGCGCAGCGGCACCAGCTTGGACGGGGCCACGTTCAGCTCACTGCGCACGCGGCGCACGGCACTGATCACGGCCTTCAGCCATTCCACGTCGGCCTCGGCCTGGGCGAAATCGCCTTCGAACTCGGCGGCGGTCGGGTACGGACGCAGCGACAGCGTGGTTTCGGCCAAGCCCAGGCGCGGGGCCAGTTGCTGCCACAGCTGTTCGGTGATGAACGGCGTGAGCGGGTGCAGCAGGCGCAGCAGCGCTTCCAGCACGTACAGCAGAGTGTGGCGGGTGCTTTCGGCGTCGGCGGCATCGGCACCATTCAGTGCCGGCTTGCTCAGCTCCAGGAACCAGTCGCAGAACTCGTTCCAGGCGAACTCGTACAGGCACTGCGCCAGCAGGTCGAAGCGGTAGTTGGCGTAGTGGCCCTGCGCCTCGGTGGACACCGCCGCCAGGCGCGCAAGGATCCAGCGCTCGGCATCGGTGCGCGGCGTCGGCACGCCGGTGAACGTTGCACCCTCGGTGTTCATCAGGGTGAAGCGGCTGGCGTTCCACAGCTTGTTGCAGAAGTTCTTGTAGCCCTCGGCGCGGTTCATGTCGAACTTGATGTCGCGGCCGTGGGTGGCCAGCGCGGCGATGGTGAAGCGCAGCGCATCGGCACCGTGGGCAGCAATGCCGTCCGGGAATTCCTTGCGGGTGGCCTTCTCGATCTTCTCCACCATCTTCGGCTGCATCAGGCCGCCGGTGCGCTTGGCGACCAGATCGTCGATGGTGATGCCGTCGATGATGTCCAGCGGATCGAGCACGTTGCCCTTGCTCTTGGACATCTTCTGGCCCTGGCCGTCGCGGATCAGGCCGGTGAAGTAGACGTCCTTGAACGGGATCTTCCCGACCAGGTTGTCGGTGGCCATGATCATGCGCGCCACCCAGAAGAAGATGATGTCGAAGCCAGTGATCAGCACCGACGACGGCAGGTAGCGGTCGAAGCCGCGCTCGGCCATGGCCTGCTCGTTGGGCCAGCCCAGGGTGGAGAACGGCCATAGCTGCGAGGAGAACCAGGTCTCCAGCACGTCGCTTTCCTGGTTCAGCACCACGTCGCTGCCCAGGTTGTGCTTCGCCCGCACTTCCTCTTCGCTGCGACCGACGTAGCAGCTGCCGGTGGCTTCGTCGAACCACGCCGGAATGCGGTGGCCCCACCACAGCTGGCGGCTGATGCACCAGTCCTGGATGTTGTTCATCCAGTGGCGGTAGGTGTTGATCCAGTTCGGCGGCACGAAGGAAATGCTTCCATCCTCGACCAGTTCCAGGCCGCGCTTGGCCAGGTCGTCCATCTTCACGAACCACTGGTCGGTCAGGTACGGCTCGATCACCTGGCCGGTACGGTCGCCGCGCGGCACCTGCAGCTTGTGCGCCTTGGTCTCGACCAGGATGCCCAGGTCTTCCAGCTCGGCCAGCACGGCCTTGCGCGCGGCGTAGCGGTCCAGACCCTGGAAACGCTCCGGCGCGTTCTCGTTCAGCGCCGCCACCGGGGTGAACAGGTTGATCATCGGCAGGCTGTGGCGCACGCCCACTTCATAGTCGTTGAAATCGTGCGCCGGGGTGACCTTGACCACGCCGGTGCCGAAGGCACGGTCCACGTAGTCGTCGGCGATCACCGGGACGCGGCGGCCGGTCAGCGGCAGCACCACGCTCTTGCCGATCAGATGTGCATAGCGCTCGTCTTCCGGGTGCACCATCACCGCGGTATCGCCCAGCAGGGTTTCCGGGCGGGTGGTGGCGACGACCAGGTAGTCGCGGGTTTCGCGCAGGGTTTCCACGCCGTCGGCATCGCGCTCGACGTGTTCGTAGCTCAGGCCCTCATCCAGCGTGTAGGCGATCGACCACAGGAAGCCGTCTTCCTCGGCGCTCTCCACCTCCAGGTCGGAAATGGCGGTCTTCAGCACCGGGTCCCAGTTGACCAGGCGCTGGCCGCGGTAGATCAGGCCCTGCTCGTACCAGCGCACGAAGGCCTCGTTGACCGCCGCCGACGGCTGCGGGTCCATGGTGAAGGTGCTGCGCGACCAGTCGGCGGAGGTGCCGAGGCGGCGCATCTGGCGTTCGATGGTGTCGCCGGACTGCTGCTTCCACTCCCAGACCTTGCCGATGAAGCCTTCGCGGCCCAGCGAATCGCGGGTCTCGCCCTTGCCTTCCAGCGCCAGGTTGCGGCTGACCACCATTTCGGTGGCGATGCCGGCATGATCGGTACCGACCTGCCACAGCGTGTCGTAGCCACGCATGCGGTGGTAGCGCACCAGCGCGTCCATCAGGGTCTGCTGGAAGGCGTGGCCCATGTGCAGGGTGCCGGTCACGTTCGGCGGCGGCAGCAGGATGGTGTAAGGCTCGCCCGTGCCGGACGGCTTGAAGTGGCCGGCCTTCTCCCAGGCCTCGTAGAGGTCGGTCTCGAAGGACTTCGGGTCGTAACTGGAGGCGAGTTGGGTCATGCGGGGGAACCGGTAATCAAGGCGGAAGGGAGATCAGCGCGGCCCGAGGGCGCGCCGGATCTTCTGGTCGGTGTGGTACTGGCTGACCGCGTAGGCGGCCCAGATGGCGGCGGGCAGCCAGCCGATCAGGGTGATCTGCAGGATCAGGCAGACAATGCCGGCAAACGGCCGGCCGATGGTGAAGAAGGACAGCCAGGGAAGAATCAGGGCGATCAACAGGCGCATCAAGGGGTCCTCGCTGGACTTACATGTCGTGCTTGTTCAGGTCGTAACCGGCGGTCTTGTACTGGCGCCAGCGTTCGCGCAGCGGTTCGCGCGCTTCCGGGTCGGCCGGAACCACTTCCAGCACGCGCTCGCACTCGCCCAGCCAGGGTTCATCGCGCAGGTTGATCACCAGCGGGCGCGCCGGTGCCTCGGTGCCCGGCACGGCGATCAGCACCAGGGCTTCTTCCTCGTCCATGTCCTCGCCGGCGATCTGGTGCGGGATGTAGGCATCGTTGTCGAACGCCCACAGCAGTTCGTCCAGCTCCTCGGCCTGGGCCTGGTCGCGGGCCAGCACCAGGGTGAACAACCCGGCGTCGTTGGCCTTGCGCGCCAGCTCGCAGACCAGGCGCAACGGCTCGGTCAGGAAGCGGGGCTTGGCGATCAGGTAGAAGTCGGCGCGGGGCATGGCAGGGTCCGGGTCAGGCAGGGGCCCGGCAGTGCCGGGCGAGGCCCTGGCCGGCGGGCGCCGGCCAGGGTCGGGTACGGCATCAGGCGCGGGCGGCCTGGTCCAGCAGCCACTGGCTCAGCAGGCCGACCGGGCGGCCGGTGGCCATGCCACGCTTGCCTTCATCGCTGGCCACGCCGGCGATGTCCAGGTGGGCCCAGCGCTGGCCTTCGGCGAAGCGCGACAGGAAGCAGCCAGCGGTGATCGCGCCGGCCCAGCGGCCGCCGATGTTGTAGACGTCGGCGAAGGTCGAATCCAGCATCGGCTGGTACTCGTCCCACAGCGGCAGGCGCCAGGCGCGGTCGAACACCTGCTCGCCGGCGGCCAGCAGCTCGTTGGCCAGGTCGTCGTGCTTGCTCATCAGGCCGGCGGTCTGGTGGCCGAGGGCGACCATGCAGGCACCGGTCAGGGTGGCGACGTCGACCAGCGCGGCCGGCTCGAAGCGCTGCGCGTAGGTCAGCGCGTCGCACAGGATCAGGCGGCCTTCGGCGTCGGTGTTGCCCACTTCGATGGTCTTGCCCGACATCGAGGTGATCACGTCGGACGGGCGGTAGGCGTTGCCATCGATGGCGTTTTCCACCGCCGGCACCACCACCACCAGGTTCAGCGGCAGCTTGGCCTTGACCGCAGCGACGAAGGTGCCGATGACGTTGGCGCCACCGCACATGTCGTACTTCATCTCTTCGATGCCGCCCTGGGTCTTCAGGTTGACGCCACCGGTATCGAAGGTGATGCCCTTGCCGACCAGCACGTACGGCTTGGCGTCGCCGCCATTGTTCCACTTCAGTACGACCAGGCGCGGGCGGTTGGCCGAACCACGGGCCACGGCCAGCAGCGAGCCCATGCCCAGCGCTTCCATCTGGTGCTCGTCGAGGATCTCGGCTTCGGCACCGTCGTGCTCGCCGGCGAACTTCACGCCGACCTCGGCCAGATGGGCCGGGGTGCAGTAGTTCGGCGGCAGGTTGCCCAGCTCGCGGGCGAACTCGACACCGGCGGCGATGGCCTGGCCCTGGGCCAGGGCCTGCGCGTCGTCACCGGCGATGGCCAGCTGGGCCAGGCCGGCGTCGTCGGCCTTCTTCTTGCCCAGGGTGGCGGTGTAGCGGTACGCGGCATGATCGGCGGCGATCACCGCCTGGCGGATCGCCCAAGCCGCGTCGCGGTCCTTCACCGCCACTTCGGACAGGGTGAACAGTGCGCTGCGGGCAGCACCGGCCTTCAGCGCGCGCACGGCGTCGCCGACGGCCTTCAGGTACTGCGGCACGCCGAAACGGGCGACTTCGCCGAGGCCGACCACCAGCACGCGCGGGGCGGTCACGCCCGGCAGGTCATGCAGCAGGGTGGTGGCGCCGGTCTTGCCGGACAGGTCGCCGCGCTGGGCCAGGGCGGCCAGGCGGCCACCGCTGGCGGCGTCCAGGGTCTGTGCGGCCGGGGTCAGGGTATGGTCGGCATACGCGCCAACCACCAGGCAATCGACGGTGGCGGCGGCCGGAGCAACGTGGTTCAGGGTGAATTCGAGGGCCATTGAGCAGATTCCATTGGCGAGTCCGTACAATCGCAGGCCGTTTACGCCCAGACAGTAGACTGGGCGGCACCGCGAACGAACCCCAGAGTTTAAACCACCGCCCCATGCTGAAGCTCGACCGATACCTGCTGGGCGATTTCGTCCAGAGTTTCCTGGCTACCCTGATCGTCCTGCTGGTGGTCAGCGTGGGCGGCGTGCTGGTGGACATCCTCGGCAACATCGCCGACGGGCGCCTGCCGGCCAAGCTGCTGTTCTCGCAGCTGGGCCTGCAGTTCATCGCCTACCTGCCGCTGATCCTGCCGCTGGCGCTGATGCTGGGCCTGCTGCTGGCCATCGCGCGCCTGTACCGCGACTCGGAAATGGCAGTGATCACCGCCATTGGTGTCGGCCCCAAGCGACTGCTGCGGCCACTGCTGATGCTGGTGGTGCCGGTGGTGGCCCTGGTGGGCGCCTGCTCGCTGTGGCTGGGCCCGTGGGCCGGCCGGGTGGCCGAGCAGATGATCATCGAGGCCAACCGCAGCGTGCTGATGGCCGGTCTGGAGCCGGGCCGCTTCACCCCCCTGCCCAACGGCGGCGTGGTCTACCTGTCCTCGATCTCGCCCGATGGCACCCAGCTGGGCAAGGTGTTCCTGCAGCGCCAGAAGGATGACCGCCTGGAGGTGGTGTCGGCCAATGGCGGCCGCATGTTCTTCGAAGGTACCCGCCAGCGCTTCCTGGAGCTGGATGACGGCCACCAGGTGGAAGGGCCGGTGGCCGGTGGCCTGGACTACCGCCTGGCGACCTTCGCCCGCAATGACGTGGCCCTGCCCGATGGCGCGCAGACCCGCACCGAGGATGACCCGGAACTGATGCCGACCCTGCAGCTGATCGGCGATGAGCGTCCGCAGGCGCAGGCGCAGCTGCACCGCCGCCTGGCGCCGCCGCTGATCGCGCTGGCGTTCGCCCTGCTGACCGTGCCGCTGGGCCGCAGCTCGCCGCGCCAGCAGCGCTACGGCCGCATGATGCTGGCGCTGATGGCCTACATGGTCGGTACCAATCTGATGTTCATCGGCAGCGGCTGGATCGCCAACGGCAAGATCCCCCCAGCGCTCGGCCTGTGGTGGTTGACCCTGCCGTTGCTGGCGCTGGCAATCTGGATGTATGCACGTGATGGCCGCCTGGGCCGCCCGAAGGGAGCCCGCGCATGAGGCTGCGCCCGATGCGTTTCGACCTGTACCTGGGCCGGTCGGTGTTCACCACGGTGCTGCTGACCTGGGCCGTGCTGGTCGGCCTGGACGTGGTGATGGCGTTCTCCGGCGAGTTCAAGGACATCGGCAAGAATGGCTACACGCTGGGCCATGCCGCCGCCTGGGTGCTGTACACGGTGCCACGCCGCGCCTACACCATGTTCCCCACCGCCGCGGTGATCGGTGCACTGATGGGCCTGGGCCAGCTGGCGGCGACCTCGGAGCTGACCGCGCTGCGAGCGCTGGGCCTGTCGCGCAAGCGCCTGAGCGTTTCGGTGGCGATCGCGCTGTCGCTGCTGACCGCGGTGATGGTGTTCAGCGCGGAGACCCTGGGCCCCTGGGGCCAGGACCGCGCCGATGCGTTGAAGTCCAGCGCCAAGTGGGGGCGGGATATCGCCACCAGCCGCTACTCGGGCCTGTGGGCACGCGAGGGCGATACCTTCCTCAACGCGCAGAGCGGCGAGGAGCAGCTGGTCGGCGACAAGGGCACGCGCCTGATCCTGCGAGACGTGCGCCTGTACCGCATCGCCGAGAACGGGGGCATCGCCTCATTGACCCATGCCGACACCGCCGAGCATGACAAGGATGGCTGGGTGCTGACAGGGGTACGTCGCGATACCTTCGGCGAGCGCTCGGCGACCCGCCAGGAAATCGCGCGCGAACCGTGGAATTCGAAGCTGGATGCGGCCGCATTGGCCACCGGCATCGCCAAGCCGCGCAACCTCAGCCTCGCCGAACTGAGCACCAGCATCACCTACCGGCAGCGCAACGGGCTGGACGCGCGTGACTTCGAGGACGTGTACTGGAGCCGCTGGTTCTACCCGTTGAACGTGCTGGCGCTGTGCCTGGCGGCGGTGCCGTTCGCGTTCGGCTCGCTGCGCAGCGGCGGCATGGGCAAGCGCCTGTTCCTGGGCATCCTGTTCGCGCTGGGCTTCTGGCTGCTGCAGCTGTTCTTCGGGCGCATGGCCGGCGCGCTGAAGTTCGATTACCGCATTGCCTATGCGCTGCCACCGATCGTGATGCTGGCAGTGTCCGGATTGCTGTTCCGGCGCAAATCAGGTTGATTCCCAGGGAGCCGGGCAAGGCCCGGCTGTTTCCGTTTCACTTCAAGGACGAACATGAGCTTCCAACGCTTTCTGCCGTACATCGCGGCCGTGCTGCTTTCTGCCGGCTGCAGCCGGTCCACCGTCGACTTCGAGATCGACAACCCGACGGATGCACCGCTGACCTTGTCGGTCGACCAGCAGGTGCATACCCTGCCGCCGCACACCTCCATGCCCCTGGTCCTGGAGCCGGGCCAGTACCGGCTGCAGAGCGAGAAGATCGGCAGCGTACGCATGGTTGTCTACGCCGACGGGATCGGCGGGCTGATCAACCCGGCCATGGCCGAGTACGTGATCGTCACCGAGCAGTACGTCACCAGCAAAACCAATACCGGCAACCTGGCGTCGAAGATCGAACTGAACGATGTGGAGATCGAGGGTCCCTACGTGAAGGCGACCGGCTTCTTCATTCCGCGCCGTTGGGACGCAGGACTGAAGGGCGAACTGCCTGACACGGTGGTCTCCAGCAGCCCGGATACCTCGTCCGACTACCGGACCAAGCTCTACAACGTGCCTGGCTTCTTCGAATACCTGGATGCCGGGGACGAGCTGAAGGAGGCTTTCGGGCCGGATGGCTACCGGCCGCCGGCAGCATCGGTGGCTTTCACTGCCGCCCAGCTGCCGCCGCTTCCGGCGGCCTATGAGGCCCAGGGCAAACCGATGCGCGAGCTGTACGCGCAGTACCTTGCCGCAACCGATGCAGGCGAGCAGAAGCGCCTGAAGAAGGCCAGCCTGAAACTGTGGCAGGAGTTCGTGAAGACCCGTGCGCAGTTGAGCGGACAGTCGCCGGCGGCTGACGATGTGCAGGCCAATGCGTTTGCGTCCGCCTTTTTCGACCTCTGGACGCAGCCGGCGGTGATCCTGCCGGATCCGGCACCTGCTGGCTGATCGCTGCGTTGATCGTGTGGAGCCGAGCCCATGCTCGGCTCTACACGTGGTGCATCACCGCTTCGGCATGCGCATCAGGCGGGTGCCGCTGGCGCGGTCGTGCCAGGTCAGGCGGTCGCGGTCGACCCATGCCCACCAGAACCCCAGTCCACCCAGCAGCAGCGACAGTGAGCCCACCGCGAAGCGCAGCCACAGTTGGCCGCGCCGCAGCGGCGTGCCATCGCTCGATTGCAGTTTCAGCCGCCACGGTCGCATGCCCAGCGTCTGTCCGCCACGGCGCCAGCTGGCCGTGGCGTACCACCCCGTGATTCCCCAGCACACCGCCCACAGCAGCCATTGCCAGGCACTGAACGGTGCGATGTTCTCGCGCTGCGCGTGGCCGCTGAAGGTGTAGGCGAGGGTGAACAGCGTGCCGGCCAGCATCCACAGCGCCAGCACCGGCAGTGCGTCGTAGACCATCGCCAGCACGCGCCAGGCCAACAAGGCACGTGGGCGGGGCATTTCGGTAGCGGCCGCAGGGGCCGTGTCGGTGGCGGGGCGGGACATGCGCCGAGCATACGCAAAGCTGGCCGCGTCCGCAGTGGCCCTCGTATCCTGCACCCATGGCCCTTGTTTCCACCCCCGCCGAACGCCGCCAGCTGGTGCAGCAACTGCCCGAGCTGCGCGCCGACGACAGCGCGCGCATCCAGCGCTTCCTCGATGCGATCTGGGCCGAGAACGGCCTGGCCCGCGCCACCCTCGACAGCTACCGGCGCGACCTGGAAGGGCTGGCGCGCTGGATGGATGGACGCGACGGTGGCCTGGCCGGCATCGAGCGCCCGGGGTTGTTCGATTACCTGGCCTGGCGCACCCGGCATGGCTGGTCACCGCGCAGCAATGCGCGCCTGCTGTCGGCGCTGCGCGCGTTCTTCGCCGATGGCGTGCGCCGTGGTGAACGCAGCGAGGACCCCAGTGCCCTGCTGGACCCGCCGAAGCTGCCGCGGCTGTTGCCGAAGGCGTTGGCCGAAAGCCAGATCGACGCACTGCTGGCGGCGCCGGACATCGACAGTCCGCTGGGCCTGCGCGACCGTGCCATGCTGGAGCTGATGTATGCGGCCGGCCTGCGCGTGAGCGAGCTGGTGCTGCTACCGGCCACGGCAGTCAACCTGCGCCAGGGCGTGCTGAGGGTCACGGGCAAGGGCAGCAAGGAGCGGCTGGTGCCGCTGGGCGAGGAATCGCAGCACTGGCTGGAGCGCTATCTGCAGGCGTCGCGCCCGCAGCTGGTCGGCAAGGGCAAGGTGCAGGCGCTGGCCGATGGGCAGACCCCATTGTTTGTCGAGCCGACGCTGCATGCGCTGACCCGCCAGGCGTTCTGGCATCTGGTCAAGCGCCACGCGCAGGTGGCCGGTATCGATCCGGTGCGGATCAGCCCGCATGGCCTGCGCCACAGCTTCGCCACGCATCTGCTCAACCGCGGCGCCGACCTGCGCGCGCTGCAGATGCTGCTCGGCCACAGCTCGCTGTCGACCACCCAGATCTACACCCTGGTGGCCCGCGAACACCTGCAGAAGCTGCACGCGCGCCACCATCCGCGCGGCTGAGCAGCGGCCTGAACCCCGGCCTCGGACGGTGGGCGGTGTCGCGGCCCGGTAGCGGCGGCTGTGTCAGAATCCGGGGTCTTCTTCTGTCGCGGACCGCTCCATGCTCCGATTTGCCATCGCCGCCGTGTTCGGTGCGCTCAGCCTGACCGCCTGCGCCCAGCCGGCTCCGCCGGCCGCCAAGGCACCCGCCGCGGCCGCGGCCAAGGCCGTCCCGGCCGCCAACGCTTCGGCCGACCAGGCCGTACGCGCCGTGCTGACCGCCCTGAATCCCGGCTTCCAGGTGGACTACATCGGCGCTGCGCCGTTCCCCGGCTTCCGCGAGGTCGTGGTCTCCGGCCAGTTGCTGTACGTGTCCGACGATGGCCGCTACCTGTTCCAGTCGCAGCCCTACGACACGCGTGCCAAGGGCCCGGCCAACAGCGAAGGCCTGCTCGGCTACCGCCGCGATCTGCTGGCCAAGGCCAACCACGGCGACCGCATCGTATTCGCTGCGCCCAACGCCAAGTACACCATCAGCGTGTTCACCGACATCGAGTGCGGCTACTGCCGCAAGCTGCATCAGGACATCGCGGAGCTCAACCGCAACGGCATCTCGGTCGAGTACCTGGCATTCCCGCGCATGGGCCTGGGCAGCAAGGACTACACCGACATGATTTCGGTCTGGTGTGCAGCGGATCGCCGCCAGGCCCTGACCAACGCCAAGCGCGGTGGCAGTGTGCCGGCCAAGAACTGCACCAACCCGGTGGCGATGCAGTACGCGCTGGGCCAGCAGTTGGGCGTGAACGGCACGCCGGCGATCTTCGCGCCGGATGGCACCCAGCTGGGCGGTTACCTGCCGCCGGCGCAGCTGCGTGCGGCGCTGGAAAAGCTGTCGGCCAAGCGCTGATCGCCGCCGACCTCTACAGGTGGGAGGCCGGGGATGCGTGCCGCATCCCCGGCTTTTTTCTTACTTCAGGCCATCACTGACCGCCTTGGTCAGCGTGCCCTGTGCATCGTCACCACTGAACTCCCAGACGAACGCGCCGCCCAGGCCCTGGGTCTTCACGTAACCCATCTTGCGGGTGATGTTGGCCGGGGTGTCGAAGCTCCACAGCGTGCTGCCGTTGTAGATCCAGGTGGCACCGGCGGTGTTGTCGGTGTAGCTCGGCCACGCCAGGTTCTTCAGCACCTTCCAGTCCTCGATGCCGGCTTCATACGTGCCCGGGGCAGCGCCGGTCGCGGTCTGGTACAGGCCGTTGTTGGCGTTGGCCACACCGGTCCAGCCACGCCCGTAGTAGCCGATGCCCAGGTTGAGCTTGGCGGCAGGCACGCCACGGCTGATGAAGGCCTCGATGGCGTCGTTGCTGTTGTAGAGCTTCTGGTCGCCGGTGGACGGATCATTCGGCGAATCGAACAGCGCCGACTGGTGATTGGTCTTCGCATCCCACGCGCCGTGGAAGTCGTAGGTCATCACGTTGATGTAGTCCAGGTACGGGTGGTACGCGGCCGGATCGGTGACGCGGATCTTGTCGATGCCGGCACCCACCGCCACCGTCAGCAGCAGGCCCGGACGCACCGCATCGAGCTGGCGGCGGAACTCGGCCATCAGCGCGGTGAAGTTGGCGTTGTCCTCCGGCTTGCCGCATTCGATGCCACACGCCACCGGGTATTCCCAGTCGACGTCGATGCCGTCGAACACACCCAGTGCGGCACCGGCGCCACCGGCACCGTCGGTCACCGGCAGGTTGCCCTTGATGTAGGCGTCGATGCACGAGGCGACGAAGGCCTGGCGGTTTTCCGGGCGCGCCGCGCTGGAGAAACCACGCGACCAGGTCCAGCCACCCAGCGAGATCAGCACCTTCATGCCCGGGTACTTGGCCTTGAGCTGCTTGAGCTGGTTCCAGTTGCCACGCAACGGCTGGTCCCAAGTATCGGCACTGCCGCTGACGCTCTCGGCGGCACTGAAGGCCTTGGTGTAGTCGGCGAAGGCATCGCCACCGGCACCGCTGTTCGGATCCGACGGCTGGGTGATGCCCACTTCGCAACGGTTGTTGCGCACGTTGCCGAACGCGTAGTTGATGTGGGTCAGGCGTGCGGCCGAGCCACTGCTGTCGATGTTCTTGACCCGGTAATTGCGGCCGTAGATGCCCCACTGGGTGAAGTAACCGATCACCCGCTTGCCGGTGGTGCCGCCGTCGCCGGCCAGCGTAGTGGCGCTGATCTCGGTGCCCTGGGCCGAGGCGTTGCCGGCGTTGTCGCGGGCACGAACCCGGTAGCGGTAGGTGGTGGAGGCAGTCAGCCCGCCATCGATGTAGCTGGCGCTGGACGGTGAACCGACCAGGCTGCCGTTGCGGTACACGTCGTAGCCGGCCACGCCGCTGCCACCGGTGTTGTCGGTGGACGGGCTCCAGCTGAGCGCGATGCTGTTGGCGGTGCGGGTGCCGACCGCCAGCCCGCCCGGCACGCTCGGTGCGGTGGTATCGCCACCGGCGGCATTGACGGTGATGGTGATGGTCGCGGTGCTGGTGGTGGCGTTGTTGTTGTCGGTCGCGACTGCACGCAGGGTGTGGCTGCCGGCGCTGGCATTGGCCCAGCTGGCCGCGTACGGCGCACTGGTGGCCACGCCCAGCGTGCTGCCATCGCGGAAGAACTCGACCTTGGCGACGCTGCCGTCCGGATCACTGGCGTTGGCGGTCACGTTGACCGTGCTGCCGGCGCTGAAGGTGGCGCCGTTGGCCGGCGAGGTCAGGCTGACCACCGGCGGCTGGTTGCTGCCGCTGCCATCGCAGGCACCGAGGTTGGTGTAGTAGGGCGCACCGGCCGGATGGTCCGGCGGCGCGTTCCAGATGTCCTGGTTCGCCCGATAGAGGACGCCTCCTTTCTGCAGGGTATCGCCGGCCCGGTAGATCTTGGCCTGGTCCCACTGGGCCACGCCGGCACAGCTGGCGGCCTGCGCCAGGCCGGGCAGGGCGGCGGTACCGGCGGCCAGGGCAAGCAGCCAGGCCAGGCGGCGGGGACGACAGCTTCGGGTCGAACGTTCGGCACTGCGCACAATCGGGTCGTACATGGGTAAGTCTCCGATCAAAGGGCGCGCGGGCCCCGATGGCGCCGCGCGTGACGCAGGTCCGGGCGTCGCCCGGGAAGGCGACGGAGGGGGCGGACGGAGGTACCTGGGAGGCCGGGGAGAGAGTCCGGCACCAGGTAGGGACAACGTTGTCATCAATCGTGTGGTCAATCCGTGAGCGAGTGCATGGTTCGGGGATTTGGCGGAGAGCGGCGCTGGTGCGCGGTCGGCGGCCATCGGCGGAGCCCCCTCGTGGCTGGGGCTTTCCGCGAACAGCGGATTTCTGGGGGGTGGCCGTGCGGGTGGGCTGCGCAGGGGACGCCGTGAATCCATCCCTGGAGGCTCGGGCGCGCCATCCATGGCGCTTACGCCCCTGCGCAGCCCACCCGCCCGGCCACGGACAGGTTCCTGCGCGGCCAGCCACGGAAGACAGAACAAAAAATCAAAAGCAGAAGCCGATCGCTTCGCTCTTCAATGCCTGACTTCTGAGATTTCCCTGGTTGCCGGCCAGCGGCCGGCATTACCGGGGAGCATCCACGCATGGCGTGGATCTACTGCAGATCTCGGAAATCTGTCGAAGGCGGGGTGGGTCCGGTTGCGGGGGCGTGAGCCGCATGGATGCGGCGATCGAGCCTCCATGGACGGATTCACGGCGTCCCCCGCAACCGGACCCACCCCGCCATCCCACGGGAACCCCGCTTTTGCTTTGGCAGTTGCCGTTGCCTTGGCCTCGGCGGGTGCCGGGCGCCGCCCGGCCAAAGCCCTTCCCCCGCTTCCGGTACAATGTCGGGCCCGTTTCCCAACTACGGTTCCCCGGACATGATGGTCCTCGAGGGCGCGCCCGCCCTGTCGCCGTTCCGCCGCGAACGTCTTGAATCCCGCCTGCAGTCCATCGCTCCCTCCCTGCGTATCAGCGGTGCCTGGCACGTCTACTTCGTGCAGCCCGAAGGCAGCGCCGCCCCCGACCTGACCACCCTGTGCCGCATCCTCGAAGCCGCGCCGCAGGCCGAGGCCGTGGCCGACGGCGCGGTCAGCCGCATCGTGGTGCCGCGCCTGGGCACGCTGTCGCCGTGGTCGAGCAAGGCCACCGAACTGGTCCGTGGTGCCGGGCAGCCGGTCAGCCGGGTCGAGCGTGGCCTGCGCATCGACGTGCAGGGGTGGCCGGCCGATGCCGCCGCCCAGCAGGCGCTGGTCAAGGCGCTGCACGACCCGATGACGCAGTCGGTGCTGGAGACCGTGGAACAGGGCCGGGCGCTGTTCTCGGCGCCGGCCCGCGGTGAACTGGAACGCGTGCCGGTGGACCAGCTGGAGGCTGCCAACCAGCGCCTCGGCCTGGCCATGGCCCAGGACGAGATCGACTACCTGCGCGAACGCTTCACCGCGCTCGGCCGCGCGCCGTCCGACGTCGAGCTGATGATGTTCGCGCAGGCCAACTCCGAGCACTGCCGGCACAAGATCTTCAACGCCAGCTGGACCATCGACGGCCAGGAGCAGGACCGCTCGCTGTTCCGGATGATCAAGAACACCCACCAGCAGACCCCGCAGCACACGCTCAGCGCGTACAGCGACAACGCCGCGGTGATCGAAGGCCATCCGGCGTCGCGTTACCGCCCGGATCCGGCCAGCGGCGAATACCGCCGCGAGCCGCAGGTGCCCAGCGCGTTCCAGATCAAGGTGGAAACGCATAACCATCCGACCGCGATCGCGCCGTTCCCGGGTGCCTCGACCGGCAACGGTGGCGAGATCCGCGACGAAGGCGCGACCGGCCGCGGCGGCAAGCCGAAGGCGGGCCTGTCCGGGTTCTCGGTCTCGCACCTGCGCATTCCGGAGCTGCCGCAGCCGTGGGAAGCGCCGCGCGCGCTGAACCCGCGCATGGCACCGGCGCTGGAAATCATGACCGACGGCCCGCTTGGCGGCGCTGCGTTCAACAACGAGTTCGGCCGCCCGAACCTGCTCGGCTACTTCCGCAGCTTCGAGCTGCCGGAAGGCGCCGATCTGGTGCGCGCGTACGACAAGCCGATCATGCTGGCCGGTGGCCTCGGCGCGATCGACCGCGTGCAGGTCGACAAGATCCAGCTGCAGGCCGGTGATGCGGTCATTGTGCTCGGCGGTCCGGCGATGCTGATCGGCCTGGGCGGCGGTGCCGCCAGTTCGGTGGCCTCCGGCGAGAGCGCCGAGGACCTGGACTTCGCCAGCGTGCAGCGCGACAACCCGGAAATGGAACGCCGCTGCCAGGAGGTCATCGACCGCTGCGTGGCGATGGGCGCCAACAACCCGATCAAATTCTTCCACGACGTTGGTGCCGGTGGCCTGTCCAATGCCATCCCCGAACTGCTGCACGACTCCAAGGTCGGCGGTGTCATCGACCTGGGCAAGGTGCCCACCGATGATCCGTCGCTGTCGCCGATGCAGCTGTGGTGCAACGAGTCGCAGGAACGCTACGTGCTGGGCGTGGCCCAGGAGCGCCTGGCCGAGTTCGCCGCACTGTGTGCCCGCGAGCGCTGCCCGTTCGCCGCGGTTGGCGTGGCGACTGCCGAGGAACACCTGGTGGTGGCCTACGGTGCGGTGCCGGGCCACACCCCGGCCGATGCGCCGATCGACCTGCCGATGGATGTGCTGTTCGGCAAGCCGCCGAAGATGCACCGCGACACCGCGCATCCGTCGGCCCCGCGCTGGCCGGCGCTGAAGACCGGCGGCCTGGACCTGCAGGAAGCCGGCCTTCGCGTGCTCGCGCACCCGACGGTGGCGTCAAAGAATTTCCTGGTCACCATCGGTGACCGCAGCGTCGGTGGCCTGACCGCACGCGAACAGATGGTCGGCCCGTGGCAGCTGCCGGTGGCCGACGTGGCGATCACCCTGGCCGACTTCGAAGGCGTGTCCGGTGAAGCGATGTCGATCGGCGAGCGCACCCCGCTGGCCCTGCTCGACGCCGCTGCTTCGGCACGCATGGCGGTGGGCGAAGCGTTGACCAACCTGTGCGCGGCCCCGGTCGATGCGCTGGATGAGATCAAGCTGTCGGCGAACTGGATGGCCGCGGCCGGCCACCCGGGCGAAGACGCGCTGCTGTACGACGCAGTGAAGGCGGTGGGCATGGAACTGTGCCCGCAGCTGGACATCAGCATCCCGGTGGGCAAGGACTCGCTGTCGATGCAGGCGCAGTGGCACGACCAGGGCGAAGCGCACAAGAGCGTGTCGCCGGTGTCACTGGTGATCTCGGCGTTTGCGCCGGTGGCCGACGTGCGCCAGCAGCTGACGCCGCTGCTCGACCGCGACGTGGAAAGCGAGCTGTGGCTGATCGGCCTGGGCGCCGGCAAGCAGCGCCTGGGCGGTTCGATCCTGGCCCAGGTGCATGCCGACCACGGCGAACTGCCGGCTTTCGCCGGTGCCGCTCCGGACCTGGACGACCCGCAGCGCCTGCGTGGCTTCTTCGAACTGATCCGCGATGCGCGCCAGTCCGGGCTGCTGCTGGCCTACCACGACCGCAGCGACGGCGGTGCCTTCGCTGCGCTGTGCGAAATGGCCTTCACCTCGCGCCTGGGCCTGGACATCACCCTCGATGCCTGGGGCGATGATCCGTTCCGCAGCCTGTTCAATGAAGAACTGGGTGCGGTGGTGCAGATCGCGCGCGAAGACCGTGCTGCGTTCGCCGATCTGGTCGAACGCCACGCACTGACCGAATGCGCACAGCGCATCGCCAAGCCGACCACCGCGCCGGTGGTGCGCGTGTCGCTGGGCGGCGAGAACCTGGCCGAGTGGCGCTGGGACGCGCTGTTCGACGCCTGGTGGTCGGTCACCCACGCGATGCAGAAGCGCCGCGACAACCCGGCCAACGCCGACGCCGAGCGCGAGATTGCGCGTTCCTTCACGGCGCCGGGCCTGAAGCCCAAGCTCAGCTTCGACCTCAACGAAGACGTGGCGGCGCCGTTCATCAGCACCGGTGCGCGCCCGCGCGTGGCCGTGCTGCGCGAGCAGGGCGTGAACGGCCAGATTGAAATGGCCAACGCCTTCGAACGTGCCGGCTTCCGCGCGTTCGACGTGCATATGAGCGACCTGATCGAAGGCCGCGTGGCCCTGCAGGACTTCACCGGCCTGGTCGCCTGTGGTGGCTTCAGCTACGGCGACGTGCTCGGTGCCGGCCGTGGCTGGGCCACCTCGATCCTGGAGCGCAGTGCGCTGCGTGATGCCTTCGCCGCATTCTTCGCGCGCGAGGACAGCTTCGCGCTGGGCGTGTGCAATGGCTGCCAGATGATGAGCCAGCTGAAGGGCATCATTCCGGGGGCCGAGCACTGGCCGCAGTTCCGCCGCAACGCCAGCGAGCAGTTCGAAGCCCGTACCGCGCTGCTGGAGGTGGTGGAATCGCCGTCGATCCTGCTGCGTGGCATGGCCGGATCACGCCTGCAGGTGGCGGTGGCGCATGGTGAAGGCCAGGCGGTGTTCGACAACGCCGTTGACCAGGCCGCCGCACGCGTCTCGCTGCGCTACATCGACGGCAATGGCAACGTCGCCAGCCAGTACCCGCTGAACCCGAACGGTTCGCCGGACGGCATCACCGGCCTGACCAGCAGTGACGGCCGCGTCACCATCATGATGCCGCACCCGGAACGCACCCCGCGCGCGCTCAACCTGAGCTGGGCTCCGACCGAGTGGCAGGGTGACTCGCCGTGGATGCGCATGTTCCGCAACGCGCGGGTGTGGTGCGGCTGATCGCACTGCATCGCGCAGGCCTCAATGCCATCGCGTATGGAAAAACCCGCCGTTGATCGGCGGGTTTTTCTTTGCGCGCTTGAAACTCCAGTCGCGACCGCTAGTTACATGCATTTTCATGCGTCGAGGAATCGTCACGCATGTATAACAAAATACTTTCATAAACACGTGAAATAGTGATGTGCTTCACGGCAATAGGATTTGCTGTGTCAAAGTCTTGACGATCTGCAAAGTTGCCGTTAACACTTGAGCCCCGTTTCAGAATCATTCATTTCGCAGTAACCGCTTGGCGCACGCGCTCGGTTTTCTGTCGCTGCGCGCCGTTCGGCAATACCCCGCAGTAAATCACGCGAATAAACGCCCCCAGGGGACGTTGGGCCGGAAAGCCCAGCGGTGGCGTTGCTTTGCCCAAAACCAGTCCAATCAGGAGCCGTACCGATGAATCGGATTTATCGCAAGGTCTGGAACAAAGCATTGGGTCAGTTGGTGGTGGCCTCGGAACTGGCCTCCTCCGACAGCGGCGGCGGGGTCGTCGACCAGCGCCGCGATGCGACACAGGCCACGCCCGCACTGTTGGCAGTGGCACTGGGCCTGGCAATGGGGTTGGGCATGAGCGGCAGCGCCGCAGCACAGTCGGTGCAGATCGGCGGCAGCGCCACCTGCGTTGCATTCAGCGGCAAGCTGCTCGAAAAGTGCCTGATCGAAGGCTCGGCCACGGCCAAGGGCAGCAACGCGGTGGCGATCGGCAGCAACAGCAATGCCAGTGCCGCCAACAGCGTTGCGCTGGGCGCTGGCTCCAAGGCCACGCGGGCCAACACCGTGTCCGTCGGCGATGCCGGCAAGGAACGGCAGATCGCCAACGTTGCGGCGGGCACCCAGGCGACCGATGCGGTGAACAAGGCGCAGTTGGACGCGCAGGCGCGCGCCACCCAGGCTGCGCTGGCCGACGTTGCCGCAGATGGCAACCGCTATTTCAAGGCCGATGGCGCAGGCGATGACAGCGACGCGGCGAAGATCGACGGGCAGGGCGCAGTCGCGGCCGGTGCCGGCGCGCAGTCGCTGGCCAATGCCACCACTGCCATCGGTACCCAGGCCATTGCCGCGGGCCTGGGCGCAAGCGCGTTCGGCCAGGGCGCCTTGGCAATCGGCGATGCCAGCGTGGTGGTCGGGCAGAGCGCTGCGGCCTTCGGTCTTGGCGACACCGCGGTTGGCGCAAGCGCGACCGCCGCCAGCGAGAACGGCGCGGCCACCGCACTGGGTGCGCTGTCCGAAGCGACTGCCGATGGCGCCACGGCTGTGGGCGGCGGTGCCGTGGCGATGGGCCCGGGCAGCACCGCATTGGGCCGCGGCGCTACCGCCGCCAACGAAGCGTCGATTGCGGTGGGTGCATTCAGCACCGCCGTTGGTGAATACAGCACCGCGCTGGGCTCGAATTCCGCTGCGGTTGCCACCGGCAGCGTGGCGCTCGGCGCGGGCTCGCTGGCCGACCGCGTCGATACCGTGTCCGTTGGTGCCGCCGAATACGGGCTGACCCGGCAGATCACCAGCGTGGCCGCAGGCACCGAAGACAACGATGCAGTCAATGTCGGTCAGCTGAAGGACGTCGCCGCCGTGGCCGATTCCACCGCCAAGCGCTTCCAGGCCAATGGCAGCAGCAACAGCGATGCCGGTGCACTGGCCGAGGGCGACGAGGCGCTGGCGGCCGGCGAGGCCGCCAATGCCATCGGCAACGGCACCACTGCAGTCGGTGCCGGCGCCACCGCCGTCGCGCAGAACGCCACTGCCGTTGGCAACAACGCGCTGGCCTCGGGCCAGAACAGTGCCGCGTTCGGCAACAACGCGCAGGCCAACGGTCCGGGCAGCGTTGCCGTGGGTGGCGCTGCGGTGGATGCCGACGGCAACCCGCTGATCACCAGCGGCGGCGTGCCGGTGGAAACCGGCGCAACCAGCGCAGGCGTCGGCGGCACTGCGGTCGGCGCCAGTGCCGAAGCCAGTGGTTTTGCGGCGTCGTCCTACGGCGTCGGCGCCTATGCGGCCGGTGCGCAGGCGTCGGCCTTCGGCGCCGTGGCCAATGCCATCGGCGATTATTCCACCGCGCTGGGTACGCAGAGCAACGCGACGGGCACCAGCAGCGTCGCCATCGGTGGTCCGGCTGACCTGATCCCCGGCCTGGGCTTCTTCGTGCAGACCCAGGCCAGTGGCGAAGCCGCCACCGCCGTCGGTGCCGGTGCCATCGCCAGTGGCGACCGTGCCGTGGCCAACGGCAGCCTCAGCGAAGCCTCCGGCGCCGAAGCGACCGCGGTCGGCTACTTCGCCTATGCACCGGGCGAGAACGCCAGTGCCCTCGGCGCGCAGACCTGGGCGAGCGGTGCGCAGAGCACGGCCGTGGGTTACTACGCCACCGCACGCGGCGCGAACAGTGTGGCACTCGGCGCGAATTCCGAAGCGGTGCGCGCCAACAGCGTGGCCGTCGGCAGCGCCGGCAACGAGCGGCAGATCACCAGTGTTGCTGCAGGCAGCGAAGCCACCGATGCGGTGAACAAAGCCCAGCTCGACGCCGTGGCCAGCACTGCCGACACCACCGCGCGTTTCTTCCAGGCACAGCCGGAGGCGGGCAGTGATGCTGGCGCACTGGCTGATGGCGAAGGCTCCATCGCTGTGGGTTCGTCGAGCAATGCGATCGGCGCAGGTGCCATTGCACATGGTGCTGCCGCGTCGGCCATCGGCGATGACAGCGTGGCCGTGGGCCGCAACAGCGCGGCCACCGGTAATGGCGGTGTCGCCATCGGTGGCCTCGGCCAGGCCTACGACGAGTTCAACCAGCCGATCATCGGTGCCGATGGCACGGCGCAGCAGGTGGGCACCACCGCTGTTGCCGATGCCACCGCAGTCGGCAGCGGCGCGCAGGCCACCGGGGCTGCCAGCAGCGCCTTCGGCAACGCGGCCAAGGCCAGTGGTGACAACAGCTTCGCCGCAGGCGGCAAGTCGCGCGCCACCGGCAGCTATGCGGTTGCGGTCGGCGACAGCGCATTCGCCAGCAGCGATGACAGCACTGCAGTAGGCGGTTACAGCTGGGCGACTGCCAGTGGCGCAGCAGCATTCGGTTCGGGTGCATGGGCCACTGCCACCAATGCCTCGGCGTTCGGCAACGCGGCCTGGGCCAGTGGCAGCGGCGCAACGTCCATCGGTTACAACAGCTGGGCCAACGGCGCCAGCTCCACAGCGGTCGGCCGTGGTGCCTTCGGCTATGGCGACAACAGCGTGGCGCTGGGCTTCCAGGCGCTGGGCAACAGCATCAACAGCATCGCCATCGGCACCAACACGGTAGCCGGTGGTGAAAGCGCGATCGCGCTGGGTGCGGGCAGCAATGCCAGCGCCAGCAATACGGTCGCGCTGGGTGCCGGTTCGGTCGCCAACCGAGCGCGCACGGTGTCGGTGGGCAGCGCCGGCAACGAACGCCAGGTCACCAACGTCGCCGCCGGCACCCAGGCCACCGATGCGGTGAACAAGGCGCAGCTGGATGCGGTGGCGACCACGGCCACCACCACCAGCCGCTTCTTCCAGGCCAGCGGCAACGGTGATGACGTAGCCGGTGCGCTGGTGGAAGGTGACAACGCACTGGCGGCCGGTGATGCCGCCAACGCCATCGGCAATGGCGCCACCGCACTGGGTAGCGGCGCCAACGCGCTGGCCAGCAACGCACAGGCGCTGGGCTTCAATGCGTTGGCGACCGCAGCCAACGCCAGCGCTGTTGGTGCCAACGCACAGGCCACGGGCGAGTACGCCACCGCGCATGGCGCGGAAAGCGAAGCCAGCGGCGAGCAGAGCGCGGCGTTCGGTGCGGCCAGCATCGCCAGCGGCGCCGGTAGCACTGCCAATGGCGTGCTGTCCGAAGCGTCCGGCGAAGAGGCCGTGGCCGTGGGCTACTTCAGCAATGCCAGTGGTGACGCGGCCACCGCTGTCGGTAGCGAGAGCGTAGCCAGTGGTACGGCGTCGGCGGCCTTCGGTATCGGTGCCGAAGCCAGCGGCGGTTACAGCACCGCCATCGGTGGCTACGCGCAGGCCTCGGCGTTCAATGCCACCGCGTTCGGCAACTTCGCCAACGCCTCCGGCTCCAACAGCGTGGCAGTGGGTGGCGACTCGGAAGCGTCCGGCGCCTACAGCACCGCCACCGGCCAGGGCAGCCTGGCCACCGGCACCAACAGTGTCGCCGTTGGCGGCTCGCTGTTCGGTCTGCTGGCCACCGAGGCATCGGGCAACTACTCCACTGCGGTGGGTGGTGGCGCCTGGTCGGGGGGCATCAACAGCACCGCACTGGGCAACGCCGCCGAATCGCGTGGTGCCAACAGCGTGGCGCTGGGTGCGGACTCGATTGCCGACCGTGACAACACCGTATCGGTGGGCGGCGGTGGCAATACCCGCCAGATCACCAATGTGGCCGACGGCATCCAGGGCAATGATGCGGTCAACAGGAATCAGCTCGATGCCGTAGCCGCGGCAGCGGAAAAGACCAGCCGGCAGTTCCAGGCCAGTGGCAATGCCGATGGCGAAACCGGGGCGCTGGTCGAGGGTGACAACGCGCTGGCGGCCGGTGACGCGGCCAATGCGATCGGCAACGGTGCCACCGCGCTTGGCAGTGGTGCCAATGCGCTGGCCGCCAACGCCACCGCCGTGGGCATCGATGCGCTGGCCACCGGTAGCAACGCGGCTGCCCTGGGCAGCACGGCACAGGCCACCGGCGAAGACAGCCTGGCGCTCGGTACCGGCGCCAGCGCCAGTGAACTGGGCGCCACAGCCACCGGTGCGCGTGCGCAGGCCAGTGGTGCGTACAGCACCGCCAGCGGCGCCGAAGCCAATGCCAGCGGCACCCAGGCATTGGCCAGCGGCTTCCGCAGCGCCGCGTCCGCCGATGGCACTACCGCTGTCGGCGGTTATGCCGAAGCCAGCGGTCGGCTCGGCACGGCACTGGGCTACGGTTCGGCGGCCAGTGGCGCCAACACCACGGCGGTCGGCTTCGGTGCCGCCGCCGCCGGTACCGGTGCAGTAGCGGTCGGTCAGTCCAGCGAAGCCAGTGGCGAAGAAAGCGTGGCGATCGGTGGCAGCACCTTCTTCGGCCTGATCCCGTCGCGTGCCAGTGGCACCGGTGCCGCGGCATTCGGTGCGGGCGCGTGGGCCACCGAAGACTACGCCACGGCGATCGGCTGGAATTCGTGGGCGGCGGGCAGCAGCGCCACCGCGCTGGGTGCCAACGCCACCGCCAATGGCAACAACAGCGTCGCGCTCGGCGCCGGATCCAAGGCCGACCGTGACAACACTGTGGCCGTCGGCAAGGCGGGCGGTGAGCGCCAGGTCACCCATGTCGCAGGCGGTACCGAAGCCACCGATGCGGTGAACAAAGGCCAGTTGGATGCAGTCGCCAGCGTCGCCGACAAGACCAGCCGGCAGTTCCAGGCCAGCGGCAATGCCGATGGCGAGGCCGGTGCCCTGGTGGACGGTGACAACGCACTGGCCGCCGGCAACGCGGCCAACGCCATCGGCAACGGCGCCACCGCGCTGGGCAGTGGTGCCAATGCCATGGCCGGCAATGCCACGGCCGTGGGCTTCGATGCGCTCGCCACCGGCAACAATGCGGCGGCGCTCGGCAACGCGGCGCAGGCTGCTGGTGTCGACAGCGTAGCCGTGGGCAGTGGCGCCAGCGCCAGCGAACTCGGCGCCAGTGCTACCGGCGCCGGCGCCCAGGCCAAGGGCGCTTACAGCACTGCCAGCGGCGCGCAGGCCACGGCCAGCGGCACCCAGTCGCAGGCCAGTGGTTTCCGCGCCAATGCTTCGGCCGACGGCGCTTCGGCGCTGGGCAGCTATGCCGAAGCCAGTGGTCGCCTTGGCACTGCAGTGGGTTACGGCAGCAAGGCCACCGGCGCCAATGCCACTGCGGTGGGTGTCAGTGCCAACGCGTCGGCGGCCGGCAGCATCGCACTGGGCGCAGGCTCGGTGGCCGACCGTGCCAACACCGTGTCGGTGGGCAGCAGCACCAGTGATCGTCAGATCACCCGCGTCGCCGCCGGTACCGAGCGCACCGATGCGGTCAATCGCGGCCAGCTTGATGCGGTCGCCGCAACCGCTGATGGCACGGCGCGTTACGTCAAGGCCACCGGCGCAGGTATCGCCAGCGCCAGCGGCAGTGATGCCGCCGCGATCGGTTCGGCGGCCAGCGCCAGCGGCGCACGCAGCAATGCACTGGGTGCCAATGCGATGGCGATCGGCAATGGTGCACTTGCGCTGGGTACCAGCGCCGGCGCATCCGGTGCCAACTCGGTGGCACTGGGCGCAGGTTCGCGTGCGCTCGATGCCAACGTGGTGTCGGTCGGCGGTGGCAACGGCACCGAGGGTCCGGCCACGCGCCGCATCGTCAATGTGGCCGATGGCCGCATCGCCGCCGGCAGCAGCGATGCCATCACCGGCTCCCAGCTCAACGTCACCAACCAGCGGGTGGGTGCGGTGGAAACGCGCGTGGGCGATTTCGATTCGCGCATCGCCACCGTGGAAACCACCGCGGCCAGCGCGGTCGGCTACGACGACGCCAGCCGTGACCGCCTGACCCTGTCCGGCTTCCAGGGCACCACCATCGACAACGTCGGTGCCGGCAGCATCGCTGCGGGCAGTCGCCAGGCGATCAACGGCGGCCAGCTGTTCCAGTCGCTCAGCGATGCCGCCAGCTTCCTCGGCGGTGGTGCCAGCGTCGGCATGCAGGGGGTGTTCGTGGCCCCGAACTACGTGATCCAGGGCGCCACCTACAGCAACGTCGGCGATGCGCTCGGCGCGCTGGACCGCAAGGTCAGCGAGATCGACCGCAGAACCGCCGGTGGCTCGCGTGCCGGGACTGCCAACCTGCGCGCGATGAGTGCCTCGCTGGATGAGAGCCCGCTGGCAAGCACCGCTGATGCACCTGCAACGGCCGACGCGGCACCGGCCAGCACCGCGCGTGTGCAGGGCACGCCGACCGCTGCTGCCGCCGGTGCCGGGATTCCGGTTGGCACTCCCGCGACGGGCTTCAATGCCGTCGCCATGGGCGAGGGCGCCGTCGCCAGTGGCGCTTCGTCCACGGCCATCGGCCAGGGCGCCAATGCCACTGCGGCAAATGCCGTGGCGCTGGGCCAGGGCTCGGTTGCCGATCGTGCCAACACGGTCTCGGTGGGCAGTGAAGGCAACGAGCGCCAGGTCACCAATGTGGCGGCGGGTACCACGGCCACCGATGCGGTCAACAAGGGCCAGCTCGACCGTGGCATGGCCACGGCCAACAGCTACACCGACAGCCGCGTCCAGGCCGTCGCCGACAGCTTCGATGTGTTCAAGGGCGAGATCGACGGACGCCTGCGCCACATGGATCGCCGCATCGACCGCCAGGGTGCGATGAGCGCGGCGATGCTCAACATGGCCACCAGTGCCGCCGGTATCCGCACCCAGAACCGGGTCGGCGTCGGCATTGGTTTCCAGGGCGGCGAGTCGGCGTTGTCGCTGGGCTACCAGCGTGCGATCAGCGATCGCGCCACGGTGACCTTCGGCGGTGCTTTCAGCAGCGACGACAGCTCGGTTGGCGTCGGTGCCGGCTTCGGCTGGTAAGCCACTCCATCGCGCCGGCGGCCACCCACGCCGGCGCAGCACCTGCAGTGAGGGCCTGGGGGGAGGTCACGGCAATCCCGGCTGGGCCGGCCGGGAGTCGTCAAGGAATGATGGCCGCAGTGTTGGTTCGATCCATGACCCAGAAGAGGAATTCGACGTGATCAAGAAGCAGAACCTTCGCATCAATGTGCTTGCCGCCGCCGTGCTGTCGATGACGGCCGTCGGTGCCGTCCACGCCGCCGGCCTGCCGACCCGCGAACCGGTGCGCCAGGCCAGCACCGCCCAGCCGGGCACCGAGCGCATCATCGTCAAGTACCGGGCCGGCGCTGCCGCCGCCACCGACCGCTCGGCGAAGCTGTCCACCGTGCAGTCGGCGCTGACCCGGGCCAGCCTGTCCGGCGGTACCTCACGTGCCAGTACCCTCGGCCCGCAGGTGGTACGCAAGCTCGCTACCGGTGCGGACCTGATCCGCGTGCAGGGCCGCCTGGCCCCGGCCGAACTGCAGCGTGTGCTGAAGGAACTGCAGGCCGACCCGTCGGTGCAGTACGCCGAAGCCGACGTGAAGCTGCGCCGCACCGAACTGCGTGCCGGCAACGTACAGCCGGCGCTGGTGCCGAACGATCCCTTCTACCAGCAGAACCAGTGGCATCTGCACAATGCGGTCGGCGGCATCAACGCACCGGCGGCATGGGATGTCTCGCAGGGTGAGGGCATCGTGGTGGCGGTGATCGATACCGGCATCCTGCCGCAGCATCCGGACCTGGTCGGCAACCTGCTGGAGGGTTACGACTTCATCAGCGATGCGGAGACCTCGCGGCGCCCGACCAACGATCGTGTGCCGGGTGCGCAGGACTACGGTGACTGGGTCGAGAACGACAACGAGTGCTATGACGGCTCGCTGGCCGAGGACAGTTCCTGGCACGGCACCCACGTCGCTGGCACCGTGGCCGAGCAGACCAACAACGGCGTCGGCATGGCCGGTGTCGCCTACAAGGCCAAGGTGCTGCCGGTACGTGTGCTGGGCAAGTGCGGCGGCTACCTGTCCGACATCGCCGACGCGGTGGTCTGGGCATCGGGTGGCACGGTGACCGGCATCCCGGCCAACACCAACCCGGCCGAGATCATCAACATGAGCCTGGGCGGCAGCGGTACCTGCGGCAGCACCTACCAGGACGCCATCAACGGCGCGATCTCGCGTGGCACCACGGTGGTGGTCGCGGCGGGCAATGAAGCCGACAACGCATCCAAGTACCGTCCGGCCAGCTGCGAAGGCGTGGTGACCGTGGGTGCCACGCGCATCACCGGCGGCATCACCTACTACTCCAACTACGGCACCCGCGTGGACCTGTCCGGTCCGGGTGGCGGCGGCAGTGTCGACGGCAACCCGGGTGGCTACATCTGGCAGACCGGCTCCAATGCGGCGACCACGCCGGAATCGGGCACGCCGGGCTACATGGGCATGGGCGGTACCTCGATGGCCTCGCCGCATGTGGCCGCCGTTGCTGCACTGGTGCAGAGCGCACTGATCGCCAAGGGCAAGGATCCGCTGACCCCGGCCGCGATGCGTACCCTGCTGAAGGAAACCGCACGTCCGTTCCCGGTCGCCATCCCGGCAGCCACGCCGATCGGTACCGGCATCCTCGATGCCAAGGCCGCGCTGGCCAAGGCACTGGAAGAACCGTGCACCGAGAACTGCGGGCCGGTGGCCACGCCGCTGACCAACAAGGCCGCCGTCGGTGGCCTGTCCGGTGCGGCCGGCAGCAGCAAGCTCTACAGCTTCGAAGCGGCTGCCGGCAAGCAGTTCAGCGTGATCACCTACGGTGGCACCGGCAACGTTTCGGTCTACGTGGCTGAAGGCCGTGAGCCCAGTGCCAGCGACAACGACGCCAAGTCGACCCGTCCGGGCACCTCCGAGACGGTGCGGGTGACCAAGCCGGTGGCGGCCACCTACTACATCAAGGTGGTGGGTGAAGCGGCCTACAACGGGGTGAGCATTCTCGCCACGCAGTAAGCTTGAACTGTCGTAGTTGAATGGCCGAAGCCCGTCATCCCATGTGACGGGCTTCGTCTTTTTACGAAAGGTGGCGCAGGGGCGGCGGAAATCATGGCTTAACTGTTAAAGTCGAGCCGATTGACAGGAGAGTCATGTGAACGCGCTTGCTGCTACCGCCGCTGCCGACGACGCTGAAGGCCGCATCCTGGATGCGCTGCTGGCGCGCGGCCGGCTGAAGGAAGGCGATCTGGCACGTGCGCGGCCGCTGCACGCAGAGGCCGGCGGCAGCCTGCTGGGCCTGCTGGTGCGGCTGGGGCTGGTCTCCGAGCGTGACCAGGCCCAGGCCAGCGCCGAAGTGCTGGGGCTGCCGCTGCTGGAAGGCAAACAGCTGCCGGAAGCACCGCCACAAGGGCTGGCGGAAGGCTTGCCGTTGTCGCTGCGCTTCCTCAAGCAGTTCCATGTCTGCCCGCTGGCGCTGGATGAACAGGGGGTCCGGCTGTGGCTGGCCGATGCCCATGATCCTTATCCGCAGCAGGCCGTGCAGCTGGCACTGGGTGTACCGGTGACACCGGTGCTGGGCATGCGCGCAGAAATTGATGACCTGGTCGAACGCTGGTTCGGCCAGGGCCGCAGCGCGATGGGCGCGATCGTCGAAACCGCCGATGGCGAGGGCGGTGCGGTCGATGACATCGAGCATCTGCGTGACCTCGCCTCGGAAGCGCCGGTGATCCGCCTGGTCAACCTGGTGATCCAGCGTGCAGTGGAGCTGCGCGCTTCGGACATCCATGTCGAACCGTTCGAAAGCCGGTTGAAGGTGCGTTACCGCGTCGATGGCGTGCTGGTGGAAGGCGAAAGCCCGCCGGCCAACCTCACTGCTGCGGTGATCAGCCGCATCAAGATCATGGCCCGGCTCAACATCGCCGAGCGCCGCCTGCCGCAGGACGGCCGCATCATGCTGCGCGTGCAGGGCAAGGAGCTGGACCTGCGCGTGAGCACGGTGCCGACCGCGCACGGCGAAAGCGTGGTGATGCGATTGCTGGACCGCGAAACGGTGGTGTTCGATTTCCATCGTCTCGGTTTCACTGACGCCTTCCTGCCGCAGTTCCGCAAGGTGCTGGAACAGCCGCACGGCATCCTGCTGGTGACCGGCCCGACCGGTTCAGGCAAGACCACCACGCTGTACACCGCGCTGAGCCAGCTGAACACTGCCGACGTCAAGATCATCACGGTCGAAGACCCGGTGGAATACCAGATCGAAGGCATCAACCAGATCCAGGCCAAGCCGCAGATCGGCCTGGACTTCGCCAACGCCCTGCGCAGCATCGTGCGCCAGGACCCGGACATCATCATGATCGGCGAAATGCGCGACCTGGAAACCGCGCGCATCGCGATCCAGTCGGCGCTGACCGGCCACCTGGTGCTGTCCACCCTGCATACCAACAACGCAGCCGGCGGCATCACCCGCCTGCTCGACATGGGCGTGGAAGACTACCTGCTTACCTCCACCATCAACGGCATCCTGGCCCAGCGCCTGGTGCGTCGGCTGGAGCCGACCCATGCCGAGCGCTATGAAGCCTCGCCGGAGGAGATCGAACGCTTCGAGCTGCGCCGCCTGCAGCCGGAAGGACCGATCCACCTGTACCGCCCGAAGCCCTCCGCGCTGGCGCCGACCGGTTACCTCGGCCGGACCACCATCATGGAATTCCTGGTGATGAACGACGCGCTGCGGCGCGCGGTGATGCGCCGCGACGGCATGGGCGAGATCGAACGCATTGCCCGCGAAGCCGGTATGCGCACGATGTACGAAGATGGTCTGTCCAAGGCCCTCAGTGGTCAGACGACCATCGAGGAAGTGCTGCGTGTCACCGAGGAAAGCTGATGCGCGCAGGACGCCGGGGCTGACATGCCGACCTACCGTTACAAGGCACTGAATCCGCACGGCGAGATCTTCGACGGGCAGATGGAAGCGGCAAGCGAGGCCGAGCTGGTCGCGCGCCTGCAGGACCAGGGCCATCTGCCGATGGAGACCCAGCTGGCCGATGGCGGTGCGATCGGTGGCAGTACCTGGCGCAACCTGTTCCGCCAACGGCCGCTGCAGGGTGCGGCATTGCTGCAGTTCACCCAGCAGCTGGCGACACTGCTCGGTGCAGGCCAGCCGCTGGATCGCGCGCTGTCGATCCTGCTCGGGTTGCCCGAAGACGAACGCTCGCGCCGCGCGATCACCGACATCCGCGATGTGGTGCGCGGTGGCGCGCCGCTGTCGACCGCACTGGAGCGCCAGCATGGGTTGTTCTCGCGCCTGTACGTGAACATGGTGCGGGCCGGTGAAGCCGGCGGCAGCCTGCACGAAACCCTGCAGCGCCTGGCCGACTACCTCGAACGCAGCCGCGCGTTGCAGGGCAAGGTGATCAACGCGCTGGTGTACCCGGCCATCCTGCTGGTGGTGGTGGGTGGCGCGCTGCTGTTCCTGCTCGGCTACGTGGTGCCGCAGTTCGCGCAGATGTACGAAAGCCTGGATGTGGCGCTGCCGTGGTTCACCAACGCGGTGCTGCAGCTGGGCCTGTTCGTGCGCGACTGGTGGGTGTTGCTGCTGGTGGTGCCAGGGATACTTGCGCTGTTCTTCGAACGCAAGGCGCGGCAACCGGCCTTCCGGCTGGCGCTGGATGGCTGGCTGCTGCAGCGTCGCGGCATCGGCCGCCTGCTCGGCGAACTGGAAACCGCGCGGCTGGCCCGCACGCTGGGCACCCTGCTGCGCAATGGCGTGCCGTTGCTGGGTGCCTTGGGCATCGCCCGCAACGTGCTGGGCAACCGCGCGCTGGCCGCCGATGTGGAAGCCGCCGCGGATGAAGTGAAGAACGGTACCGGCCTGTCGCTGGCGCTGTCGCGCGGCAAGCGTTTCCCGCGCCTGGCGCTGCAGATGATCCAGGTCGGCGAGGAATCCGGTGCACTCGATACCATGCTGCTGAAAGCCGCCGATACCTTCGAACAGGACAGCGCCCGGCGCATCGACCGCCTGCTGGCGGCGATGGTGCCGGCGATCACCCTGGTGCTGGCCTCGGTGGTCGGTGCGGTGATCGTTGCCGTGCTGGTACCGCTGTACGACCTGACCAATGCCATCGGTTGACGATGGATCCCTACGCAACCCCGACACTCCGCAACTGAAAGGACCGACCATGATTGCTTCCCGTCGACCGATCCGCCTTTCCTTCACCGCCGCGCGCAACCAGTCGGGCATGAGCCTGCTGGAAATCATCATCGTCATCGTGCTGATCGGTGCGGTGCTGACCCTGGTCGCCAGCCGCGTGCTGGGCGGCGCCGATCGCGGCAAGGCCAACATCGCCAAGGCGCAGGTGCAGACCGTTGCGTCCAAGGTCGACAATTACCAGATCGATACCGGCAAGCTGCCCGGCTCGCTCAACGATCTGGTGACCGCACCGGCGGGTGTCGGTGGCTGGCTGGGGCCGTATGCCAAGCCGGCTGACCTGAACGACCCGTGGGGCCACGCGCTGGAGTACCGTGCGCCGGGCGAAGGCCAGCCGTACGAGCTGATCAGCCTCGGCAAGGATGGCAAGGCCGGCGGCAGCAGCGTCGATGCCGACATCCGCTACCAGCCGTAATCCTGCATGACGTATTTCCTGCCGCGCCGGCTGCCTCGCCCGCGCCTGCACGGCAGGCGCGCAGCAGGCCTGTCGCTGCTGGAAATGCTGCTGGTGATCGCGCTGATCGCAGCGATCGGCCTGATTACCGCCGCCGGCCTGTCGCGCGGCTTCGCCGGCATGCAGCTGCGCAGCGCCGGCAAGGACATCGCCAACCAGCTGCGGGTAGTACGCGCGCAGGCGATCGCCCGCGGCGAGCCGCAGCGCTTTGTCATCGAACCGGCAAAGCGGCGCTGGGAAGGCGCCAACCAGCGCCATGGTGACGTGCCGGCACAGCTGCAGGTGCAGTTCGAAGGCGCCGCGCAGCTGGCCACCGCGCCAGGGCAGGGCGTGATCGAGTTCCATCCCGATGGTGGCTCCAGCGGTGGCCGCATCCGGCTGCAGCGTGACGATGCCGAATGGCGCATCGACGTGGGCTGGCTGACCGGTGAGGTCCGCTCCGGCCCCTGGCGGGCACAATGAAGCGGCACATTCGCGGCTTTACCTTGCTGGAAGTGATCATCGCCTTTGCCCTGCTCGGGCTGGCGCTGACCCTGCTGCTGGGCAGTCTGTCCGGTGGTGCCAGGCAGGTGCGCGAGGCCGAGCTGCGCACGCGCGCGATACTGCATGCGCAGTCGCTGCTGGCCGAAACCGGTGTCGCCACGCCACTGCAGGTGGGTAGCCAGCAGGGCGACTGGGAACAGGGACGCTACCACTGGGAGCTGCAGGTGCAGCCGTGGGTGGAGCCACGTGCCGGCAACGCCGTGCAGTCACAGTCGGCCGGTGCCCCCTGGCTGGCCGAACTGCAGCTGCAGGTGCGTTGGGGCGACAGCGAACGCGAGCAGCTGCGCTGGCGCAGCCTGCGCCTGCTGCCGCCGGACCTGGAGAGCGCGCGATGAAGCGCCGCGCCGCGGGTTTCACGCTGGTTGAAGTGATGCTGGCCACGGTGCTGCTGGCCGGTGGCCTGGCGCTGGCGTTCGCCAGCGTCCGCTCGGCAATGGCGGTCAGTCAGCGTGGCGAGCAGATCGCGGCCGAGAGTGAGCGCATGCGCGCGGTGCAGGCGCTGTTGCGGCGGCAGCTGGCCGGTGCGCTGCGCGCGCCGCTGGAAGTACCCGATCCCACCCGCGAACCGATCTTCTTCCAGGGCGAAGAGCAGCGCATGTTGTTCGCCGCCGATCTGCCGGGCTACCTCGGCCGCGGCGGACCCTACCTGCACGCGCTGCAGGTGGACGGCCGCGATGGCCAGCAGCGCTTGCTGCTGGACCTGGTGCTGCTGCAGGAAGGCGAGCGCATCGCCGAGAACCCGCCGCGCCCGCCGGAAGTGCTGGTGGAAAACCTGAAGTCGGTACAACTTCGCTATCGCGGCATCGATGCCAGTACCGGCCAGGTGAGCGACTGGATGCCGCGCTGGGACGATACCCGCCGCCTGCCGATGCTGGTGGAGATCAAGATCGTCCCGGCCAGGGGCGCGCCCTGGCCGACGCTGGTGGTGGCGCCGCGCAACGGTGGCAGCGGAGGCGCGCGATGAACCGGCAACACGGTGCGGCACTGGTACTGGTGCTGTGGTTGATCGCATTGATGACCGCGCTGGTCGGTGCGTTCGCGCTGAGCGCACGGGTCGAGCATCTGCAGCAGCGGGTGCTGGATGACGATGCACGCGGCCAGGAACGGGCGCGCGCCGGCCTGGAGTACGCGCTGCTGCGCCTGTCCGCCGATCCGCTGCGGGCGCCCTGGCGCGCTGATGGCCGAACCTACCGCTGGCAGTTCGATGACGCCAGCATCGCGATCAAGGTGCTGGACGAGAACGGCAAGATCAACCTGAACCTGGTCGACGTGACCTTGCTGACCGCGTTCCTCAAGGCGCTCGGCGAAGACGAAGGGGCAGCCCGGCAGCTGGCCGGTGCCATTGTCGACTGGCGTGATGAAGACAGCCTGCTGCAGCCGGGCGGCGGTGCCGAAGCCCCGGACTATGCGGCGGCGGGGTTGCCGTATGGCCCACGCAACAAGCGTTTCGAGACGCTCGGTGAACTGCAGCGGGTACTGGGCATGCGCGGCCCGCTGTACAAGGCCATGCTGCCGCACCTGACCCTGTACAGCCGCCAGGCACGCCCGGATCCCCAGTTCGCCAGCGCGCCGGTGCTGACCGCACTGGGCCTGGATGCGGATACCGTGCTGGCGCAGCGCGCACAGCAGGAGCGTGACGCAGATACCGCTGGCGGTGCGACAACGCTTGCCAGCAGCAGCGGCACCTATAGTATCGAGTCTCGTGCAACCGACGGCAGTGGACGCCGGTCGGTGTTGCAGGCAGTGGTACGCAATGGCTCGGGCGGGGTTCCCGGGCGGTCCTACACAGTGCTTCGCTGGGAGCAGGGAATGACAGCAAGATGACGGCATGGCAGGACAGTGTGCGGCAGGTGCAGGGCCGGATCGGCCCTGGCGCCGGCCGTTTCCTGCGCTGGTGGCGGCAATCGCTGCTGGCCTGGGTGCCGGCACGTTGGCAGTGGGCACTGGGCTGGGCACAGGCGCGCCTGCTGCTGCAGCGCCAGGGTGAGCAGCTGCAGGTCTGGCGAGAGGCCGGAGAACGCCGCGAAGCAGTTGCCAGCGTGCCATGGCCGCTGTCGCCGGCCGAACTGGACCGCGTGCTGGAACCGCGACTGCGCAGCCTGCCGCGGGTGTGGCTGCTGCCGGCCAGCGAGGTACTGCGTCGTCATCTGCGCCTACCTGCGGCTGCGGCCGACCGGCTGCGCGCCGTGGTCGGTTTCGAGATCGACCGCCAGACGCCGTTCGAATCCAGCCAGGTCAGCTATGACGTGCGTGAACTCGGGGGCGCCGCCGAGGGCCAGCTGCAGGTCGAACTGATCGCCTGGCCACTGCGCCAGCTTGAGGCGTGGCGGGCCAGCGTAGGCGAATGGGCCGATGCACTGGCCGGTGTCGATGCCATCGACACCGAGGGTGAATCCCTGCAGGTGAATCTGCTGCCACCGGGGCAGCGCCAGCTGCGGGCAGACCCGACGCGGCGCTGGAATGTGCTGCTGGCCGTGGCCGCGCTGGTGATGCTGGTGCTGGCGGCCCTGCAGCTGCTCGACAACCGCCGCGCCGCCGCCGACGAACTGCGTGCGCAGGTCGAGCGCAGTGCACGCAGTGCGCGTGGTGTCGCCAGCGAACGCGCGCAGCTGCAGGCGCTGATCGATGGTGCCGCATTCCTGGAAAAGCAGCGCAGCCAGCGCGCCGGAACGGTGGAAATCTGGAATGAACTGACCCGGCGCCTGCCGGAGGGCACTTACCTGGAAAAGCTGGCCATCGAGAACAACAACCTGCAGCTGATCGGCCTGAGCCGCGAGGCCTCGCAGCTGGTGCAGCTGCTGCAGGACGCACCGCAGTGGCGCAAGGTCAACCTGACCGGCGTACTGCAGGCCGATGGCGCAGCCAGTGGCCGTGACCGCTTCACCATGACCGCCGAACTGCAGCCGTTGCCGGCTGCGGCCCCGACACGGGAGGCGGCCGATGCCGATGCCAAGCGCACGCCGTGACCGCTGGCTGGCACTGGCGCTGCTGCTGGCAGTGCTGGGTCTGGCGTACCTGCTGCTGGTGCACCCCTGGTTCACCCAGCCACTGCGCGAAATCGACGCCGACGTGGCTGCCCTGCGCGAGCGCGAGCAGCGCGTGCAGGCGCAGCTGCAGCAGCAGCCGCAGATCGAACAGCGCCTGCGCGCCACCCGCGAGGCACTGCAGCAGCGGCCGGGCTTCCTGCGCGAAGCCACCGCCGAAGCTGCGGCCGCTGCGCTGGGCGCGAAGCTGCAGGATGCGGTGGCGATGGCCAGCCCGGGCAACCGCAGCTGCACCATCAGCAACCGCACGCCACTGACCGACAACCGCCGTGACGCCGAATTCGTGCGCGTGGCCATGCAGGTGCGCCTGCGTTGCGGTGTGGCCGAACTGGCCACGGTGCTGCACAGCCTGGAAACCGGCAGCCCGCGCCTGTTCGTCGACAACCTCAACCTGATCGCGCAGCGCTTCCAGCAGTCGCCCAACGAGTCCGGGCTCGGCCTGGACGTGTCGTTCGAACTGGCCGGTTACCTGCTGCCCGGTGCTGCGGCCGATGGCGCTGCGCCGGCACCTGCAGCCGAACCGGGCGCGGCGCCGCAACCGCCTTCGGCCACACCTGCACCGGCCGCCGCACCGGCTGCGCCGGAAGAAGGGCAGGAGGTGGCCGATGAAGCTTGAGCAGATCAGCCTTCGCACCGGCTTCCTGCTGGCACTGGCCGGCTGGGCGGCAGCGGTCTGGCTGGCCACCGGCTTCGGTCTGGGCAGCCAGCTGCCAGGTGCGGACGGTGATGCCGATGCGGTGCCTTCGTTGCCGGTGCTGCCGCCGTTGGTTGCAGAACGCATGGCCAGTGCCGACAGCTACAGCGCGATCGGCGAGCGACCGCTGTTCGCCGAGGACCGCAGGCCGAAGCCCTACCTGCTCGGCGGCAGCGAGCCCGCCGCCAGCGCCGCGCTGCGCCTGACCGGCGTGCTGCTGACCGGCGACTTCGGCATGGCCACCTTCACCACCGAACAGAACCGCTCGCTGCGCCTGCGCCTCAACGGTGAAGCCGTCGACGGCTGGCAGCTGGTCGCACTGCAGCCGCGCCAGGCCACCGTGATCGGCCCCGGTGGCAACCAGGTGCTGGAACTGGCGGTATTCAACGGGCAGGGGGGGGAACCGCCGACCGTGCTGCGCGGCGCCAACGGTGCGCCACCGGCCGGTGCGATCGTTGTGCCGCCCCCGGCAGGCGCTCCGCCGGCACCGCCGCCGGCTGCGGCAACCGCATCGCCGTCGCCTGCTGGCAGTGCGCCGGCATCCTCGGCTGCGGCGGCCGCCACACCGCCTGCCAACAACAACGGCCCCAGCGAAGCGCAGATGCAGGCCATTCGCGAACGCATCCAGGCCCGTCGCCGCCAGCTGCAGCAACAACAACAGCAGCAACAACCGTCGCCGCCCCCGGGCGATGGCACCAACCGATAGAGTGAATGCATGAGCCTGCGTTTCCTTCCCTGGTCCTTTGCCCTCGCGCTGCTGGTCGGCTGCAGCACCGTGTCCGCACCGCATGTGCAGCGCAAGGGCAATCTGTCGCCCACTGCCGAGGCCGGCCAGGCGGCCGAAGTCGCCGCTGATGCTGCCCGTGACGCCCAGGGCGCTCCGCAGGCGGTGATCCGCCGTGGCACCGGCACCATGATCAACCGCGAAGCAGCACGCGCACCGGCTCCGGCACTGCATGGCGCCAGCACCGGTGAAGCAACCTTCAATTTCGAAGGCGAATCGGTGCATGCGGTGGTCAAGGCCATCCTCGGTGACATGCTGGGCCAGAACTACGTGATCGCACCGGGGGTGCAGGGCACAGTCACCCTGGCCACGCCCAAGCCGGTGTCGCCGGCGCAGGCGTTGAACCTGCTGGAGATGGTGCTGGGCTGGAACAATGCCCGCATGGTCTACAGCGGCGGCCGCTACAACATCGTCGCCGCCGATCAGGCATTGGCCGGCACCGTCGCACCGAGTACGGCGCCGGCGGCCAGCGCACGCGGTTTCGAGGTGCGGGTGATCCCGCTGCAGTTCATCTCCGCAACTGAAATGAAGAAGGTGCTGGAGCCGTACGCGCGCCCCAACGCCATCGTCAACGTCGACAGCGGCCGCAACGTGATCACCCTGGGCGGTACCCGCGCCGAGCTGGAAAACTACATGCGCACTGTCGAGATCTTCGACGTCGACTGGCTGTCGGGCATGTCGGTGGGCGTGTTCCCGATCCAGTCGGGGAAGGCCGAGCAGGTGGCCGCCGATCTGGAGAAGGTGTTCGGCGAGGAGAGCAAGACGCCCAGCGCCGGCATGTTCCGCTTCCTGCCGCTGGAAAACGCCAACGCGGTGCTGGTGATCACCCCGCAGGTGCGTTACCTGGACCAGATCCAGCAGTGGCTGGACCGCATCGATACCGCCGGTGGCAGCGCCCGCCTGTTCTCCTATGAGCTGCGCTACATCAAGGCGCGGGATCTGGCCGAACGCCTCAGTGAAGCCTTCGCCAGCAGCGGCAATCGCGGCGGCTCCAGCCCGGCCTCGCTGGCACCGGGTGCAATGCCGTCGCAGCTGGGCAGCGACGGTGAGCGTGGCATGGACAGCAACAACAGCAGCAATTTCGGTTCGACGCCGGGCAGTGGCTCCAGTGGCACCGGCAACGGCAGCATGAACCTGCCGCAGCGCCAGTCCGGCAACGTCAGCGTCAGCCTGGAAGTGGAAGGCGATCGCGTGGGCGTGTCGGCGGTGGAGGAAACCAACACCCTGCTGGTGCGCTCGACCCCGCAGGCCTGGCGCTCGATCCGCGAAGTGATCGAGAAGCTGGACGTGATGCCGCTGCAGGTGCATATCGAAGCGCAGGTGGCCGAGGTCGCACTGGAGGGTGACCTGAAGTACGGCGTGAACTGGTTCTTCGACAACGCGGTGGCCGGGCGCGCGCTGACCGGCGCATTGGCCGGCGTGACCCTGCCGGCCGCCGCCGGCGGCTCCTGGAGCAGCTTTGCCGGTGCCGCGACCGGTGGCGAAGGCCTTGGCTGGGCGTTCACCGGCCACAATGGCGCGGCGGTGGTCAGCGCGCTGGACAAGGTCACCGATGTGCGCCTGCTGCAGACCCCCTCGGTGTTCGTGCGCAACAACGCCGAGGCCACGCTCAACGTGGGTGACAAGGTGCCGATCAACACCACCACGGTGAACACCGGTATCGGCGCCGGCACCTACAGTTCGGTGCAGTACATCGACACCGGCGTGATCCTGAAGGTGCGGCCGCGCGTGACCCGTGATGGCACCGTGTTCCTCGACATCGTGCAGGAAGTGAGCAGTGCCTCCAACGTGCCGGACAATTGCAATCCGACGGAGCGCAACTGCAACCCGCGTATTTCCACCAAGAAGCTGTCGACCGAAGCGGCGGTGCAGAGCGGGGACACCATCATGCTGGCCGGCCTGATCACCGACACGGGCACCGATGGCAGCAGCGGCATCCCCGGCCTGAGCCGGATTCCGGTGGTGGGCGCACTGTTCGGGCAGAAGAGCCGCACCAGCCGCCGTTCGGAGGTGATCGTGCTGCTGACGCCGAGCATCGTGCGCAACGGGCAGGAGGCACGCACCCTGACCGACGAGTACAGCCAGCGCTTCCGCGCGATGGAACCGCTGAACCAGCCGCGCGCAAAGAAGTAAGGGGTTACGGCCGGGCTGCGCCCGGCACCCGCAGAGGCCAGAGCTGGAGCAACAGCAACAGCAACAGCAACAGCAACAGCAACAGCGGGTTTCTGGGGGATGGCGGGGCGGTGTGGGTTGTCAGGACACGCCGTAAACCCTTCCATGGGGGCTCGATGGCGCCATCCATGGCGCCAACGGTCCTGCCAACCCACACCGCCCCGCCTCTGACAGATTCCCGCGGCTGTTGGTAGGTGTCGACCTTGGTCGACACGCTGGATCCACGCCATGCGTGGATGCTTTTCGATTCCAATTCGAAATATTCGATTCCGATGGAGATTCATCCACGCATGGCGTGGATCTACTGCAGATCGCAGAGATCTGTCGAAGGCGGGGTGGGTCCGGTTGCGGGAGTGTCCGCGGCATGGATGCCGCGGCCAAGCCCCCATGGTGAAGTGACCCCCGAGACTTGGACGGGGTCAGGCGGCCGATTGGGCCTGCTCCCGGTACTTTACCGGGCTCAGACCTTTCAGTTTCAG